>NZ_CP046104.1:4400969-4714322 GCF_009707425.1 Micromonospora sp. WMMC415 | reverse complement strand
TGTGCTAAGTGGAAAAGGATGTGGGGTCGCATAGACAACCAGGAGGTTGGCTTAGAAGCAGCCACCCTTTAAAGAGTGCGTAATAGCTCACTGGTCAAGTGGTTCCGCGCCGACAATGTAGCGGGGCTCAAGCACACCGCCGAAGCTGTGGCACTCACACAAGTACTTCGCCGGCGCTCTTCGGGGTGTTGGTGCAGGTGTGTGGGTGGGTAGGGGAGCGTCGTGCCGGGGGTGAAGCAGCGGGGTGACCCAGTTGTGGACGCGGCACGAGTGAGAATGCAGGCATGAGTAGCGAAAGAAGGGTGAGAAACCCTTCCGCCGGATGACCAAGGGTTCCAGGGCCAGGCTAATCCGCCCTGGGTGAGTCGGGACCTAAGGCGAGGCCGAGAGGCGTAGTCGATGGACAACGGGTTGATATTCCCGTACCCGCGAAGGAGCGACCCTGACGAACCTCGTTGTGCTAACCACCCGATCTGTGGGCGGTCTTCGGACCAAACACGGGGAGCGTGGGAACCTGGCGGGTAGTAGTCAAGCGATGGGGTGACGCAGGAAGGTAGCTGAGCCCGGCCGGTGGTTGTGCCGGGGTAAGCGTGTAGGCCGTGCTGTAGGCAAATCCGCAGCACACATAGGCTGAGACGTGATGCCGAGCCGATTCAGGTGAAGTCAGTGATCCTATGCTGCCGAGAAAAGCCTCTAGCGAGTTCCGAGCGGCCCGTACCCCAAACCGACACAGGTGGTCAGGTAGAGAATACCGAGGCGATCGGGCGAACTGTGGTTAAGGAACTCGGCAAATTGCCCCCGTAACTTAGGGAGAAGGGGGGCCGGAGACGTGAAGCCCCGCGCGGGTGGAGCGTTGTATGGCCGCAGAGAGCAGGGGGAAGCGACTGTTTACTAAAAACACAGGTCCATGCGAAGAAGTAATTCGATGTATATGGACTGACGCCTGCCCGGTGCTGGAACGTTAAGGGGACCTGTTAGCTCTTTCGGGGGCGAAGCGGAGAACTTAAGCGCCAGTAAACGGCGGTGGTAACTATAACCATCCTAAGGTAGCGAAATTCCTTGTCGGGTAAGTTCCGACCTGCACGAATGGCGTAACGACTTCCCCACTGTCTCAACCACAGGCCCGGCGAAATTGCACTACGAGTAAAGATGCTCGTTACGCGCGGCAGGACGGAAAGACCCCGGGACCTTTACTATAGCTTGACATTGGTATCTGAATTAGCTTGTGTAGGATAGGTGGGAGCCGGTGAAGCTCGCACGCCAGTGCGGGTGGAGGCAATCTTGAAATACCACTCTGGTTGGTTTGGGTATCTAACTTCGGACCGTTATCCGGTTCAGGGACAGTGTCTGGTGGGTAGTTTAACTGGGGCGGTTGCCTCCTAAAGGGTAACGGAGGCGCCCAAAGGTTCCCTCAGCCTGGTTGGCAATCAGGTGTTGAGTGCAAGTGCACAAGGGAGCTTGACTGTGAGACTGACAGGTCGAGCAGGGACGAAAGTCGGGACTAGTGATCCGGCACTGGCATGTGGAAGCGGTGTCGCTCAACGGATAAAAGGTACCCCGGGGATAACAGGCTGATCTTCCCCAAGAGTCCATATCGACGGGATGGTTTGGCACCTCGATGTCGGCTCGTCGCATCCTGGGGCTGTAGCAGGTCCCAAGGGTTGGGCTGTTCGCCCATTAAAGCGGTACGCGAGCTGGGTTTAGAACGTCGTGAGACAGTTCGGTCCCTATCCGCCGTGCGCGTAGGATACTTGAGAAGGGCTGTCCCTAGTACGAGAGGACCGGGACGGACGAACCTCTGGTGTGCCAGTTGTCCCGCCAGGGGCACGGCTGGTTAGCTACGTTCGGAAGGGATAACCGCTGAAAGCATCTAAGCGGGAAGCTCGCTTCAAGATGAGGTATCCCACCACCTTCGGGTGGGTAAGGCCCCCAGCTAGACGACTGGGTTGATAGGCCGGAAATGTAAGCCCGGTAACGGGTTCAGTTGACCGGTACTAATAGGCCGAGGACTTGACCAACAAAGCTGCTACGCGTCCACTGTGCAACTCCCGACAAACGAACAACAAACCCGTGTGGGTGTTGTTTGACATGTCGATAGAGTTACGGCGGTCATGGCGGAGGGGAAACGCCCGGTAACATTCCGAACCCGGAAGCTAAGCCCTCCAGCGCCGATGGTACTGCACTCGGGAGGGTGTGGGAGAGTAGGACACCGCCGGACAATCTTCCAGTCGAGGGCCGCCCCATCCGGGTCGGCCCTCGACTGCGTGGCGCCCCAGGTGGCGCAATCAGGAAGGATGAACCTGTGAGCTCAGGACCGCACGGCGGCGATCGCCCGCGTCGATACGAAGACCGTCCGGCCGGCCGCGACGGCACCCCGCGCCGGGGCGACCGCCCGTCGTACCGCGACGACCGCGCCGGCGAGCGCGGCGGCGACCGCCGGGGCGAGTTCCGGTCCCGCGACGACGAGCGGCAGGGCGGCTTCCGGGACCGCGAGGGCTTCCGCGGCGACCGCCGCGAGGGCGGCGCCCGTGGTGGCGACCGCCAGGGATTCCGCGGCCCCGACCAGGGCTTCCGCCGCGAGGAGGGCTACCGGTCCGGCTCCCGTGAGGGTGGCTTCCGCAGTGACCGTGAGGGCGCTCGGGGCGGTGAGCGCCGTGAAGGTGGCTTCCGTGGCGGTGAGCGCCGCGAGGGCGGCTTCCGCGGTGGCGAGCGCCGTGAGGGTGGCTTCCGGGGCGGTGACCGTGAGGGTGGCTTCCGGGGCGGTGACCGTGAGGGTGGCTTCCGCGGTGGCGAGCGCCGTGAAGGTGGCTTCCGTGGCGGTGAGCGCCGTGAGGGTGGCTTCCGCGGTGGTGAGCGCCGTGAGGGTGGCTTCCGCGGTGACCGTGAGGGCGCTCGGGGCGGTGAGCGCCGTGAGGGTGGCTTCCGCGGTGACCGTGAGGGCGCTCGGGGCGGCGAGCGCCGTGAGGGTGGCTTCCGCGGTGACCGTGAGGGCGCTCGGGGCGGCGAGCGCCGTGAGGGTGGCTTCCGCGGTGACCGTGAGGGCGCTCGGGGCGGCGAGCGCCGTGAAGGTGGCTTCCGTGGCGGTGAGCGTCGCGAGGGTGGCTTCCGGGGCGACCGTGAGGGTGGCTTCCGCGGTGGCGAGCGCCGTGAGGGTGGCTACCGGGGCGGTGAGCGCCGTGAGGGTGGCTTCCGGGGCGGTGACCGTGAGGGTGGCTACCGGGGTGGTGAGCGCCGTGAGGGTGGCTTCCGGGGCGGTGAGCGCCGCGAGGGTGGCTACCGGGGCGGTGAGCGCCGCGAGGGTGGCTACCGGGGCGGTGACCGTGAGGGTGGCTTCCGCGGCGGTGAGCGTCGTGAAGGTGGCTTCCGGGGCGGTGAGCGTCGTGAGGGTGGCTTCCGGGGCGACCGTGAGGGTGGCTTCCGCGGTGGCGAGCGTCGTGAAGGTGGCTTCCGGGGCGGTGAGCGCCGTGAGGGTGGCTTCCGGGGCGACCGTGAGGGTGGCTTCCGCGGTGGCGAGCGCCGTGAGGGTGGCTTCCGGGGTGACCGCCGGGAGCGGCCCGAGGCCGAGACCGGGCCCGAGGCGCCGGCCGCGCCGATACTGTCCGACGAGATCGTCGCGACCGACCTGGACAAGGACGTCCGGGCGGAACTGCTCTCCCTGGCCAAGGGCGTGGCGGAGAAGGTCGCCCGGCACCTGGTCGCCACCGGTCAGCTGATCGACGAGGACCCGGCCGAGGCACTGGCGCACGCCCTGGCGGCCCGCCGGCTCGCTTCGCGTATCGCCGCTGTCCGTGAGGCGGTCGGGCTGGCCGCGTACCACGCGGGGGAGTGGCAGACGGCGGTGGCCGAGCTGCGGACGTACCACCGGATGACCGGCCTCCAGAGCCACCTCGCCGTCCTCGCGGACTGCGAGCGGGCCCTGGGCCGCCCGGAGCGGGCCGTCGACCTGTTCCGGGGCGCGGACCGGACCAAGCTGGACCAGGCCGTGGCGATCGAGTTGCTGATCGTGGCCGCCGGAGCTCGCGGTGACCTGGGCCAGAAGGACGCGGCGGTGGCGATGCTCCAGGTTCCGGAGCTGACGAGTGACGCGGCCGAGCCGTGGACGTCCCGGCTGCGGTACGCGTACGCCGACGCGTTGCTCGCGGTGGGCCGCCGCGAGGAGGCCCGCGAGTGGTTCTCCCGCGCGGCGGAGGTCGACACCGACGGCGAGACCGACGCGGCCGAGCGCCTGCTGGAACTCGACGGTGTGGTGATCGAGGGCGACGACGAGGACGAGGTCGACGACTTCGCCGCCGGGCCCGGCGCGCCGGGGGCGGTTCCGGCGGAGCCGGACGCCGACCTCACCGGTGGGGGCGACGTCGAGCCGGCGACCGGCGCCGACGCCGCCGCAGGCGACCGTCGGGCCGCCGACGCCGAGGACCACACCGCCGACGACGCCGGCCGCGACACCGACGCCGACGTCGAGGTGGCGGCGGCCGGCGCGGGGACGGCGGTGCCGGACGCAGGTGCGGTCGCTGACGACCTGGCCGAGGACGAGCTCACCGACACCGAGGCGCGCCGCCTCGGGGGTGCGTCGTACCTCGGCGCGGCCGACGTCGACGAGGCCCGGCGCGACGAGCCGGGCGCCGACCGGCGATGACCGACGGGCGGCTGGTCGACGGGTACAGCCTGGTCGTCTTCGACCTGGACGGTGTGATCTACCTGATCGACCAGCCGATCCCCGGCGCGGTCGAGGCGGTCGGCCGGCTGCACGCCGAGGGGCGGGCGGTCGCGTACGCGACGAACAACGCCTCCCGCCGGTCGAGCGAGGTCGCCGACCTGCTCACCGGCATGGGCGTCGCCGCCCGGGCGGAGGAGGTCCTGACGTCCGCGGCCGCCGCCGCGGAGCTGCTCCGCGACCGGTACCCGGCGGCGGCGCCGGTCCTGGTGGTCGGCGCCGAGGCGCTGCGCGCCGAGGTCCGCGCCGCCGGGCTCACCCCGGTCAGCCGGGTCGAGGAGTCGCCGGTCGCGGTCGTCCAGGGGTACGGGCCGCAGGTCGGTTGGAGCGACCTCGCTGAAGCCGCGGTCGCGATCCGGGGCGGCGCGACCTGGATCGCCACCAACACCGACCGGACCCTGCCCAGCGGCCGTGGCCCGCTGCCCGGCAACGGCGCCCTGGTGGCCGCGCTGCGCACGGCGCTCAACCGCGACCCGGACGTGGTCGTGGGCAAGCCGGAGCCGCAACTGTTCGCCACCGCCGCCCGCCGCGCCCGCACCGGCCGGACGCTGGTCGTGGGCGACCGGCTGGACACCGACATCGAGGGCGCCGTCCGGGCCGGCCTGGACAGTCTGCTCGTACTCACCGGTGTCAGCGGCGTGGCCGAGCTGCTGGCCGCCGTTCCCGAGCGGCGGCCGACGTACGTGTCGGAGGACCTGGCGGGGCTCTTCGACCCGGCGGCCGCGGTGCGGGTGCCCGGCCCGGCGGAGGCCGCGGGCTGGTCGGCGACGGTGCGCGACGGGCGGGTGGAGCTCTCCGGTGCGGGACGCCCGCTGGACGCGCTGCCGGCGCTGTGCGCGGCGGCGTGGTCGGCGGCGGAACCGGTGTCGGTGCGGGCCACGTCGCCCGAGGCCGACCTGGCGCTCGCGGCGCTGGGTCTGCTCGCCGACTGACCCGGCGACCGCCCGCGGTCAGAGCAGCTTACGCAGCTTCATCAGGTCGAACGGGTTCGCTTTGATCGAGACCCGGCGGGACGCCACCGCGCGGGTCACGTCCAGCTCGCCGCGGACGAGGGCGAGCAGGTCGTCGCTGGTGGTGCTCATCGCGATCTTGGCCTTCGGGTCGTCGCCGTCGGCGAGGTCCACCAGGCGGCCGCCGGTGATCCGGCCGTGGAACGCGGTGTCCAGGTCGGTGATCCGGCAGGCGAGCGAGCGGTCCAGGTCGACCCGTTCCCGCACCGCCTCGGCGTTGCGGTCGAGCCGGGCGGCGAGATCCTGCAACGCCTGCCGGCACTCGTCCACGCTGGCCACCATCGCCCCCTCACGCCTGCGCCACGCACTCCCCGGCACCGTACCGCACGGCGGGTTCGGCCGGGCCCGGTAGCGTGAGGACCGCACACCCCCGCCCCGCGGAAGGACTCAGGCATGCAGGACGCGTGGCGCGCCTACCTCGAGCTGGCCATGGGCCTGACGGAGGCGCCCCGGAAGAAGGCACAGGAGGCGGTCCGCCGGCTCGTCGGCACGGGCGGCGCGACGGCCACCCAGCTGCAGGCGCTCGCCGAGGAGCTGATGTCGACCAGCGCGGCCAACCGGGAGGCGTTGACCAAGCTGGTCCGGTTCGAGGTGGACCGGGCGCTCGGGGCCGTCGGGCTCGCCACCGCCGACGAGGTGGCCGAGCTGACCCGCCGCGTGCACGAGCTGGAACGGCAGCTCCGCGAGGCCCGTACCGGCCCGGTCGCCACGGCCGCCGGCACGGGCGCCGCCGTCGGCGGTCCAGGCCCGGTCGCGCCGGCCGCCGGTGGACCGGCCGAGGGGGCGGCACCCGGTGCCGCCGAGCCCGCCACGCCGCCCTCGGCCGCCGCGCCCACCACGACGCCCGCCACCCCCGGCAGGGACGCGGCGCACGGGCCGGCCCCGGCGAGGGAGATCATGGCCAAGAAGGCTGTCGCGAAGAAGGCCGTGGCCAAGAAGGCGGTGGCGAAGAAGGCGGTGGCGAAGAAGGCGGTGGCGAAGAAGGCGGTGGCCACCCGGCCGTCCGCCGACCTGACGCCCACCGGCGAGCCGCCCGCCCCGCAACCGGCGAAGAAGGCACCGCGCAGGCAGCAGCCGGGCGGTGCGGCATGAACGGCGCCCCCGTCACCCGCCGCCCCGGGAGCCGGTCGTGACCGGCCCGGCCCGCCCCGGCCCGCCGCCCGGTGCGTCGGCGTCCGGCGTACCCCTGGGGGGTCGACCGGGCGGCGGCGGACCGCAGCCGGGCCCGCGGCCCGGACCGCCCGCCGGCCACCGGCCCGGGCCCCGTCCCGGGCCGCCCGCCGTGCCCGTCGGGGACGACGAGGAGGTACGGCACCCGGCCGTCGACGCCGCCGTGCAGGCGATGGTCAACGCCGCCGGGCTTCCGCCGGCCGACCAGATCGCGCAGTACGAGGCGGCCTACGAGACGCTGCGGGAGACCCTCGCCAGCATCGACCAGTCCTGAGGAGCCGGAGAACCACCGATGGCACGTCGTACACGGCTGGACGCCGAACTCGTCCGCCGCGGCCTGGCCCGCTCGCGCGAGCAGGCCGCCGCGCTGGTGGAGGCCGGCCGGGTCCAGCTGCGCGGGGTGCCGGCCCGCAAGCCCGCCGCGATGGTCGACCCCGCCGACCCGCTGCTGGTCACCGGTGCGGATCCGGGCTCGGAGTACGTCTCCCGCGGCGGGCACAAGCTCGCCGGCGCCCTGACGGCCTTCGGTACCGGCGGGCTGACCGTGGCCGGCCGGCGCTGCCTCGACGCGGGCGCCTCCACGGGCGGCTTCACCGACGTGCTGCTGCGCGCCCGGGCGGCCGAGGTGGCGGCCGTCGACGTCGGGTACGGGCAGCTCGCCTGGTCGCTCCGTACCGACCAACGGGTTCACGTGTTCGAGCGCACCAACGTCCGTACGCTCACCCCGGAGGCGATCGGCGGGCCGGTCGACCTGACCGTCGCCGACCTGTCCTTCATCTCCCTGCGGCTGGTGCTGCCGGCGCTCGCCGCCTGCACCCGGCCCGACGGCGACCTCGCGCTCATGGTCAAGCCGCAGTTCGAGGTCGGCAAGGATCGGGTCGGCGCCGGTGGCGTCGTCCGCGAGCCGGAACTGCGGGTCGAGGCGGTGCTGGACGTGGCCGCCGCGGCGGCGGGCCTCGGTCTCGGCCTCGCCGACGTGTGCGCCAGTCCACTGCCGGGGCCGAGCGGCAACGTCGAGTTCTTCGTATGGTTACGCCGGGGCGCGCCCACCGCCGATCCGGAGCGGGTGCGTGCCGTGGTGACGGCCGGGCCGGGGGGCCCGGCGTCCGGCGACCTGCCGGACACGGCGACGGAGGAGGTGGCCGGGTGAGCGAGCAGGCGAGCCCCGTGGCGCGCGGAAACGCCGACCGCGTGGTGCCGACGGGACGGCCGGCGCGGTGAGCCGGACCGCACTGCTGGTGACGCACACCGGGCGCCGGCGCAGCACCGAGCACGCCCGGGCGGTCGCCGCCGACCTCATCGCGGCCGGCTTCGTCGTCCGGGTGGTCGCCGAGGAGGCCGACGACTTGGACCTGCCCGGCGTCGTGCCGGTGACCGGCCCGGAGGCCGCCGAGGGCGCCGAGATCGTCTTCGCGCTCGGCGGGGACGGCACCTTCCTGCGGGCGGCCGAACTGGCCCGGCCGGCGAAGGTTCCGCTGCTCGGCATCAACCTGGGCAAGGTCGGTTTCCTCGCCGAGGCCGAGATCGACGACCTCGACTCCGCGGTCCGCGACGTCGTCGGCCGCAACTACACGGTGGACGAACGGCTGACGCTGGACGTGACCGCCGAGTTCGACGGCGGCCCGACGATCGAGTCCTGGGCGCTCAACGAGATCAGCGTCGAGAAGGGGGAGCGGGCCCAGATGCTCGAACTCCTCGTCGACGTCGACGGGCGGCCGCTGTCCCGGTACGGCTGCGACGGCGTCGTCTGCGCCACGCCCACCGGCTCGACGGCGTACGCGTTCTCCGGCGGCGGCCCGGTGGTCTGGCCGGAGGTCGAGGCCCTGCTGCTGGTGCCGATCAGCGCGCACGCGCTGTTCAGCCGGCCGCTGGTGACCGCGCCCACCTCCACGTTCGTCATCACCGTCGACCCGTTCACCACCCTGGCCGTGCTGTGCTGCGACGGGCGGCGGGTCTACGACCTGCCGCCGGGCGCGCGGGTGACGGTGCGCCGGGGCGGCCTGCCGGTGCGGATCGTGCGGCTGAAGGCCCGGCCGTTCACCGACCGGCTGGTGGCCAAGTTCGACCTGCCGGTGCACGGCTGGCGGGGCAACCGCCGCTGACGCTTCCTGCCGGCACTCCGGCCCGCCGCTGACGCGTCCTCCCGGGGCTTCGCCCGGCCGCCGTCGGTGTTCGCGCCCGGTAGCGGGCGCGGCGCAACCGGTGGTAACCCGCCGGACACCTGTGGTCCGGTGGGCAGCCGCGGGATGTCCACCTGGCGACATGTCGCCGGTGCGGCGTGCCGCACCTAGTGACCACCCCACGCGCTCCGTCGCAGACTCCGAGCGGTCGATCTCCCGGAGACCGGCCCTGGAGTAGAGGAGCGCATCGCATGCACTGGCCCCCACGCTGGCTCACCGCCGGCGCGGCCGGGGCGCTGGTGGTCGGCCTCGCCGCACCGGCGTCCGCCGACCCGCCCGCCCGGCCCACCGGCCCGAGCCCGGGCACGACCACCCCGGGCACCACCCCCGCCCGGATCACCCTTATCACCGGCGACCAGGTGGACCTCGTCCCGGCCGCACCCGGCCGGGTCGCCGCGACCGTCCGCCCCGGCCCCGGCCGGGAGCGGATCACCTTCCACACGATCGAGGCCGACGGTGGGCTGCGGGTGCTGCCGAGCGACGTCGTGCCGTACGTCTCCGCCGGCACCCTCGATCCCGATCTGTTCGACGTGCAGGAACTGCTCGCCGACGGGTACGGCGACGCGGCGCAGGGCGCCCTGCCGTTGATCGTGCGCTACCAGGAGAACGCCGCCGGCCGGGTTCGGCCGCTCACGGGTGCCACCGACGCCCGGCCGCTGGAGAGCATCAACGGCGCCGCGCTGCGCGTCGGCAAGGGCGACCTCGGCGGCCTGTGGACCACCCTGCGCGGCACGCCGGAGGCTCGGACCGCTGCCGGCACGCCCCGGCTCGGCGGCGGGATCGCCCGCGTCTGGCTGGACGAGCGGGTCCGCCCGGCGCTGGAGCACAGCGTGGCGCAGATCGGCACCCCGGCGGCCTGGGCGGCCGGTCGGGACGGCAGCGGCGTCACGGTGGCGGTGCTCGACACCGGCGTCGACGCTGCCCACCCCGATCTGGCCGGCCGGATCGCCGACGCGCAGGACTTCTCCGGCAGCGGCAGCCCTCGGGACGGGCACGGCCACGGCACCCACGTCGCCGCCACCATCGCCGGCAGCGGCGCCGCCTCGGAGGGACTGCGCAAGGGCGTCGCCCCCGGTGCCCGCCTGCTGGTCGGCAAGGTGCTCGACGACGGGGGCAGCGGCTACGCCTCGGGGATCATCGCGGGCATGGAGTGGGCCGCCCGCTCCGGCGCGAAGGTCGTCAACATGAGCCTCGGTGGCTCCGCGACCGACGGCACCGACCCGATGAGCCAGGCGCTCAACGATCTGACCGCCGAGACCGGCGCGCTGTTCGTGGTGGCCGCCGGCAACGAGGGCGCGCCGCGCAGCGTCGGCGCGCCGGGCGCGGCCGCCGCCGCGCTGACCGTCGGTGCGGTTGACCGCGACGACAACCTGGCGGACTTCTCCAGCCGTGGGCCGCGGCTCGGCGACAACGGCCTGAAGCCGGAGATCACCGCGCCGGGCGTCGGCATCGTTGCCGCCCGGGCCACTGGTACCGCCATGGGGACGCCGGTGGACGACGCCTACACCCGGGCGTCCGGTACCTCGATGGCGACCCCGCACATCGCCGGCGCGGCCGCGATCCTCGCCCAGGAGCACCCCGACTGGACCGCCGGCAAGCTCAAGGACGCGCTGGTCAGCACGACGAAGGCGAACCCGGAGCTGACCGTCTTCGAGCAGGGCGGCGGCCGGGTCGACGTGGCCCGGGCGCTCGGCCAGCGGGTGTACGGCTCGGCCACCGCCGACTTCGCCCGGGTGGTCTCCGGAGGCGCGGCGGTGGAGCGGACGGTGACCTACACCAACGGCACCACGGCACCGCAGACCCTGCGGCTGGCCCTCGACCTGCGCAACCTGGACAGCGGCGCGGCCGAGCCGGACGGGGCCACCGTCGGTTCGGCCGAGGTGACCGTGCCGGCCGGCGGCAGCGTGGCCGTGCCGCTACGCGCCGACCCGGCGAAGCTGGACCGCGGCCCGCACGGCGGCTGGCTGGTGGCCACCGGCGCGGACGGCGTCACGGTGCGTACCGCCGTCGGGCTCACCCTCAGCGGCCCGCAGCACGTCGTCACCGTGAAGGCGCTGGACATGCAGGGGCAGCCCGGCGCGGCACCCGTGGTGACCCTGTTCGGCGAGCACCCCGAGTCCGACCGGCTCTTCTTCCTCTTCCCCGGGATGGAGTGGCAGGTGCAGATCGAGGAGGGCCCGTACCTGCTCGAGGGGCTGATCGAGCACGGCGCTCCACTGGACGAGCAGGTCACGTTGGTCACCGACCCGGAGCTGATGGTCGACCGGGACATGACCGTGGTGCTCGACCCGCGCAAGGGCACCCCGGTGCGGATCGAGACGCCGAAGCCGACCGAGCAGCGGGCGGTGATCAGCTTCTACGAGCACCGGGTCTTCGGCAACGGCCGGCAGGTCGACCACGGCGTGATGACGTTCAGCACGGTACAGCAGGTGAACGTCACGCCGACCCGGGCGGTGCGGCAGGGCCAGTTCGAGTTCTCCTCGCGGTGGCAGTTGGTCGCCCCCCTGGTGGACGCCGAGGTCAGCAACGTCTCCGGTCCGCTGGACATCAACCTGCTGCACCAGTCGCCGGCTCCGGACGGCCGGCGGAAGCTGCCGCTGGTGTGGGCGGGCGACGGCAGCGCCGCCGAGCTGTCCCGAGCCGGGGTCCGAGGTGCGGCCGCGCTGGTCGCCGGTGACCCCGCACACGTTGCGGAGGATCAGCTGGTCGCCGATGCCGCCGCGGCGGGCGCCGCGATGGTGCTCATCGTCCGCCCGGCGGATTGGAGCGCGTGGACGGTCTGGGCTCCCGACGGGGACCGCCTTCCGATTCCGTCGATGGTGGTCGCCTACGACGACGGGCAGCGGATGATCGCGGCGGCGAAGGCCGGACGCGTGACGCTGGACCTGACGCTGACCCCGAACAGCCCCTACCTGTACGACGTGTGGCAGGTGTCGAAGGGGCGGGTCCCGGATCGCGTCGTGCACCGGGTGACCGCGGACAACACCGCCGAGGTGACCGCCCGCTACGCCGACACCGGCGGGTTCGACTGGGCCGGCGAGCAGCGGTTCGGCTGGCGGCCCTGGCAGCAGTACTCCTGGATGGACGAGAAGCGGCTGGTGCGTACCGGCACCACGCGGCAGGAGTTCGTCAGCGCCGGGGACAACTGGTGGCAGCAGCGGGTGCTGCACCGGCTCCCCTGGTCCTGGGGCCGGCTGACCGGGGGCGCCAGCCAGCAGCCCCGGCGGTACGCCGCCGATGACCGGATCACCGAGACCTGGCACGCTCCGGTGGTGCGCCCGGCGGTGCCGGCCGGCGGCGGGTTGCCGGTGCCGGCGCGTACCGGAGACACGCTGGACCTGCGGGTGGCCGAGTTCGTCGACGCCGACGGCCACTACAGCCCGGCCGGGTTCGGCGAGGAGCAGGACACCGTCGAGCGCCGGCTCAGCCGGGACGGGCGGCCGGTCGCCGACCTCTCCGGCGGCTGGACGCCGGTGGCGACCACCGCGGGACCGGCTCGCTACCGGCTCGACCTGACCACGCGGCGCTCCTCGGAGGAGTGGCGCTGGGCCACCCGGACCGAGACGGCCTGGGAGTTCACCTCGGCCCGCCCGACCGGTGACGCCGCGCAGCCGCTGCCGCTGCTCCAGGTCGACTACCAGGTCCCGGCAGATCTGCGTGGCGAGGTGTCCGGCCGGCACGGGCACAAGCTCGGCCTGACGCTGCGCCAGCCGGCCGGCGTACCCGCCCCGAAGGGCACCAGCCTGCGGGTGGAGGTGTCGTTCGACTCCGGCGCGACGTGGCGGTCGGTGCCGGTGCGCGGCTCCGGCACCCGGTACACCGCGCAGCTGCCCGCCGGCAAGGGAGCGGTGTCGCTGCGGGTGCACGCCGCCGACCGCGCCGGCAACGTCGTCGACCAGACCGTGATCGACGCGTACGGGCTGCGCTGAGCCGGCGTCCGCGCGGGTCGATCCCCCCTGACCGCGCGGACGTCCCCGGCGGCCCGCCCGGCTGCCCGCCAGCAGTGGTGGGCGACCGGGCCGGGCCGCGGCCGGGGCCGCCGTCGGCACGCCTTCGGGTGGCGGGCCGGCGGCGGCGCGGCCGGTGACGGGATGCCGGAAGGATCAGATCCAGCCCAGCCGGGCGGCCTGGAAGGCCAGTCCGGGACGGGTGTCCACCCCGGCGACCGCCATCAGGTCGGCGAGCCGCCGCTGCACGGTACGGCGGCTCACGCCGAGCTGGGACGCGATGGACTTGTCGGGCACGCCGGCCACGAAGAGCGACAGCAGCCGTGCCTCGTCGGCCCCCGGCCGGTAGCCGTCCGCTCCGGACGGCGGCGCCGGGGTGGACGAGTTGAGTGGCGTCGCCATGAGCCAGTGGCTCTCGAAGAGGGCGAGCAGGGCGTCGAGGAGTTGACTGCGGCCGATGACCGCGGCGGTCGGCTCGCCGTCGCCGCGCTCCGGCACCAGGGGACAGATCGCCGTCCGTCCGTCCACGATGGCCAGCCGGACCGGGAGCCGGTCGAGGACGCGGGCGTGCTCGCCGGCGCGTACGCCCCGCTCGATGTCCTCCAGCCCGCCCGGTTCGAGGAGCATCGCCCGTTCGTAGATGGCCCGGTAGCGGACGCCGCGGGCCAGGGCGTCGAACTCCTCGGTGTTCTCCTGGCCCGGCATCGCGATGGGGTTCGCCCGGCAGAACCAGAGCACCTCGACCCGGGCGTTGTTCTGCAGGTCGCGCAGCCGCTCGCGAAGCACCCGGGCGCCGGTGACCACCTCCACCAGGTGGTCGGCGTCGTGCCGCCGCATCCCGGCCCGGTACTCCTCGGTCAGTTGGGTGACCGCGGCGCGGGCCGACTCCAGGGCCTCCTGCCGGCGCAGCAGCGCCTCGCCGAGCGGTACGTCCGGCGCCAGCGGCCGCAGCGGCGCGTCCGGCTGCGGCCCGGTCGGCAGCACCAGGCCCTTGTCGCGCAGCGCGTCGAGCTGCGCGAGGACCTCGGCGCGTGGCCGGCGCAGCCGTTCGACCAGCTCGCCCACCCGGGCGGTGGTGAGCTGGACGAGACAGCGGTAGAGCTGCTCCTCGTCCGGGGTCAGACCGATCACGTCCAGCACGGGGCAGAACTGTACGACCCCGCCCGCCGGGCTCTCACCCGGTGTCGCCGGCTGGTCAACTGTCGGGGCCCGCGTCTACTGTCGGGTGCTGTGCTGGAAGAGCTGCGCATCACCGGGCTGGGCGTCATCGAGGACACGACGCTGCCGCTGACCGGCGGCATGAACGTCATCACCGGCGAGACCGGCGCGGGCAAGACGATGGTGGTGACCGGTCTCGGTCTGCTCTTCGGCGGGCGGGCCGACGCCGGCCGGGTCCGGGCCGACCCCGGCCGCGCGGCGGTCGAGGGCCGGCTGCGGCTGGCCGGCAAGGTCGCCGACACCGTGCACGCCCGGATCACCGACGCCGGCGGCGAGCCGGACGAGGACGGCTCGGTGCTGCTCAGCCGCACGGTGACGGTGGAGGGGCGCTCCCGCGCCCATCTGGGTGGCCGCAGCATGCCGGTGTCGATGCTCGCCGAGGTGGGCGAGCAGGTGCTCGCCGTGCACGGCCAGTCCGACCAGCTGAGGCTGCTGCGCCCGGGCGAGCAGCGCGCCGCGCTGGACCGGTTCGCCGGCGCCGAGCACGAGAAGCTGCTCGACGCGTTGCGTGAGGCGTACACCCGGTGGCGGTCGGTGGTCGACGACCTGGCCGACCGGCGGCGCAACGCGCGTGAGCGCAACCAGGAGGCCGACCTGCTGCGCCTCGGCCTGGACGAGATCACCCGGGTCGACCCGCAGCCGGGGGAGGACGACGAGCTGAAGGCGGAGGCGCAGCGCCTGGAGCACGCCGAGGGCCTGCGTACGGCGGCGCAGCTCGCCCAGCACTGCGTGGCCGGCGGCGTGGAGGCCGCCGACGACACCCCGGATGCGACCACCCTGCTCGGCACCGCCCGCCGCACCCTGGAGGCGCAGGCCGGAACCGACCCCGCGCTCGGGGAGTTGGCGACGCGGCTGGAGGAGGCGGCGACCCTGGTCGCGGACGTCTCCGCCGAGCTGTCGGCGTACCTGGCGGGGCTGGACGCCGACCCGGCGCGGTTGCAGGTGGTCTACGAGCGGCGGGCGGCGCTGCGCGCGCTCACCCGCAAGTACGCCGACGACGTCGACGGGGTGATCGCCTGGGCGGAGCGGGCCCGGACGCGGCTGTCCGACCTGGACACCTCCGACGACCTGCTCGACGAGCTGGACCGGGAGGCGTCCCGGCTGGCCGGTGAGGTCGCCGACCTGGCGGGCCGGGTGTCGGCGTCCCGACAGGAGGCGGCGGGGCGGTTCGCCGCGCAGGTCACCGAGGAGCTGGCCGGCCTGGCCATGCCGCATGCGCGCGTCGAGGTGGTCGTGCTGCCCCGCCCGGCTGGGCGGTCCGAGCCGAGCCTGCCGGTCAACGGCGTCGAGGTCGGCGTCGGGCCGGACGGCGGCGACGAGGTGGAGTTGCGGCTGCTCGCCCACCCGGGCGCGCCGTCGCTGCCGTTGCAGCGGGGCGCCTCCGGCGGCGAGCTGTCCCGGGTGATGCTCGCCATCGAGGTGGTCTTCGCCGGCTCGGGCGGGCCGCCCACGCTGGTCTTCGACGAGGTGGACGCCGGGGTCGGCGGCCGGGCGGCGGTCGAGATCGGCCGGCGGCTGGCCCGGCTGGCCCGCAGTCACCAGGTGCTGGTGGTCACCCACCTGCCGCAGGTCGCCGCGTTCGCCGACCGGCACCTGGTGGTGGCGAAGGACACCGGCGGCGCGGTCACCACGAGCGGGGTCCGCGTCGTGGAGGACACGGAGCGTGCCCGCGAGCTGGCCCGGATGCTCGCGGGTTTGCCCGATTCCGATCTGGGTATCGCGCACGCGGAGGAGCTGCTGGCCGTGGCGGCGCGGGAGCGGCGGGGGTAGCGCCGGGCGGATTGTGACCACAGGCACACCGACCTGCGCCGTAGTGTGCTTCCCTGGACAGGCGGCCCTGCTCAGGCATGTCGCGCCGGAGATGCCTGCCTCACATGCCAGGATGGTCACGATGCGTCTACCCACGTTGCGCCGGACGCGGCCCGCGGAGCCGGGCCGGATCGTCGGCACCGCGCGCCTCGACCGCCGGACCAAACGCCTGGTCGGGCGGCTCCGCCCCGGTGACATCGCGGTCATCGACCACGTCGACCTGGACCGGGTCGCCGCCGACTCACTCGTCGCGGTCGGTGTCGCCGCCGTGCTCAACGCCAAGCCGTCGGTGTCCGGTCGCTACCCCAACCTGGGGCCGGAGGTGCTGATCAGCGCCGGCATCCCGCTCCTGGACGACCTGGGGGAGGGCGTCTTCGAGCAGATCCGCGAGGGCGACACCGTCCGGATCGAGGGCAACACCGTCTACGTCGGCGAGGAGCCGGTGGCGCACGGCGCCCTCCAGGACGCGGAGTCCGTGGCGAAGGCCATGGCCGACGCCCGGGAGGGGCTCTCGGTCCAGTTGGAGGCGTTCGCCGCCAACACCATGGACTACCTGAAGCAGGAGCGGGACCTGCTCCTCGACGGCGTCGGCGTGCCGGACATCCGCACCGAGATCCAGGGGCGGCACTGCCTCATCGTGGTCCGTGGCTACGACTACAAGGCCGACCTGGACGTGCTGCGCCCGTACATCCGGGAGTTCAAGCCGGTGCTCATCGGCGTGGACGGCGGGGCGGACGCGCTGGTCGAGGCCGGCTACACGCCGGACATGATCATCGGCGACATGGACTCGGTCACCGACGACGTGCTGCGCTGCGGCGCCGAGGTGATCGTGCACGCGTACCCGGACGGGCGGGCGCCGGGGCTGGCCCGGGTCAACGGCCTCGGTGTGCCGGCGGTCACCTTTCCCGCCGCCGCCACCAGCGAGGATCTGGCGATGCTGCTCGCCGACGAGAAGGGCGCCTCGCTGCTGGTGGCCGTCGGCACGCACGCCACGCTCGTCGAGTTCCTCGACAAGGGCCGGGGCGGCATGGCGTCGACGTTCCTCACCCGTCTGAAGGTCGGCGGCAAGCTGGTCGACGCCAAGGGCGTGAGCCGGCTCTACCGGCAGAGCATCTCCGGGTCCTCCCTGCTGCTGCTGGTGCTCTCCGCGATCGCCGCGATGGCCTCGGCCGTGGCGGTCTCCACCGTCGGCAAGGCGTACCTGGGCGTGGTCTCCGAGTGGTGGAACAATTTTGTGTTCCAGCTGGAACGGCTCTTCTGACGCCGCTCCACCGACAAGAGGCTGCAGGTGTGATCAACTTCCGGTACCACGTGGTGTCCCTGACCGCGGTCTTCCTGGCGCTCGCGATCGGCCTGGTGGTCGGCACCGCCGCGCTGAACGGCCCGGTGGCCGACTCCCTGAAGGAGACCGTCAACGGGCTGCGCAAGGACAACCAGCTCATGCGCCAGGCGGTCAACAACATGGAGGAGGAGCTGGCCCGGGAGGAGGACTTCGCGGCCGAGATCGCCGGGGTGGTCCTGCCGGGCAAGCTCAGCGGCAAGCGGGTGCTGGTGCTCAGCCTGCCCACCGGGCGCGACCACACCGAGGGTGTGATCAAGATGCTCCAGCTCGGCGGGGCCGACGTGACCGGCCGCATCGACCTGCAGGACAAGTTCATCAACCCGGACAACAACAACGACCTGCTGGAGCTGGCCGTCACCGCCGCCCGGCCCACCAGCGCCCCCACCGCCAACCTGCCCGGCAACGGGCACGGCGTGGAGACCTCCAGCGCCCTGCTGGCCACCGTGCTGCTCGACCGGGCGCCCGGCGCGACACCGGTCAGCGAGGCCGACCGGCGGGCGGTGCTGGCCGCGTACACGAACGCGAACTACCTCACCACCTCCGAGCGGGTCACCGCCTCCGCCGAGGCGGTCGTCGTGGTCAGCGGCCAGCCGTACGTCGACAAGGACTCGGCGAAGAAGGACGAGTCGGTGGTCAAGGTCGCCGAGCAGTTCGACCGGACCGGCGCGATCGTCGTGGCCGGCAACGGCTCGGCCGGGGGAAACCTGGTGGCGTTCGTCCGGGGTGACGCCGTGCTGGCCGAGTCGATCTCCTCGGTCGACAACGCGAACACCGTCCAGGGCCAACTGGTCACCGCGCTCGCGCTGGTGCAGCAGCTCACCGAGAAGAAGGCCGGGCAGTACGGCGTCGGCGACAACGCCACCTCCCTGCTGCCTAGACTGCCCCAGTGAGCGACGCATCCACCCCGGTGTCCGGTCCGTCCACCCCCGTCCGAGAGGGGGGCGGCGTGAGCGAGCGTGCCGAGCGAACCGTCAGGCACGGCAGGCGGGCGTCCCGCGCGATCGCCGAGCGGAGCGAGGTGACGGCGTGAGGCTGCTCGGTCGGATCCTCGTCGCCGGCGCCGGCGCGGCAGTCGCCCGGTACGCGCTGCGCGAGGTGCGTACCTCCCCGGCCGGCCCGGCGCTGGAGCGGACGAACTTCCGCGGCCGCACGGTCACCCTGGCCGCCGGCCCGGCGCTCGCCGCCGGCGCCGCGGCGGCCGGCGCGTTCGGCGCCGCCGGCGGCGCGGCGGGCGGGGCGGCCCTGGTCGCCGGGCTGGGCGCCGGGGCGGTGGGCCTCTACGACGACGTGGTCGGGGCCCGGCCCGAGCAGAAGGCCGCCAAGGGCTTCGCCGGGCACCTCGCCGCGCTGCGCGAGGGGCGGGTCACCGCCGGCCTGGTCAAGATCGTCGGCGTGGGGGCGGCCGGGCTCGGCGCCGCCGCGCTGCTCGCCGCCGACCCGACGGTCGCCCGGCACCGGCGCCGCCAGCGGCAGGGCGCGGTGGGGCGCGGCGTCGACGTGCTGCTCGGCGCGGGCGTCATCGCCGGCACCGCCAACCTGCTCAACCTGCTCGACCTGCGGCCGGGCCGGGCACTGAAGTCGGGGCTGCTGGTCGGCGCCCCGCTGCTGCCGGGGCCGCAGGGCGGAATCGCCGCCGGCGGGGTCGGCGCCGCCGCCGGCCTGCTCCCCGCCGACCTGGGCGAGGACGTGATGCTCGGCGACAGCGGCGCCAACGCGCTGGGTGCCCTGCTCGGCGTCACGCTCGCCGCCCGCACCGGGCCGGTCGGCCGGGCCGGGTTGCTCGCCGTCCTCGCCGGGCTCACCGCCGCCAGCGAGAAGGTCAGCTTCACCCAGGTCATCCAGCGGACCCCCGGGCTGCGCGAGCTGGACGCGCTGGGCCGTCGCGCCGACTGACGTGACGACTCCGGCACCCCTCGCCGGCGCCGGCCGCGTCGCCGGAGCGGCCGCGCTGATCGCCGCCCTCACGGTGGTGAGCCGGCTCGCCGGCTTCGGCCGCACCGCGGTCTTCACCTGGGTCGTGCAGGAGAGCGACCTGGGCGGCATGTACGTGATCGCCAACACCGTCCCGAACATCGTCTTCGAGATCGTGGCCGGTGGCGCCCTCGCCAGCCTGGTGGTGCCCCTGCTCGCCGGAGCGGTCGCCGCCGGCGACCGGCGGGCCGTGACCGCCACGACCGGTGCCCTGCTCACCTGGACCGTCACCCTCCTCGTGCCGCTGGCGGTGGTGGTGGCGCTCCTCGCCGACCCGATCGTCGCGCTCATCAGCGAGGGGCGGTCCGAGGCGGAACTGGCGGCCGGCGCGCGGATGCTGCGGGTCTTCGCGCCGCAGTTGCCGCTCTACGGCATCGGCATCGTGCTGACCGGGGTGCTCCAGGCGCACCGCCGGTTCGCCTGGCCGGTCATCGCGCCGCTGCTGTCCAGCGTCACCGTGATCGGCGTCTACCTGACGTTCGGTGCCGCCGAGGGGCGCGCCGTGAGCGTGGCGCGGGTCAGCCCGGGCGGTGAGCTGATCCTGTCCGCCGGGACCACGCTCGGTGTGGTGGCGCTGTCGCTCTCCCTGCTCATCCCCCTGCGCCGCCTACGGCTGCGCCTGCGCCCCGGCTTCGCGTTTCCCGCCGACGCCCGGGCCCGCATCGGCGGGTTGGCCGTGGCCGGTGCCGTGACCGTCACGGCCCAGCAGGTCGCCCTGGTCGTGATGCTCAACCGGGTCTCCGGCGGCCCGACCGGCTCGCCGCAGGTGTTCAACCTGGCCCAGACCATGTACCTGCTGCCGTGGGCCGTCCTCGCGGTGCCGCTGGCCACCGCCGCGTACCCGGCCCTCGCGGCGGCCGCGGCTGGCGGCGAGGAACGGCGGTACCGGCGCACGGTCGCGGACACCACCCGGGGTGTCCTGCTGCTCAGCTGCCTCGGGGCGGCGACCCTGGTCGGCACCGCGGTGCCGGTCGGCCACTTCTTCCCGCTCGACCCGGAGGTCACCGCGGCGGCCATCGTCGGCTTCGCCCCCGGGCTCGTGGGTTACGGCCTCTTCGCGGTGCTCTCCCGCGCGCTCTACGCCCACGGCGCCACCCGACCGGCCACCGCCGCCATCAGCGTCGGCTGGCTCGTGGTGCCGCCGGCGGCCGTGCTGCTCGCCGCGGTGTTCCCGGTCGCCGACCGGGTGCCGGCGGTCACTCTCGCCAACTCTGCGGGCATGCTGGTGCTGGGTGCCCTCCTGGTCGTCGCGGTCCGGCGGACGGCCGGCGCCGCGGCGCTCGCCGGCTTCGCCCGGGCGGCGGTGGCCGGGTCGGCCGGCGCGGTGCTGGCCGCCCTCGCGGGATGGGCGGTGTCCCGGTGGCTCGCCGCCGTCGGGGACGGCACCCCGGGCGCACCGGCGGCACTCGTACAGGGCATGCTGTCCGGTGTCCTGGTCGGCGCCGTGTTCCTCGCGGTGGCCTGGACGCTGGACCGGCCGGACGTACGACCGCTGCTCGCCGGGGTGCTGCGGCGCCTCGGGCGGGCCCGCCGGGGGGCGAACGAGGCCCCGGACGGCGGGACGCAGCAGGACGGGGTCCCCCCGGAGCGGGGCGACGGGAAGGAGACGGTGTCCCGGTGACGGAACCGACCTCACGCGCCGGCTGGCGCGGCACGGTCGCCCTGCTGCTCGCCTCCAGCACCGGTGGTGTCGGGCAGCACGTCCGTTCGCTGGCCGCCGGCCTCACCGCGACGGGCACCTCGGTGCTCGTCTGCGGCCCCGCGGCGACCGAGGAACAGTTCGGCTTCACCGGCGTCGGCGCCCGCTTCCAGGCGGTGGAGATCTCGGCCAGCCCCACGCCCGCCGACGCGCGCGCGGTGGCGGCGCTGCGCCGGGCCCTCGCCACCGACCCGGTCGACGTGCTGCACGCCCACGGGCTGCGCGCCGGGCTGGTGGCCGTCCTCGCCCGGCCCGCGGTTCCGCTGGTGGTCACCTGGCACAACGCCGTGCTCGTCGGCGGGCTGCGGGGGAGCGTGTCGCGGCTGGCCGAGCGGGTCGTCGCCCGGGGAGCCCGGGTCAGCCTCGGCGCCTCCGCCGACCTGGTCGAGCGCGCCACCGGGCTGGGCGCGCCGGACGCCCGGCTCGCGCAGGTGGCCGCGCCGACGCTGCCCGCGCCGCGACGCCGCCGCGAGGCGGTCCGCGCCGAGTTCGGCGTCGGCCGTGACCAGCCGCTGATCCTCTCGGTCGGTCGACTGCACCCGCAGAAGCGGTACGACGTGCTGGTGGACGCCGCCGCGCGGTGGCGTACGCGGACGCCGGCGCCGGCGGTGGTGATCGCCGGCAGCGGCCCCGCCTACCTGCAACTGGCCGCCCGGATCTCCGCCGCCCGGGCACCGGTCACCCTGCTCGGGCACCGCACCGACGTGGCCGACCTGCTCGCCGGGGCCGACCTCGCCCTGGTGACCAGCGACTGGGAGGCCCGGCAGCTGTTCGCGCAGGAGGCGATGCGGGCCGGCGTACCACTGGTGGCCACGGCGGTCGGCGGCCTGCCGGAGCTGGTCGGCGACGCCGCCGTGCTGGTGCCGCCGGGCGACGTCGACGCGATCGACGACGCCGTGCGCGGCCTGCTGGACGACGCCCCGCGCCGGGCCGAGCTGGGCCGGCTCGGTGCCGCCCGCGCGGCGACCTGGCCCACCGAGACGGAGACCCTCGGCCAGCTCACCGCGCTCTACGCCGAGCTGACCTCGGACGCGGCCGGCCCGACGGCCCCCGACGCCGACGCCCCGTCGACGGGACGCCGGTGATGCTGCGCCGACTCGCCCCGGTCCTGCTGACCCTCCTCGTCGTGGCGCTCGGTGTCGCCGCCCTGGCCGCCCGCCCGGCCAACCGCACACCGGAGCGCACCGCCGACTACGTGGTCCTGGTCGGGGTGGCCGGGCTGCGCTGGGACGACGTCGACCCGGAGACCACGCCGACCCTGTGGCGGATGGCCCGCGACGGCTCGATCGGCTCGCTGTCGGCGCGTTCGGCGCACCGGCCGACCTGCCCGGTGGACGGCTGGCTGACCCTCGGGGCGGGCAGCTTCGCGGCGTGGCCCGGCAACCGGCCCGCCGGCGCCTGCCCCGCCACGGACGTCGTCGTGGAGCGGCCGGACGGCATCGGCGCGAACCTGCCCGACCAGGAGAGCGTGGTCCTGCACAACCAGGAGCGGCTGCCGTGGGGGGCGGTCCCCGGCTCCCTGTCCGAGTCCGTGCGCTGCTCGGTGGCGGTCGGTCCGGGCGCGGCGGTGGCCGCGGCGCGGCCGTTCGGGCGGGTGGACCGGTACGCGCCGGAGCTGCCGGCCGACCCGTCCGGCCTGCTGCGCTCGTGCGTGCTCAGCATCGTCGACGCCGGCACGGTCGCCGGCGACGACCCGGCGACCCGGGCCGCGGCGGCCCGCGCCGCCGACACGCGGCTCGCCCGGGTGCTGGCGGCCCGCCCACCCCGCTCCCTGGTGATCGTCGCCGGGGTGTCGGACACCGAGGCGCCGTCCCGGCTGCACGTCGCCGTCGCGCACGGCCCGGGCTGGGAACGGGGCTGGCTGACCTCCCCGACCACTGCCCGGGAGGGGTACCTGCAACTGGTCGACCTCGCCCCGACCGCGCTGACCGCGCTGGGCCGGCCGCTGCCCGAGCGGCCGTTCCTCGGCCGGCCGGCCGAGCCGCTGGGCGGCCGGCCCGCCGACCTCGCCGCCGCGATCGCCGGTCCGGCCGACGCCGACCGGGAGGCCGCCGCCCAGCGTGAGGTGGCCGGCTGGTTCTTCGGCCTCCTCGCCGCCGCCCAGGTGGCGCTCGGGGTGGCGGTGCTGCCGCTGCTGCGCCGGGCCCGCCGGCACGCCGGCCCGTACGGCCCGGAGCCGGTGTCCCGGCGGGTCGTGGCGGCGGTGGAACTGCTGCTCGTCGGCGCCGCTCTCGCCGTACCCGCGGCGCTGCTGGCCGACCTGGTTCCCTGGTGGCGTGGCGACCACGCCGGGGTGTGGTTCGCCGCCGCCACCGTCTCGCTGGTGGTCGCGGCGACGGTGCTGGTGCGGTCGCTGCCCGGGTACGCGAGCACTCTCGGCCCGCTGGGCGCGGTCGCCGGTCTCGCCACCCTCACCGTCGGCGCGGACGTGCTGACCGGTGCCCGCCTCCAACTCAACGCGGTGGTGGGCTACTCGGCCCTCGAGGGCGGCCGGTACGCGGGCCTGGGCACGGTGGGGCTCGGCGTGCTGCTGGCCGGCGCGCTGCTCACCGGCGGCTGCCTCGCCCAGCGGGTCCGCCGGTCCTGGCGGCCGATGGTGGTGGTGGCGGTCGGCGCTCCCGCCGTGGTGCTGGTCGGCAGCCCGTACCTCGGGGCGGACTCGATCGGCGCGGTCGCGCTGACCGCCGGGGTGAGCGTCGCCGCGGCGATCAGCGCCGGCGGTTGGTTGACGCTGAGCCGGCTCGCGTGGGCGGCGATGGCGGGGCTGGCCCTGACCATCGGCGTCGCCGTCGTGGACGTACGTCGTCCGGTCGCCGAGCGCGGCAGCCTCGGCCGGTTCCTCGCCGCGATCGGCGACGGCACCGGCGGGCTCACCGTCCACCGGTCCGGCGCCGCCAACGTCGAGACGCTGGTCGACAGCCCGCTGACGGTGCTCGCGGTGGCCGGCGCCCTGCTGGTCTGGTTCGCCCTGTTGCAGCCGTGGGGTGGCCTGATGCGGCTCTTCGGCATCTACCCGGCGGTGCGGGCGGCGATGGCCGGCACCGCGGTGGCGGCGGTGATCGGCGGGGTGCTGGGCGGGTCGGCGCTCGACGTGGCCGGTGCGGCCGCCGCGCTGGTGGTGCCGATGGCGGCGCTGGCCTCGCTGCGGGTGCTCGACCACTCCACCGACCGGACGAGGCCGGAGACCGCCCGCGACGGCGGTCCGGCCGGGGGCGGCGCCGGCCCGGCCGATCCCGGTGACGGCCCGGGAAGCGGCGGCCCGCGGCGGGACGGCGCGCCCACCGGTGGCGGCCCGGCGGCCGGTCACCGGACCGAGGCCCGGGACGCCGACGCCCGGGGCGGGGCCGGGACGGGCCCGGCGACCGGGGGCGCGGACGCCGGCGGGTCGGCCGGTGCCGCCCCGGAAACCGGCGGGCGGATCCCGACCGCGCGGGCATCGAGCGAGGTCACGACCGGCTGACCGGCGGGCGACACCCGGCGCTCGACGCGGGTGCGCCCGGGCCCGGCGGCCGGCGAGGTGTTACCGTGGAATCCCGTGGATCGCGTGATCACTTGGTTGATCGGCACGGCGGTCTGCACGACCGCGACGGACGACACGGGAGCAGGCCTTGGCCCCTTCAGCACGGACGACCAGGCACATCTTCGTCACCGGGGGCGTGGCCTCCTCGCTGGGTAAGGGCCTCACCGCCTCCAGCCTCGGCAACCTGCTCACCGCGCGCGGCCTGCGCGTGGTCATGCAGAAGCTCGACCCCTACCTCAACGTCGACCCCGGCACGATGAACCCGTTCCAGCACGGCGAGGTCTTCGTCACCGAGGACGGCGCCGAAACCGACCTCGACGTCGGCCACTACGAGCGGTTCCTCGACCGGGACCTGTCCGGCAAGGCGAACGTCACCACCGGTCAGATCTACTCGGACGTGATCGCGAAGGAACGGCGTGGCGAGTACCTGGGCGACACCGTCCAGGTCATCCCGCACATCACCAACGAGATCAAGTCGCGCATCCTCGGCATGGCCGACCCGGACGCCGGCGGGCAGGTGCCCGACGTCGTCATCACCGAGGTCGGCGGCACCGTCGGCGACATCGAGTCGCTGCCGTTCCTGGAGGCGATCCGGCAGGTCCGCCACGACCTGGGCCGGGACAACTGCTTCTACCTGCACGTGTCGCTGGTGCCGTACCTGGCGCCGTCGGGCGAGCTGAAGACGAAGCCGACCCAGCACTCGGTCGCGCAGCTGCGCAGCATCGGCATCCAGCCGGACGCGCTGGTGCTCCGCTGCGACCGCGACATCCCGGACAAGGTGAAGCAGAAGCTGTCGCTCTACTGCGACGTGGACCTGGAGGCGGTCACCGCCGCCCCGGACGCCCCGAGCATCTACGACATCCCCAAGGTGCTGCACCGCGAGGGTCTCGACGCGTACGTGGTGCGCCGGCTGGGCCTGTCGTTCCGGGACGTGGACTGGTCGAGCTGGGACGACCTGCTGGAGCGGGTGCACCAGCCGCGGCACACGGTGACCGTGGCGCTGGTCGGCAAGTACGTGGACCTGCCCGACGCGTACCTGTCGGTCAGCGAGGCGATCCGGGCCGCCGGCTTCGGCCACCGGGCCCGGGTGCACCTGCGCTGGGTGCCGAGCGACGAGTGCGTCAGCGCGGCGGGCGCCGCGAACGCCCTGGCCGGCGTGGACGGGATCGTGATCCCGGGCGGGTTCGGCGTGCGTGGCATCGAGGGCAAGATCGGCACCGCCCGGTACGCCCGCGAGAACGGCATCCCGCTGCTCGGCCTCTGCCTCGGCCTGCAGTGCATGACCATCGACGTGGCCCGCCACCTCGCCGGCCTGGACGGCGCCAACTCGCTGGAGTTCGACGAGGACGCCGCCCACCCGGTCATCGCCACGATGGCCGACCAGGAGGACATCGTCGCCGGCAAGGGCGACCTGGGCGGCACCATGCGGCTCGGGGCGTACCCGGCGGCGCTCGCCGACGGCTCCCTGGTCGCCGAGGCGTACGGCAGCACGCAGGTCAGCGAGCGGCACCGGCACCGGTACGAGGTGAACAACGCCTACCGCGACGCGCTGACCAAGGCGGGCCTGCACATCTCCGGCACCTCGCCGGACGGCCGGCTGGTCGAGTTCATCGAGCTGGACCGCGACCTGCACCCGTTCTTCGTGGCCACCCAGGCGCACCCGGAGCTGAAGAGCCGGCCGACCCGGCCGCACCCGCTGTTCGCGTCGTTCGTGAAGGCGGCCATCGCGTACTCGGAGGCCGACCAGCTCCCGGTCGACCTGGACGGCGCGGCGGCGGCGGCGAAGGCCGCCCGCAACGGCGGCACGGCGACGAAGGCGGCGGCGAAGTCGTGAGCGGGCGGCGCGGGCGAGTGTTAAGAGGGGACCCTTCCTCTACCGGAGGCGTTAACAGGGGGCCCTTCCTTACCCGCAGGGCGGCGGTGTGAGTGCCGTCGAGCACCGGTACGAGCTGCGGTCGCGTACCGAGCGTTACCGGGGCCGGATCTTCGAGGTGGTCAGCGACGAGGTGACCATGCCCGGCGGCGGCACCGCCGTCCGCGACCATGTCCGGCACGTCGGGGCGGTGGCCGTGGTGGCGTTGGACGGCGCCGGGCAGGTGGTGCTGATCCGGCAGTACCGGCACGCGGTCGGCCGGCACCTGTGGGAGCTGCCGGCCGGGCTGATGGACGTCTCGGGCGAGGATCCGGCCGTCACCGCCGGGCGGGAGCTGGCCGAGGAGGCCGACCTCAGCGCGGGGCGGCTGGACGTCCTGGTCGACCTGCACAGCTCGCCGGGGTTCACCAACGAGCTGGTCCGGGTCTTCCTGGCCCGCGACCTCGCCGACGTGCCGGCCGAGCAGCGGCACGACCGCCGCGAGGAGGAGGCCGACCTCCAGGTGGTGCGGATCGGCCTGGACGAGGCGGTCGGCATGGTGCTGAACGGCGAGATCACCAACGCCTCGGCGGTCGCCGGGCTGCTCGCCGCCGCGCGGGCCCGCGACGTGGGCTGGTCGGCGCTGCGCCGGGCGGACGCACCGCTGCCACGCTGAGGGGCGTACGCGAGAAGGGGCCGCGCGGCGAACCGCGCGGCCCCTCGTCGTCCGGGTCGGGTCGGTCGCGCGGGGCCGGCCCTGCGCGCCGGTGCCACCCGTTGACCGACACGACGGTGATCCACATGCCTGCTGTCCCCGGCGGGACACGCCGGGTGGGACGATAATGGAGAACACCGTCCTGACGGCCGAGGCGGTCGCCGACCGCCGGCCGGGCCGGCGCCTGACACTTCGTCAGGGGGAGCGGTCACCGCATGTCACTGTGCTGGCTCCCCACGGACGACGGCGCGCCTAGACTGCCGCCGGCGGGACCGGTGGACCGCGGCGGCAATGGGGCCGTCGTGGCGCCGAGCAGTCGGGGCGGCAGCCCCGGAGGAAGGTGTCTGCATCGTGAAGGTCGGAATCCCACGCGAGGTCAAGAACCACGAGTACCGCGTGGCGATCACGCCGGCGGGCGTCAACGAGTTCGTGCGCGCCGGTCACCAGGTCTTCGTCGAGTCGGGTGCCGGCGTCGGGTCCAGCATCAGCGACGACGACTTCGCCACCGCCGGCGCCAAGATCCTTCCCACCGCGGACGAGGTGTGGGACACCGCCGAGCTGGTGCTCAAGGTCAAGGAGCCGGTCGCCGAGGAGTACCACCGGATGCGCGAGGGGCAGGTGCTCTTCACCTACCTGCACCTGGCCGCCTCCAAGGAGTGCACCGACGCGCTCATCGACCGCAAGGTCACCGGCATCGCGTACGAGACGGTCGAGCTGCCCGACCGGTCGCTGCCCCTGCTCGCCCCGATGTCCGAGGTGGCCGGCCGGCTCGCCCCGCAGGTCGGCGCGTACCACATGCAGCGGCAGGGCGGTGGGCGCGGCATCCTCATGGGCGGCGTCTCCGGCGTGTACGCGGCGAAGACCGTCGTGATCGGCGCCGGCGTGTCCGGCATGAACGCCGCCGCCATCGCGCTCGGCCTCCAGGCCGAGGTGCTGCTGCTCGACAAGAACGTCGCCCGGCTGCGTCAGGCCGACGCCATCTACCGGGGCCACCTGCAGACGGTCGCCTCCAACGCGTACGAGGTCGAGCGGGCCGTGCTCGACGCGGACCTGGTCATCGGCGCGGTGCTGGTGCCCGGCGCGAAGGCCCCGACCCTGATCTCCAACGAGATGGTCTCCCGGATGAAGCCGGGCAGCGTGCTGGTCGACATCTCCATCGACCAGGGCGGCTGCTTCGAGGACTCGCGCCCCACCACGCACGCGGACCCGACCTACCAGGTCCACGAGTCGATCTTCTACTGCGTGGCGAACATGCCGGGCGCGGTCCCGCACACCAGCACGTACGCGCTGACCAACGTCACCCTGCCGTACGCCCTGGAGCTGGCCAACCACGGCTGGCGGGAGGCGCTGCGCCGCGACGCGGCGCTCGCCCTGGGTCTCAACACCCACGCCGGCCAGGTCGTCTACGGTCCGGTCGCGGAGGCGCACGGCATGGCCACCCTGCCGCTGGCCGAGGTGCTGGCCTGAGGGGCGACAGCCTGACCACGCAGGACGGGGCCGGCACGGGCGTGGAGCCCGGGCCGGCCCTGCGCCGTGCCGTCCGTGGCTACCTCGATCACCTCACGGTCGAGCGTGGACTGTCGGCGAACACCCTCGCCTCGTACCGCCGGGACCTCGACCGCTATCTCGGCACCCTGGCGTCGGCGGGGGTGACCGACCTGGCGGCGGTCGGCCCCGGTCAGGTGGAGGCCCACCTCGCCCGGTTGCGCGCCGGCGACGACGGGCACCCGCCGCTCGCCGCCTCGTCCGCCGCGCGGGCGGCCAGCGCCGTCCGCGGCCTGCACCGCTTCGCGCTGCGGGAGGGCCTGGCCGGCGTGGACCCGAGCCGCGACGTCCGCCCGCCCACGCCGCCGCGCCGGCTGCCGCGCGCGCTGCCGGTCGACGACGTGGTCCGGCTGCTGGAGACGGCCGGCCCGGTCACCGCCACCGGCGCGGGCGCGCCCCTCGCGCTGCGCGACCGGGCGCTGCTGGAGTTCCTGTACGGCACCGGCGCGCGCATCTCCGAGGCGGTGGGCGCCGCCGTGGACGACGTCGACGCCGCCGAGGGGGCGGTGCTGCTGCGCGGCAAGGGCGGCCGGAGCCGGCTCGTCCCGATCGGCGGGTACGCCGTGGAGGCGCTGCGCGCGTACCTGGTCCGGGCGCGGCCCGCGCTGGCCGCCGCGGGCCGGGGCACCCCGACGGTGTTCCTCAACGCCCGGGGCGGGTCACTGTCCCGGCAGGGGGCGTGGACGATCCTGCGGCGGGCCGCCCAGCGGGCCGGGCTGCCCGTCGACGGGCCGGGGGCGGTCTCCCCGCACACGCTGCGCCACTCGTACGCCACCCACCTGCTCGACGGCGGGGCGGACGTCCGGGTGGTGCAGGAACTGCTCGGCCACGCCTCGGTGACCACCACGCAGGTCTACACCCTGGTCACCGTCGAGCGGCTGCGTGAGGTGTACGCGACGGCCCACCCGAGGGCCCGGGGGTAGCAGCCCGCCCGCCGACACGCCGTACCGGTGCCGAACGCCCTGCTCGCCGGTGGCGTAGAGTCGGGTTCGGCGCGGACCTGGCGGGGCGACGCGGACGCAGGGTGCGCGGCGGCGCCGCGAAAGGGACGTCGGTCGACTCCGACGCCGGGTGGTCGTCGGGAGGGGGCAACGAGGACATGGCAGGCAACGGTGACCGTGCCGAGACCTGGACGTCGGAGCTCCGTGAGCAGCAGGCCACGCTCGGCGCGGATCTCGGCCCGGCCGATCCGGCCGCGTACACGATGCGCAAGCCGATCCCCGAGCCGATGCCGACCGACCGGCACGGCCCGGCGCGGATCATCGCGATGGCCAACCAGAAGGGCGGCGTCGGCAAGACGACGACGACCATCAACCTGGGCGCGGCGCTGGCCGAGTACGGCCGCAAGGTGCTGCTGGTCGACTTCGACCCGCAGGGCGCCCTCTCGGTGGGCCTCGGCGTCAACCCGCACAACCTGGACCTGTCGGTCTACAACCTGCTGATGCAGGACGACGTCACCGCCGAGGACGTGCTCATCAAGACCGACGTGGCCGGGCTGCACCTGCTCCCGGCCAACATCGACCTCTCCGCGGCCGAGATCCAGCTGGTCAACGAGGTCGCCCGGGAGATGGCCCTGGCCCGGGTGCTCAAGACCGTCCGCAAGGAGTACGACTTCATCCTGATCGACTGCCAGCCCTCCCTGGGCCTGCTGGCGATCAACGCGCTGACCGTCGCCCACGGGGTGCTCATCCCGCTGGAGTGCGAGTTCTTCAGCCTCCGCGGTGTGGCGTTGCTCCTGGACACCATCGACAAGGTGCGCGAGCGCCTCAACTTCGACCTGGAGCTCGAGGGCATCCTCGCCACCATGTACGACAGCCGCACCACCCACTGCCGGCAGGTGCTCCAGCGGGTGGTGGAGGCGTTCGGCGACAAGGTCTACCAGACGGTCATCACCAAGACGGTGAAGTTCCCCGAGTCCACCGTGGCCGGTGCGCCGATCACCACCCTCGACCCCGCCTCCTCGGGCGCGCGCAACTACCGCCAGCTCGCCCGCGAGGTGATCGCCGCCCAGGCGGAGCGCTAGGGCGTGTCGCGAGGCCCCGCCGCGGCCGGGCCGGGACGTCGACCCACGCCCTGGGCCGGACGCCGGGTGTCCGGGCCGTGGACTACGGTTTCCCGGTGACCGCACCACCCCTCGACCCGCCGCACGGCGCCGACGATCCCGTGGCCGCCGCGGAACTGGCCGCCGAGGTCGACAACGTGGTGCCCGCCGACGCGGCGACGGTCGAGGAGACCACCGGTTTCACCGTCCGGCTGGCCAACTTCACCGGCCCGTTCGACCTGCTGCTGCAACTGATCAGCAAGCACAAGCTGGACGTCACCGAAGTGGCGCTGCACAAGGTCACCGACGAGTTCATCGCCTACCTCCGGGCGATGGGCGACCAGTGGGACCTCGACGAGACCAGCGAGTTCCTCCTCGTCGCCGCCACCCTGCTCGACCTCAAGGCCGCCCGGCTGCTGCCCGCCGCGGAGGTCGAGGACGAGGAGGACCTGGCGCTGCTGGAGGCGCGGGACCTGCTCTTCGCCCGGCTGCTGCAGTACAAGGCGTACAAGGAGGCGGCCGCCCACATCGGAGTTCTGGAGGAGGCCGGCGGGCGGCGCTGGCCGCGCGCGGTCACCCTGGAACCCCGCTACGCCGAAGCCCTGCCCGACCTCGTGCTCGGCATCGGACCGGAGCGACTGCGGGCGCTCGCCGTGAAGGCGTTCACCCCGAAGCCGGCGCCCGAGGTGTCGATCGCCCACGTGCACATGGTCCGGGTGAGCGTCCGGGAGCACGCCGGGATCATCGCCGAGCGGCTGCGCCGGGCCGGCACCGCGACCTTCGCCGGCCTCTGCGCGGACTGCGAGGTCACCCTGGAGGTGGTGGCCCGGTTCCTCGCGCTGCTGGAGCTGTACCGGGAGGGACTCGTCGCGTTCGTCCAGGACCAGGCCCTGGAGGAGTTGACCGTACGCTGGACCGGCCCCGCCGACGGCGGCACCGACCTGGACATCGACGAGTACGCCGGCACCCCGTCACCGCCGGCGGAGCCGGCTGCCGGTGCGGAGTCGGCGCGCGCGCCCGGCGACGAGGCCGGGGCGGAGTCGGCGCGTGCGCCCGGGGACGAGGCCGGCGCGGCGGACGGATCGACGGAGGAACGAGCGGAATGAGCGACGAGGAGCGCCGGGACTCCCTGGCCGACCAGGCCGCAGCCTGGATCCCCCCGTGGGAACGCCGCCCCGAACCACCGGCCGAGCCCGCCAACGAGCCGCCGGGCGAGCCCGCCACCGAGGCGCCGGCCGAGGCCGCCGTCGGGCAGGTCACCGAAGATCTTGGAGAGGAACGGTCCCTGGAGGGGCCGGAAGCTTCCAGGATCTCGGGGGAGACCGCGAGCGACGGCCAGGGCGCGGCCGCCGAGGCGGCGGGTGCCGGCGCAGGCGGACCCTCGGGCGCGGAACAGCAGCCGAGCGGGGACGCCGGGGAGCCGGAGACAACGGCGGGCGAGGCCGGGGAGTCGGCGCACGGCGGGGAGGCTGTCCGCGTACCCGATCGGGCGCCACGACCCCGGCGGCGGGTGCCGGCGCCGCCGGAGCCGGCGCCGGTCCTCGACGACGCGGAACTGCGCGGCGCGCTGGAGGCGATCCTGCTGGTGGTGGACGAGCCGGTCGCCGAGGCCACCCTCGCCGACGTGCTGGAGCAGCCGGCGGAGCGGATCGCGGCGATGCTGGCCGAGATCGCCGCGGGTTACACGGCGGCCGGCCACGGGTTCGAGCTGCGCCGGGCCGCCGGCGGCTGGCGGCTCTACACCCGGCAGGAATACGCGGGGTACGTGGAGCGGTTCGTGCTGGACGGGCAGTCCGTGCGGCTGACCCAGGCGGCGCTGGAGACCCTGGCCGTGGTCGCCTACAAGCAGCCGGTGACCCGCTCGCGGATCTCCGCCATCCGCGGTGTCAACTGTGACGGCGTGATCCGTACCCTGGTCTCCCGGGGGCTGGTCGAGGAGTGCGGCACCGAGACGGAGAGCGGCGCCCACCTCTACCGGACCACCACCCTTTTCCTGGAGAAGCTCGGGCTGGACAGCGTCGCCGACCTGCCGCCGCTGGCCCCGTTCCTCCCCGACGATGTAGAAGAGCTTGCCGATGCGACGCGATGACCGTGCCCCGAAGCCCGACGCCCCCGTGTACGAGGGCGCCGAGCGCCTCCAGAAGGTGCTCGCCGCCGCGGGGGTGGGTTCTCGGCGGGCCTGCGAGGACCTGATCTTCCGGCGCCGGGTCACCGTCAACGGCCGCGTCGCCCAGCTCGGCGACAAGGCGGACCCGGCGCGCGACGTGATCCACGTCGACGGCGAACGGCTCCAGGCCGACGTCCGCCTGGTCTACGTGGCGATGAACAAACCCCGCGGGGTGGTCACCACCATGGCCGACGAGAAGGGCCGCACCGAGCTCGCCGACTTCATCGGCGCGCGGCTGGAGCAGCGGGTCTACCACGTCGGGCGGCTCGACGCCGACAGCGAGGGCCTGCTCCTGCTCACCAACGACGGCACCCTCGCCCACAAGCTCATGCACCCGTCGTACGAGGTGCTCAAGACCTACCTCGCCGAGGTCGCCGGGCCGATCCCGCGCAACCTGGGCAAGCGGCTGACGGCCGGCGTCGAGCTGGAGGACGGGCCGGTGAAGGTCGACTCCTTCAAGGTGGTGGGCAGCCTGGGCAAAACCGCCCAGGTGGAGCTGACCCTGCACGAGGGGCGCAAGCACATCGTCCGGCGCCTGATGGCCGAGATGGGCCACCCGGTGTCCCGGCTGATCCGTACCTCGATCGGTCCGATCAAGCTCGGCGACCTGCGCACCGGGCGGCTGCGCCGGCTGACCAACGCGGAGGTCGCCGCGCTGTTCAAGGCCGTCGGCGACTGAGGCGGGCGGCGGCGGGTACCGCTGCCGGTAGGCTTCCGGCGGCCTCGCTCCGGGTGTCGCGCGTCGCCTCGCGGTGGCGTGGTGCCAGCGCACGGCGCGGCGCCGGGCATGATTGAAGGCAGTGTGTGGTTTCCGCTCGTGGGCAGGATCTGCGAGGTACGGACTGAGGAGGACGACGGTGGAGGAAAAGGCACGGACCGGGCGCTGCGTGGTCGCCGTGGACGGGCCGTCCGGTTCGGGTAAGTCCACCGTCTCGCGGCGGCTCGCGGTCAGCCTCGGCGCCCGCTACCTGGACACCGGCGCCATGTACCGGGCGATCACCTGGGCGGTGCTGCGCTCCGGCGTCGACCTGGCCGACGTCTCGGCGGTGGCCAAGGTCGCGGGCGAGACCGACCTGCGGATCGGCACCGACCCCCGGGGGTACGGCGTGACCGTCGACGGCGTGGGCGTCGAGGTGGAGATCCGGGGGCCCGAGGTGACCGGAGCGGTCTCCGCCGTGGCCGCCGTGCCCGCGGTCCGCGCGCTGCTGGTCGCCCGGCAGCGGGAGCTGATCGCCGCCGCCGGCCGGATCGTGGTGGAGGGGCGTGACATCGGCTCGGTGGTCGCCCCGGACGCCGACCTGAAGGTCTACCTGACGGCCTCCGAGGCGGCCCGCGCGGCCCGGCGCAGCGCCGAGGACGCCGCCGACGTGGCCGCCACTGCTGCCGACCTGGCCCGCCGGGACCGGCTCGACTCGACCCGCACGGCCGACCCGTTGGCGCAGGCGCCGGACGCCGTGGTGCTGGACACCACCGAGCTGGGCATCGACGAGGTCGTGGCGCGCCTGCGCGACCTGCTGACCGAGCGGGGAGTGGCGTGAGCGAGTACGAAGGCTGGGTGGAGCTGCGGGAGCCGGACCTCGACGTTGAGGAGCAGACCGGACCGCAGCCCGTGGTGGCCGTGGTCGGCCGGCCCAACGTGGGCAAGTCGACCCTGGTCAACCGCATCATCGGTCGCCGGCAGGCGGTCGTCGAGGACGTCCCCGGGGTGACCCGGGACCGCGTGCCGTACGACGCGCAGTGGAACGGCCGGCAGTTCACCGTCGTGGACACCGGCGGTTGGGAGCCGGACGCGAAGGACCGGGCCGCCGCCATCGCCGCGCAGGCCGAGTCGGCGGTCGCCACCGCCGACGTGGTGCTGTTCGTGGTCGACGCCATGGTCGGCTCCACTGACGTCGACGAGGCGGCGGTGCGGATGCTGCGCCGCAGCGCCAAGCCGGTGATCCTGGTGGCGAACAAGGCCGACAACAGCTCGATCGAGATGGAGGCGACCTCGCTCTGGTCGCTCGGCCTCGGCGAGCCGCACCCGGTGTCCGCCCTGCACGGTCGCGGTTCCGGTGAGCTGCTCGACGTCATCATGGAGGCGATGCCGGAGGCGCCGAAGATCGTCGAGCACAGGCCGCGCGGCCCGCGCCGCGTCGCCCTGGTCGGCCGGCCCAACGTCGGCAAGTCCAGCCTGCTCAACCGGTTCTCCGGTGAGGAGCGGGCGGTCGTCGACGCGGTCGCCGGCACCACCGTCGACCCGGTCGACAGCCTGGTCGAGATCGGCGGCGAGACCTGGCAGCTCGTCGACACCGCCGGCCTGCGCAAGCGGGTCGGCAAGGCCAGCGGCACCGAGTACTACGCGAGCCTGCGTACCTCGTCGGCCATCGAGGCCGCCGAGGTGGCCGTCGTGCTGCTCGACGCCGGCGAGGTCATCAGCGAGCAGGACCAGCGGATCCTGTCGATGGTCACCGAGGCCGGCCGCGCCCTGGTGATCGCCTTCAACAAGTGGGACCTGGTCGACGCCGACCGCCGGTACTACCTCGACAAGGAGATCGAGCGGGAGTTGCGCCGCATCCCCTGGGCGATCCGGCTCAACCTGTCGGCGAAGACCGGCCGCGCGGTCGACAAGCTCGCTCCGGCGCTGCGCAAGGCCCTGGCGAGCTGGGAGACCCGGGTGCCGACCGCGCAGCTCAACGCGTGGCTGACCGCGCTGGTCCAGGCCACCCCGCACCCGGTGCGCGGGGGACGGGCGCCGAAGATCCTCTTCGCCACCCAGGCCGGGGTGGCACCGCCCCGCTTCGTGCTGTTCACCAGCGGTCCGCTGGACGCCGGGTACCAGCGCTTCGTCGAGCGCAAGCTCCGCGAGGAGTTCGGCTTCGAGGGCAGCCCGATCGAGATTTCGGTACGCCCCCGCAAGAAGCTCGGCCCGGGCGGACGCGGCAAGGCACACGGCTGACCCTCGCTCCCACCCACCCTCCTAGGACGCTTTAGGGGTGGTGGGGTGGGTCGCCGGCGGCGCCGGCGACCCGACATGGCACGGGAGGGGCGAGTGCGACGGAAGGAAGATCGTGCGGTAAGCTGTACCGGCTGTCGCGGGGGAGACCGCGCGGGGGCATCGGGACGTGGCGCAGTTTGGTAGCGCACTTGACTGGGGGTCAAGGGGTCGTCGGTTCAAATCCGGCCGTCCCGACGCAGCTCAGAGGGCACATCCGTTCGATGGATGTGCCCTCTTGTCGTAGCTGGGTGTCTAACTGAGTGACTACGCCTCAGCGTCGAAGATCCGGTCCATGGCGACGGCACCGCTTAGAAGCACCGGCCGCAGTTGATGCCGGTAGACGTTCTCGGTGACGGTCGTGCCGGAGTGGCCGCAGAGGTCGGCGATCTGCTCGATGTTCACTCCGCTGTCCGACAGCAGCGACACGAAGCTGTGTCGCAGCTCGCGCGGGGTCCAGTCGCGCGGGTCAAGGCCCGCTTTGGCGACGACCAGGCGGAAGGCCCGAAGCACGTTGTGCCGGTCGAGGGCCGTTCCGGCGGCGGTGGTGAAGACGAGGCGGTCGGCAGCAGGCTCGCCCGAGCGCGTGTGGTGGGCAGTGAGCGCGGAGACGCACCGGGCCGGCAGTGCCAGGGTGCGACGCGACTTCTTGGTCTTGGTGTCCCCGTCGGCGCGTACCGAGCGCCAGACCTGGATGGACGGTGGTACCGGCGGATCATCGTTGGGCTTGCCGGTGAGGTCGACGTGTGCCCAAGTGAGCGCGCGCAGTTCCTCGGTGCGCGCGCCGGTCAACAGTGAGAGCACGATGTAGGCGTGCAGGGAGCTGCCCTCGGCGGCGGCGAGAAGCGCCCGCGCGTCGTCGAGCGTGAGTGACTTGGACGGTCGGCCGCCGCGACCGGCGGGCACGGCACAGAGCGCTACGACGTTGCGCTTGACCTTGTCCCGCGCCATGGCGCGATTGACCGCGCGGTTGAGCAAGGAGTGCAGGAGTCGCAAGGTGCGGGTGCTCAGGTGCCGGGACTTGCCCAGCAGCCACCGGTCAACGTCGGTGGCGGTCAGCTCTCGCAGTTTTCTCGCGCCCAGCTCGCCGATGATGTGCGAGCGCACGAGGATGGCGTAGTTCGATTTGGTGCTCTCGGACTGGTTGCCCAGGCCGTAGGTGAGCCAGTCGGTGAGAGCGTCGGCCACGGTGTGCCCGTCTTGGACCAGGGCGAGGCCGTCTTCGTAGTCGCGGATCTTCTCCCGCAGCTTGGTGCGGGCTTCGGTCTTGGTCTTGCCGCTGCCTTTGCGCACGATGCGCTTGCCGGCCGGGGTGTAGCCGACGGTCACGGTGGCGATCCAGCGTTGCCGGGACTTGTCCCAGTGCAGGCCGCCTTCCCCTCGGGCACGGCGTTTCGTCATGCGGTTCCTCCTTCCTCTGCTTCCTCTTGGAGCAGGTCGACGTAGGCGGCGATGGCGGCGGCGGGGACGAGGCGGGTGCGGCCCTGCCGGACAGTGCGCAGCCGGCCGGCGCGGATCTGTTCGTAGATCACGGACCGGGACAGGCTGAGCAGTCGCATCGCCTCGGGGATGCGGTAGAGCGCCCTGGGCGGGGCGTCGAGGGCGGGTGCGGCCAAACGGTGCTCCTTCCGTGCGGGGACAGGTTGACCGTCAAGGCTGTCTTGACGGTGGATCGGTGGCCAGGTCAGGCGGCGGCAAGCACTTCCTCTCGGGCGATCTCGTGCCTCTCGCGGGCCATGGCGGCGGCGGTGTTGGCGAGCAGGGCGTCTCCGGTGGTGCGCCAGCCGGAGCCGACGTAGGACAGCAGGCCGACGATGAGGGTGGTGTCTTCGTGGTCGGGTTGGTCGGCGTATTCGTGGCCGGTTTCGGTGCGTCGCCAGATGATTCGGGCGTCGCGCAGGATGCGAAAGGTGGTGGAGTAGCGGCGGCTTTTGGTGAGGAAGTGGCCGCCGAAGCCGAGCATGTGCGCCCAGCGTCGAAGCTGTTGCCAGTCGCGGTGCCCGCCGAGGGTCCAGCAGGCGTCGACCAGCCGCTCGGGGTGGGTGCCCTGGTGGTTGGCGTAGAGGTCGATGACCTCGCCGTCGAGGCGGCGGGACACGTGTCCGGTGGCTTCGGTGCTCTTGGTGGCGTACTTGGCGAGGTAGCCGGCCACCTTCCCGTCGGTGACCTCGCCGTCAGCGTTGATCGGCCGCACGTCGACCTGTTCGCCCCAGGCGATGTGCCAGCCGGCCGGGTTGGCGGGGTGGGGGCGGGTGGTGAAGGCGACGGTGGCGGCGGCGTGCCGGACGGCGGCGATCAGGTCGTCCACGGTCAGCGCGGCCGGCGGCGGCACGATGACATCCGGGTCCTCGTGGGTGCCGTCGAGGCGGATGACGGCGTGGTAGTGCACGACGGCGCGGCGTTGCATCTCGGCGACCTTGCCGAACGACGGCTTGACCGGCGACACCCGACGCACCCGGCCGGCTTCGGTGATCTGCTCGACCCTCGGTAGGCCGAGAGCGCGGGCGCGGGCGTTGAGGTGTCGGGTGATGGCGATGCTGGTGCGGCGCCACAACTCCGGCGCGGCGTGGTTCCACACCACCTGGGCGTCGTAGTCGTAGCAGTCCAGGCACAGCGGCTGCCCGAGCCGGGGATCGTTGTCCTCGTGCCGCGCCCAGCACACCGTGGCCTGCCCGTGCTCGCAGGGCCGGGCGGTGGGGTCGGACGCTCGGCGGGGGTGGCAAGGTTCGGCGCGGCAGTCGCAGCGGCGGCGGTTGCCGCAGGTGTGCCGCTTCACGACGCGGGTGTGCACGGTGCCGAACGACGGCGCGGTGAACGTGGGGAACACCGCCGGATGCTCGGCGACCGAGTCGGGGATGCCTTTGCCGCCGGCGAGGCCGGCGCGCAGCAGCTGGTAGGCGTCGCGCTGGTAGGTACGCGCGCACGAGGGGCAGACCGTGTGGCGGCGGTTGCCGCAGGGCTTGTAGATCTCCCCATCCGGCAGATCCGCCGTCGCGACCGAGGCGAGGAGCCGGCCGGTGGCCCGGTCGATCGTGGCGACCTCGCCGGCCAGGCGGATCGGGTGGGAGCAGCCCGCGGCCGAGCGGACGTGTTCCAGCCAGCCGAAGTAGTCCCCGTTGGTGGCGCGAGCGAAGGCGGATTCGTCGCGGCCGACGAACGCGCCCGGCGAACCGGCGGCGGTGGGCCGGTGCCCCGGACCAGCGGTGGTGTGCTGGTCCGGGACAGCGGTCGTGAGGTCAGCGGCCACGGGTGCGGACCGCCTTGGTGGGTAGGTGGGTGATGGGGCCGGTGCCGAACGGGTTCGGGTGATCGAAGATCCGGCCGAGCAGGGACGCCACATGCGCGGGCAGGTCGGCCCGGTGGTGTTCCCACAGGTAGATGTCGCGGATGAGTTGGTAGGTCTTCGGCAGCTCGATCCCGTCACGGGCGGCGAGGATCTTCATGCGGCCGATGAGCTGGACCGGTTCCCAACCCCGGGCAAGCCGGGGTTGACGCCAGCGATACGACGGGGCTGCGGTGGTGGTGGTCATGGGGCCACCTCGATCAGCGCCGCCAGGTCGACGCCCAGGACGCGGGCGAGGTCCCGCAGGACCGACAGCCGGTCGACGGGGATGCGGTCGTGTTCGACCTTGGCCAGCCAGGTCTCCGACCGGCCAACGAGTTGCGCGCAGACGACCTGGGACAGGCCGCGACGGCGGCGCAGCCGGGCAACGGTCTGCCCGAAGGTCGCAGCAGGAGTGACGGTCGCGTGTCGGGTGAGGGTGGCGGTGGTCATCGGGCCACCGCCGTGCGGCTACGCCACCAGCCGTGGTTGTCGGCGAAGACCCGGCCGTAGATGCGCGTAGAAGGCGGAGGTGGGAGCGCCGTTCTCCCACCGCGACAGCATCGCCTTGAGCGACGCACGCGCCGGCAGGCTCACCTTCCGCCGAGCAGCGGCGGCCTCCAGGAGCACGAGCACCTTGGCTTGGGTCCAGCCACGCGCGGCACGCAGCTCCTTGAGCGGCATAGCGCTGGTTGCGGTGGTCATGCCGTCACCACCACGGGAGCCTCGGTGGGCTCAGCAGCGCAAGCAGGGCAGGCGCACTGCGGGTCGCGCGGATCGGGGCAGCGGTTCGCTGCGCACCACTGGCAGCCCGGACGGCCGCACCAGTAACACAGTTCGATCGTGTCGGCGACGGTGAAGCCGGGCAGGCCAAACAGCCGGCCCAACAGCCCCTCGTAGAACGGGGACACCGTGACGGTGCCGCTCTCCCAGCGGCACAGGTTCCGCTTGAAGGTGGGCCACTCCGGCAGCCGCACCCCCTCATCAGCGGCGACAGTGCTCAGCCGGCGGAACACCTCCAACTGCGACCAACCACGAGACTGACGCAGCTTCTTCCACGGCCACACGAACGATTCGCGGACCGGTGCAGGGGTGGTGGCATCCGTGGTGAGCACGGACAAGACATCCAGCAGCGCGGCACGGTCGAGCACCACAGGCACGTTCAGCGCCTTCCCAGGAGCCAGCGCGTCCCGAAGCGTCGCCAGAGCAGACAGCAGGCGAGCCTCAGACAGCGCCGAAGAGTGGCCCGAGGCGCACAGAGCAGGGTGAACGGTACGCTGGACATGCATCGTTGTTCCTTTCGCTGAGGGCCGATGCACCGGGCCTCGACGGGCCGCAATCCCGTCGAGGCCTTCTCTCTGCGCTCCCCGTATCCCTTGTAAAGGGGGGTTGCGCATCGATGTGTGCCGAGAGTACGCAAGCCCCCTTGCTTGGGTCAACCCCCGTCGTGAGATAGGGTGCGTGGAGCGTTCTACGCAGCCAGCCGGGAGGGACCGTGGAGATGAACGCGCAGGTCTTCGCCGATATCCGGGACCCGGGGGAGCGGGCGCGGAAGGCCAGCGACCTGATTGACGAGCATCAGGCGGCGGTCAACGAGCTGTCCCGGCTACGCCGCGAAGCCCTCGACGAGATGGTGTCGCAGGGCATGACCCACGCGCAGATTGCTCAGGTGGTCGGCATGACCCGTGCCCGCGTCGGTCAGCTCCTGTCGTCCGGGCCCCGGCCTGAGCGAGCGTTGCTCGGCACCGGACCACTCACCGTCGCCGTTGGCGGCAAGTTCGAGGCGGACAAGAAGGATCCGTACGCGGTCGTGTCCGCCGAGATGTTGGCCGCCTACGAAAAGTTGTCCAACCTTGCCCGAGGGCTCGGCTTGAAGACCGAGTACGAGGTGGTGCCACCGCCGGGCATGGTGGACCTAAACCGCACGAACCTGATCGTCGTCGGCAGCCCGCGCATCCTGCCCTTCGTCGGCCAGGTGCTCGCCTCCGATCCCAAGCTGGGCTTCGGCAAGGACGACGGCGGCCTGTACCTGGTCAACCACCAGACTGGCGAGGAGTTCCACTCGCCGTCGGACAAGGGTGAGCCGGTCGACTACGGCTACATCGGCCGCCTGCCCCGCCCCGACGGGCGCGGCAGCTTCCTGTACCTCGCCGGCATCCATGCGATGGGCACCCTCGGTGTGGCCCAGTACCTCGAAGACCACCTGGACGAGCTGTACCGCGAGGTCAAGAACCGCCGCTTCTCGCTCCTGGTGGCCTGCACGTATGACCCGAAGAAGCGCACCGTGAAGCAGGTCGACGCGCTCACGCCGATCTACCGCAGCGAGGGCGTGGCCTGATGCGCGTGGCAACCGCGTCCGAGGCCGGCAACCCGAAGTCACCCAACGAGGACTGGGCCATGGCCAGCGAGAACCTGATCGTGGTCCTCGACGGTGCCACCGCCCGCACCGGCACCGGCTGCGTGCACGGCATCGCGTGGTACGCCGCCAAGCTCGGCTCAGCCCTAGCCGGCCTGGCTGCGGACCGCGACTCCGCGCTGGCCAATGCGCTGATGTACGGCATCCGGTTCACCGCCGACCAGCACCGGAACACCTGCGACCTCAGCCACCCTGGCACACCCTCGGCAGGGGCAGCCATGGTGAGGCTCAAGGACACCGCGTTGGAGTACCTCGTGCTCGGTGACGTCACCGTGCTCATCGACACCATCGATGGCATCCAGGTCATCACCGATGACCGGGTGGACAAGACGGCCCGCGCCGAACGCGAAGAGGCCGACCGGCACCCGTTCGGGTCGGCGGAGAAGCAAGCGGCGTTGCTGCGGATGAAGCACGCCGAGCTGGCCGCCCGCAATCAGCCTGGTGGCTACTGGGTAGCAGCCGCGGACCCGTTCGCCGCACAGCACGCCATCACCGGGGAAGTGCCGCTCGACAGCGTCCGGCGGGTTGCCGTGCTGACCGATGGTGCCGCCCGCCTGGTGGCGCTGTTCGGCCTGCTCGACTGGCCGGACGTGCTCGACGTCCTGGAGCAGAGCGGCCCGACCGAGCTGATCCGCCGGGTACGCGCCATCGAGGCCGCTGACCCCTCTTGTATGAGGTGGGCCCGCAACAAACGCAGCGACGACGCGACCGCCGTTTACGCAGCCTGAGCAGCGGTTTTGCGGCACCAGCCGGCCGGCTGCTGGCGAAGTGGTGAGGACTTTCTACACAGTCTCAAGGCGGCCCGCAACGGGCCGCACGCGCCGCCGCCAGGGCGCGCGGCCTGCACTCCGCTGTCGCTCCGCTCCGGCCACGCAGAACGCCCGGCGGCTGGCGCGGAGGGCGGGAAGCCCGAGGGCCGCCGCAGAACGACAGACCGTTGAGACGTGCGGTGGTGGGCCGGCAGCCGGCCGGGCCGCGCGGCCACGAGCCCGCGCGGCGTAGGGGAGCACACGCCGGTCGCGTTGGCGAGCTGGCGGCGGTCGCGGGGTTGCGGTGACTGCGCCTCCGGCGGGGGCGCTCCGGCTCCAGGATGGCCGGGGCGCCGTCGGCGGGTCACGGTCCGTGGGTGGTTGCGGAAGGAGTCATCCCGCCTACCACCGACCCGGGCGAGCCGAGCAGACCACCGCCCGGCCCACCAGCGTCCGTACGAGCCGTCAAGGTCCGCTTGACGTGGCGGGCCGGGCGGCGGCCCGCTCCCTGGAAGGGCGGTCGATGGCAGGCGGGATGAAAATGGCAATATGTCCGGGCTTGGTCAATGCTGAGCTTGACTAGCTGCAGCACAATCGATCGGATAACGATGCCAGAAACATCGTGGCTATGCACCGCCATGCCAATGGCCCGATCCATCGAGATGATTTCGAAGACACTACCTACGATGCAGTCATTGGGGGTAGAACGACGGGGTTGTGGGCCGTTCATGGCCCGACATTTTACCCATGAAGCTCTTACGACCGACTGTAGGCGTGTGGGGAATCATCGAAGAGTCCTTCAAAAACGGGAAACTCTATTTCGCCGACAAGGATATTGTATATGCACTCCGTAGCGGACATGCCAAATTCGTACCAATCTTCGAGATCCGCGTCGACGATCAGCACTCCCCACTGATCCTCCGGCTTGTCAGGACTGGCGATCCAGTAGAAGTAGTTCGCTTCAACAAGAGCGAAAGCGATCAGACGGTTGCCCTCACTGAAGTACTTCTCGGGGACCGGCCTGAGCCCACGGGCTCTGATGTGCTGCCAGGCCGAATCGCGTTCCGCGACCAGATTGGCGAAATCCTTGTGCGTTTCGCGGCTGTCGGGCTCGAACAGGCACAGGCAATCATCCACGATGCACGCACCGCCGAGACCCGCCACCAAGGCCTTGTAGTCTCGGGGCACGCGCGCACCGATCTCCGATTCCGCACGTTCCCATTGCCACTCCGAAGGCACGGGCCTGGGCGAAAGAAGATCAATGATCTCCGATGACAGATCGCGCATCATCGTCGGTGGTCGACCAGGGCAAGGAAGCCCGAGTCGTCGGTCACCTCGAACCTGCGCCGCATCCGCGCCGTGTCTTCCCCCTGTCGATTCACCCGGCGACGATGCCCGAGTGCGCGCGCTGCGGTCAAGCTTGGGTGACAAAGTGAGTGACGATCTGCGCGGACGCTAGCGGACAAGCGTGGAGGTGACGGACCGTTTCGGCAGCCCAAAGGCTGCGAAGCAGCAGCTCAGAGGCCCGTGTTGGTTGCCTGGGGGTCAAGGGGTCGTCGGTTCAAATCCGGCCGTCCCGACCGGTTGACCTGGGGAGATGAAGATCTTCTCCGGTAACGGCGGTAATGTCCGGTAACGGATGATCTTTGTTTGCGGTAACGACGGGGACGGTTGATCGTCGCCCTGCTCGGCTTGGAACGCTCTGACCTGCCGCTTCATCTGCGCTTTCGGATGAGGCGGCATTTTGGTCGCTTGATTCGGCGTCAAGGGCGGCAGCTGCTACCGTCTGTCGCTACGTCGGGTAGCTCGACGAGCCGTCTGCGTTCGGCAGGGTCGTCGGCTGGACCCATATCGTGGTCTCGGTGCGGTGACTGCCGGGCCAGGGGCCGGATCCCGCCTGGATCGCGTCGTGGTATGAACAGCCCGTGCCGGTCACCGTTGATGATGATCTGTTTAATCGTGCGGGTGAGCTGAAGCAGCAGCTGGTGGCGTTCTCGCAGCAGCGACGTTATGAGCGAGCGTTCGACGATGTGCTGGCGGATCAGCATGACGAGCGGTTTCTGCTCGACGAGCACACCTTGATGATTCTGTGGGACTACTTCGTCCTGGAGCATCGGCTGCGTAACGGCCGGACGGTGGTGGAGCAGTTCGTCGCCGCGCACCCGGAGTTGTCCGAGCCTGAGCAGCGGATGCTGCTCGGGTGGCGGGACGTGGTGCAGGGGCCGTTTGAGGTGCAGGGGCGCGACGGACCGGCGTTGATCGTGGTGAACCTTGTGGATGAGCTGACCTACCGAGTGCGTTCCAACATGGGGCCGTCGGTGTTCCGGCGTACGCCGCATCGGTCGTTCCTGCTCGCTCGGCTGGTGGCAGTGGGCGAGGAGTGGATGATCAGCGGCCCGATGAACGTGTGGCGGGCGCAGGAGCGGGACGTCGCCTACAAGATGGCGTTGGAGATTTCGCTGCGTGCCCCGGAGGCGGTGTACCGGAACCCGGAGAAGCTGACTCAAGCGTGGGAGCTGCAACGTCAGGATCGGGAGCGGTTCGTGCGGTTCTTCGGTAGCGACCTGGTGGTGGTGCCGGGCGACCAGGTCGTCGACCGGATGGCCGACTACCACGCGTTCTGCCGTGCGAAAGCGTCAGGCGCGTCGGCCTCCACAGCGGCCGGTGACGGGACGACGATGTTCGAGTTGCCGCCGAATGTCGTGGACGCGGAGACGGTGGCGATGATCTACGACGAGGTCGACGGGTTGGGCTTCTACGCCGAGTTCGGTCTGGTGGAGGCGGCGTTCGCGGATCCGGACCTGCTGCGCCGCCGCTGCTACCGAGAGCACACGCTGGCGTACCTGCAGGATGACAGCGTCGGCCCGCTGGTGCTGCGTCGGCTGGCCGCACGTGATCCTGAGCGCGCCAGTGTGGTGTTCCGGCGGCTGCTGAAGAAGCCGCGTTTCGACTGGACTCGCGACGGTGAGGAACTTCTCCGCGCATATAAGCCGGAGCACTTCCGACAGGTGCCGCGACCGCGGATCAGTCCGGTCAGCGAGCGGCTGGCCGCGTACGCCCGCCGCCGCTGAGGCGCCGGCAGGTGCTGGCTCAGGTCCACTCGGACCTGGACAGGCGGGGAGCGGTGTGAGGCCGAGGTGACACCGGTAGGTGGTGCGGAGCCAGGCGGTGACCGTGTCCGGCGTGAACCTCAGGCCGGCGTGGGTGACCTCGCCTGCGCCATCCGGGCCTTGTCAGGTGGCGACGAAGCCGCTGCCTCGTTCGTGTAGTCGATCGAGGTGTCGGTGACCGGGTCTCCAGCAGGGTGGCCGCGGTGGACAGGTGTGTCTCGTCCTCGATCTCGGCGAGGACCGTCCGGTCATCCCACGCCCCACAACCATGGGGGTGGCACGTTCCCGACACCGGGTCGCGGTCTGCTGAGATGGGCAGGTGACCGGTGATGAGCTGACGGGGCTGGTGGACCGGCTGCGCTGGGACCGCCGGCGGGATCCCTACCGGGGTCGACGGGAGTACTCGCAGACCGCCCGCCAGGTGGCCGGGGAGTGCGATCGGTTGATCGCTGAGGGGCGGGCGGATCTCGCAGTGCCGCTGTTGCGCAAGGCCGTCGACCGCATCACGCGTGCCCTGATGTATCTGGATGACTCCTCCGGAATAGTCGGAGACGACCTGCAGGAGCTCATGGACCTGTACGCGAAGGCATGCGTGGCGGCAACGCCGAACCCGATCAGTCTGGCCGGCTGGCTGGTGAAGTTGGAGTGCGACGGTCCCGGCTGGCCCCGCGTCCGACTGGCAGACTTCGCTCCGGCGCTGGGGAGGCGGGGGATCGCGGAGGTGGAGCGGCTGGTCGCCGAGCGGGCAGATGTTGCCGACCCGGAGTCGTGGACCGGCGCGTTCGCGGTGCGTGACCTGCGCGAGCAGCTCGCTGAGGTGTCGGGAGATGTCGACCAGTACGTCGCGGTGCTGGCCGAGCACCTGACCAACGCCGTGCAGTACCAACGGATCGCCGAGGCACTACATGCGGCCGGACGCTGGGACGAGGCGATGGACTGGGCCCGGCGGGGCGTGGCCGCCAACGCGGGCTCGCCCTACACCGACCGGCTCCGTGACCTCTTGGTCGACATGCTCGTCGCCGCAGGCGACACGCCGGGTGCCGTGCGGGTCCGGCGGGAGGAGTTCGTACGCCATCCCACCGCCGCTGGGTACCGATCCCTGATCGACACCGTGGAAGGGGCCGGCGGCGACGATCCGACGACGTGGGCTCTAGGGGTGCTGCGCGACCGGATCACCAAACAGCCGGCGTACGCCTCCGAGCTGGTCGACGTGCTGCTGGCGGTGGGCCGTGACGACCAGGCCTGGCAGGAGGCCCGGCACCACCGGCGGTGGCTCGGCGGGCCGCAGTGGCAGACCCTGCTGCAGGGACGGGCCGTGACGCATCCGGACGAGGTGATCCAGCCGTACCGCGACCTCGTCGAGCAGGCGATCCTCAACTCGGCCGACAAGCGGCGCTACCGGCGGGCCGTCGCATTGCTCCCCGCTCTACGAGCGGCGTACCAGGCCACCGGAGACCATACGGCGTTTGGGCAGTACCTCGCTGAGTTGCGGGTGGCACACAAGCGCCGGCCGACGTTCCTCAAGACCCTCGACGCCGCTGGGCTGTAGCTGACCGGTCTCCCGAACCCAGGTTGCTGGAGCAGTAGCCAACTCATGGCCTCGGTCTCCGTGCTGATGATCGGCCGGGCCGGCAGCCTCGCGGCCGGGAGAGCAGCGGACGTACCGTGGTTGCCGACGACCACGGCAACGGAGTGGACACCATGCTCGACGTACGCCGGCTCGATCTCGAAGAGATCGCCATGGCGCTGCAGGACCAGAGCGCATACGAGTACCGCTGGCTGATTGACCGGGACAGCGGGGAGATTATGATGTGGACGGCTGACGGCGGTATCGACGGGAAGACGCCGGTGGACCTCGAGGAACTCGACCTGGTCCCGATCGAGGCGTTACCGTCCTCCGTCTGGCACCGCGACATGGTCGACTTTGCCGAGCGGGTCAGCGACGAGCAGGCGGGCCGCAGGCTCTTGCGGGCCGTCCAAGGCAGGGGCGCCTTCCGGCGGTTCAAGGACGAACTGCATGAGGAGTATCCGCACCTGCTGCCAGCCTGGCACGCCTTCCAGCATGCACGGGCGACTCGTCGGGTCATCGACTGGCTTCTCGACAACTCGCTCATCAATCACGCCGCCGCGAGCAGCTATCGAAGCGAGCATCCCGACCCGGACGTGCCGTAAGACGAATAGGCCCTGGGCCGGAGAGCAGGGCAGGAAAGTCCTACTCGACTCCTCGGAGTAGGAGGGTCCGCCATGCAGAGACGCGAGCCGCACTTCGGCGACCTCATCCGGCGCTAGACCGTAGTCGATGAAGTCTTCGTCGTCGAAGCGGTCGACGTGGGCAAGCATCGCGGCGAACATGCTCCGGTCGAATCCGTCGTCGGCGGCGTGCGCGAGGTCGCAGAGCTGGTCGAGGGTGTACCGGCCGCTGCTGATGGCAGCATCGATGTCGAGGTAGTCGCGGGCGGCTGCCCGGTTGTAGAGGGCGTCCATCTTTCCGGCCATGACGTCGTCGGGGTGCAGGACGGGGCCGATGTCCATCTGGACGGGCGGCTGGGCGCGCCAGTTCGCCACCAGTTCCACCCGGTGCTGCTGATCTGGGTGGGCTGGGCCGGTGACGTGCAGTCGAGCGAATGTATCGAGTCGAAGGTCGATGTCGACGCCGAGGCCTTCGGCGCGATAGGCGGCGATCACCTCGTCCACGGCGGTGGGGAAGTCGGCGCGGCGTTGCCAGTCGGCGAACAGATCGACGTCTTCGCTGGGGCGGTCGAGGATGCCCTGGGCGGCGATCGCATGCCCGCCGGCCAACGCGAACCCGTACCGGCCGCCGACCTGCAGGGCGATCTGCGCCAGCCGGCGGTGGATTGGCGGGGTCTGGCCGACCACTACGCGGCGTGTCGGCGCGTGTTGGCCAGCTCGGGGAATTGTGCTTCCCACAGTCGGCGGACCTGCGGTGGCATCACGAGGGCCGGCCACAGGCGTTGCAGGGTCGCGCCGTCCAGCCATCGGGTGAGATCGGCGGGGGCGGTGGCCTCGCGCAGCACGCCTTCGTACATGCTTGCCAGGCGACGTGGGTTGTCCAGGTCGTAGCGCGCCCGCCCGGCGGTGCTGCTGTGCGGGGCGGCCACACCGCCGTGTGCAGGCGGAACGGGCGACCTGGAGCGTGACAACGCCACTCCGATCCGTAGAAGACCCGGAAATCCTTGCACATGAATGTGATTTCCATCAGGGGTTCGCGTGGCGGTCTTCTCGACGGGCGCGACGGCCGCTGCCGGTCTGCGCAGCGGCACCTCAAACGGTTCGCAGGTCGATCGAATGACGTACGAAGGATTCCGGAGTGCCGGTGGTCCACCAAAGCACACCGGCCCGATATGCCACGTTGCCGGCCTCGGGACTGATCCGGACGGTCTGGCCGGTGGCCAGGTCGTACACCATCAGCCGGCCCCTGCCGGTGAAGCGAGTGGTGGGAGCGAGCTCGACGAACAGCTCGAAACGATTGAGCACCGCGACGTCGGTGACGACGGTGGTCGCCGTTCGGCGGGCGACCACCCGGCGATCCGAGCCATCCGACCTCACGACCTCGATAATGGGCCAACCGTCGTCGTCGGCCGAGACCGCCCGACACCAGGTGGGCGTGCACTCGGTCAGGCTCGACCGGGTCCACGGCATCGCACGTTCCTGACCGGTCAGCAGGTTTCGCAGCCGGCCCGTGCCGGCGAGGTCGGTGAGGCTGTCGACCAGCCACGGCCAGGCGGTCATGGCCCAACGGCCCGGTTCTGTCCGCACCTCGACAGCGCCGCCGGTCAACGAGACCGACCGCACTTCGGTGTCGTCCCGCGATCCGGCGGCCACCCAGTGCACTCGCCCCTCGGCGATGACCAGGTCGTACTGCGTCTGGTGGAACAGCGGATAGCCCAGGCTGGCCGTGAGCCGCCGGGGCCGAACCCCACCGTGCAGATCGGCTGCCCACAGCTCCCGGTAGCCCCCGCCGAAGCTCTCGACCCAGACCAGAACCTCGCCGTCGGTGGCCGGCCTCTCGAAGGCCGGGTTGCGATCGAGCGTTAGCCGGCGCAGCTCGCGACCCCGGCCGTCTGCTGATTGCAGCACCAGACGCAGGTGCCGACCGTCAGGGCTGGGCGCGCTGCCCACCGATCGCGCGGCGTCGAAGAACAGGATGGGCGTGTACGGCATCCCGTCGGTGAGGTCGGCCGGTACTCTGCCGCGCTGGGCGCCGGGCCAGGCCTGCGCCGCCGTGGGAGGTGGCGGCGGCTGCCCCGGAGGCGGGGCGAATGGCGAGAGAAGCAGCAGCCGCCTGCGGTCAGGGCTGCTCCGAGTGAAAGGAACCGGTGTTCATCCAACCCTGGTGTCTCCGTTTCCGGCAGCCGCCGGCATCCAGTGGCCGGGCGATGGCCGCATCTGAGATCCTTGAAACCGGCTCTGCCCGTGTTCCCAAGTCAACGACACACTGTCGAGCGTCGTCGCGGCAGACACGCCATCCGCTCGCCGATACCCGACCTCGGCACGTTCGCCCGACCGGGCGACATCGCTTCCTGTCACGCGCTGTCACTGGTGCAGGTGGGCGCGCTGCCCCTCGCGGTCGAAGATCATGATCAGTTCGGCCGGCTCGTCGAGTGCTGTCATCGAGTGTGGTGTCATCGTCGAGAACTCGGCTGCTTCGCCCTTTGCGACCTCGATCTGTCGCTCACCGAGCCACAGCAGCACCCTGCCCTCGAGGACCAGGAACCAGTCGTACCCCGGATGGACCCGCTGGGCGGGCGTCGTCGCCTCGGGCTCCAGCCGGATCTTCATCGCCATGGTGCGCCCATCGACGCGGCTCAGCGGCCACGTGGTGCGTGATCCCGAGCGGTGCTGCGCGGGTCGGATCACCACGTCCTCGTCGCTGGTTGTCTCGAAGAGGACGTCGAGGCTGACCTGTAGGGCGCCGGCCAGGGGCACGAGCACGTCGAGGCTGAGCGTTCGTTTGCCGGTCTCGACCCGGCTGATCGTCGACGGGCTGAGGTTGCTGCGCTGGGCGAGTTCGTCCAGGGAATAGCCGAGCGTGGTGCGGATGCTCCGCAACCGGGTGCGTGCCAGACGCTCCACCTCACTGCGGTCCGTCATGTCCCCAGCATGGAGACACCTTGCGAATTCCGCAAGCTACCTTTCACATCCCGGCTGGTATTCCTACGCTGGACCCATGACGGACCATGCCCACGGAACACACGAACACACACCGCACCAGAGCATCGTCCGCAGGTGTGACGTCGCCGTCATCGGCGGATCGGCCGCCGGTCTGGCCGCCGCGCTGCAGCTCGCTCGTCAGCGACGCTCGGTCATCGTCGTCGACGACGGCACGCCGCGGAACGCGCCGGCGGCGCACATGCACGGCTACCTCGGACGCGACGGCACCCCGCCCGAGGCGATGCGGGCCATCGGGCGGGAGGAGGTCCGTAGCTACGGTGGCAGCGTCCTGACCGGCCGTGTCCTGGCGGTGCGGGAAGAGGACGACGGGTTCCACCTCGCCCTGTCGGGCGGTCACGGCCTCGTCGCACGCCGGATCCTGGCCGCGACCGGCATCGTCGATGAGCTTCCCGACATCGAGGGCCTGGCCGAGCGTTGGGGTCGTCAGGTGTTCAACTGTCCGTTCTGCCACGGCTGGGAGGTCCGCGACCTGCGGGTCGTGCAGATCGTCACGACGCCGATGGGACTGCATCCGACCTCGCTGGTGCGGCACCTGACCGATCGGTTGACCGTGGTGCTGCACGACGCGGCGGGGATCGACCCGGCCGCGGTGCGGAACCTCGTCGCCTCCGGGGTCCCGGTCATCGAGAGTGCGGTGCGCCGGGTGGCAGACGCCGGCCCGGACGGGTCACTCGTCGTCGAGCTCGCCGACGGCCGCAGCCTGCCCGCCGACGCGATCCTCACCGGGGGCCGGTTCCGCCCCCGGGTCGAGATGCTCGCCGGCCTCGGCATCGACACCACGGCCCACCCCAGTGGACTCGGTGACCTCGTCGCGGTGGACCACAGCGGACGTACCAGCGTGGCGGGCGTCTTCGCCGCCGGGAACCTGACCGACCCGAGCGCCCAGGTTTTGCAGTCCGCGGCGAACGGTAGCTGGATCGGCGCCCAGATCGCCTTCGGCCTCGCCGCCGAGGACACCGCGGCCGGCATCCGCCCCTCCGGCGTCGCGATCGAGTGGGACAGCCGCTACGGCGACCAGGAACGCGTGTGGAGCGCCAACCCGAACGGAACCCTCGTGGCGGAGGCGACGGACCTGCCGCCCGGGCGGGCGCTCGACGTCGGCGCGGGGGAAGGGGCCGACGCGCTCTGGCTGGCCGAACGCGGCTGGCAGGTGACCGCCTCCGACGTCTCCACCAAGGCACTCGACCGCATCCGGGCCGAAGCGGAACGTCGCGGGCTCGACGTGCGTACGCTGCACCGCGACGCCAACGACCCCGCCGCCTTCGCCGACGAGACCTACGACCTCGTCTCCCTGCAGTACGGCTCGTTCCAGCGCACCCCCGAGCAGCGCGGACTGCGCAACCTGCTCGACGCCGTGGCCGTCAGCGGGACCCTGCTCGTCGTCGGTCACGACCTGACCTGGCTCCGGCAGCCGTCGGACCCCGGCGAGCAGACCCGCATGTACGACCCGCAGGCGTACGTCGGCATCGACGAGATCACCGCCGCGATCACCGCTTCGGACCACTGGCGCATCGACGTGAACGAGACCCGCCCACGCCCCCCAGGGGCGATCAGCACACACCACGTCAACGACGTCGTGCTGCGCGCCGTGCGACTGAGCCACCGCAAGGAGTAGGGCTTGAGGCTTCCCGCGGGTGCCGCGCTGTGGCCGCGTGCCGCCGCCGACCGCTCCGTTACCAGTTCGGCGCGACCGCGGTCCTGGCCGTCTGCGCGGTGGTGTGCTCCGTAGCGCCGGCGGCCGCAGCGGTGGTGCCCTCGTCCCGTGGCTTACCCTGCCCCGACGAGGGCCACGCCCATGGCTGCGGGGGCTGATGACGGAGGTGCTGCACGCTGCGGCGCACCGGGTGACCGGCCATGACTGAGCATTCCAATCCGGTCCGCCGCACAGGCTGTTCGTCCGGCAAGCATGTTTCCGGCGTCGGCGCCAGGTCGGGCCGGGTCGCGCCACCGGAGTCAGCCGAGCCGCCCCTCGGAGAGGGTGAGGATCCGGTCGGTGCGGGCCGCGACGCGGTCGGAGTGGGTGACGAGCACGACGGGGGTGCCGTCACGGCGGCGGAGGCCGTCGAGAGTGTCCAGGACGTGGGCTTCGGTGTCGCGGTCGAGGGAGGCGGTGGACTCGTCGCAGACGAGTACCGTGGGCGCGGCGGCAACGGCCCGGGCCAGCGCGACGCGGTGGCGTTGGCCGCCGCTGAGCCGGTCGGGTGTGCGGTCGAGGATCTCGGCCGGGAGCGCGAACCGCTCGATGACCTCCTCCAGCGTCCAGCCCGAGGTTCGACCGTGCCGGGCGGTCACGGCGAGTGCCCGGGTGAGCGCGCGACGGACGGTCTCGTGCGGGTTCAGGGCCGCCCGGGCGTCCTGGCCGACGTAGGCGAGGTACGGCTGGCCGGTACGCGCACGGATGGCCGCGTCCCAGCTCACCGGCACGCCGTGCACCAGCAGCCGTCCGGCGGCTGGCGGGGCGAGCCCGCAGAGAGCCCGCGCCAGCGAGGTCTTTCCGCTGCCGGACGTCCCGCGGACGCCAAGGAGCTCGCCGACGTCGATTCGTCCGCACGCGCCGTCGAGGACACGCATCGTGCCGTGCCGGACCGTCACCCCGTCGAAGGCGAGTGCGGCGCCGCCTGTGCCGTTCGCGGGACCGAGGAAGGTCATGCCGCGGGCGATCACCCACACCCCGACCAGGGCGCACACCGCGGCCAGCAGTACGCCGCCGATCAGTGAGCGGACGACGAAGGACACGGTGAACGGTTCGAGCAGTGACGCCATCACCCTGTGAGGTTCCAAAACCTTGTCACGTGCGCTGAGCTGGGTCTTTATGCGGCTCGTTCGTACTCGTAGATCAGCCCGCCGAGAAGCGGCCGGCGTTTGACCCGCTCGTGGGCCAAGGTCGACAGCAGGACGGTCGGAGCGTGGTGGCTGCAACTGCAGCGCCCGATGCGGACGCCGCCCGTTGTAGTGGCGGGCGTATTGATCGAGTGTTCGTCGGAGGTGCCGTTCACCGACGATGAGCACGCGGTCGGTGACCTCGTTGCGGACGGTGAGGATGAACCGTGCGGCGTAGGCGTTGCTCGCGGGCTAGGCGGCGGGATCTTGCACACCGTGATGCCCGCATCGGCCAGTACGGCGTCGTAGGCGGCGGTGAACTGTCCGGTGCGGTCCCGGATCAGCACCTTGAACCGTTCGGCCCGGTCGCCCAGGTCCATGAGCAAGTTCCGGGCCTGCTGGACGGTACATGGCCCGTCGGGGTTGGCCGTGACGCCGAGGATGTGCACGTACCGGTTGCCGACTTCCATCACGAAGAACACGTACAGACGTTGAAGGGTGATGGTTCATCGACTAGACAGACGATCAGCACGGAGACCTCGTGGCCACTGTAGTGGTGACGAGGCGGCATGACCTGACTGACGCGCAGTGGGCGGCGGCTGCGTTCACCGGCCGCTGTCGGCGGTGGGCGTGAAGCCGAGTTGGATGTATGAGCGGGACCGTTTGCGCCACATGGCGGCCAGTACGCCGACCTGCTCGTCGGCGTAGTCGTGGACCTCGACGCTGGTCTTGCCGGGGTGGGCGCGCAGAATCCGGCCGACGTACTGGACCATGCTGCCTGAACGACACGGGGTGGGCGAGGAACAGGGTGTCCAGCTTCGGGCAGTCGTAGCCTTCGCCGACGTATTTGTCGGTGGCGATGACGAGCAGTGGTGGCCCGTCGGCGGGCGGGTCGGCCAGGAAGGTGAGGACCTGCTTGAGGTCCTTGGTCTTGCGGGTCGCGTAGAGCAGGTGCGGGTCGTGGTCGAGGTCGCGCAGTCGCTTCGCGAGGGCCTCGACGTGGGCGGTCTGCCGGGTCAGGACCAGGCAGTTGCGGCCCCGGTCGAGGGCGGTGTGGACGTCGTGGCAGACCTGGTCGTTGCGGGTGTCGTCGGCGATAAGACCGCCTAACACCACCGAGGTGATCGCCCCCGGCTTAGCGGTGTCGACGTCCTCAGGCAGGGCGAACGCGGTCTGGTGGACGTGCAGGCGGCGGTGCGGGGCTTCGGGGTCGGTCTTGTCGATCATCGGGATGGTGTGCCGCTTAGGTCCGCAGTGCATGAAGATGATCGGGCCGAGACCGTCGCGGCGGTAGGCGGTGGCGGTGAGGCCAATCCAGCGGCGGGCCGGGATGCGCCGCAGCGCCTTCTCCACGGTCGGGGCGCCGGCGTGGTGGGCTTCGTCGACGATCACGAGGCCGTACCCGGACAGCCGTTCGGCAGTGTCGTCCATGCGGGCGACGGTCTGCATCATGGCCAGGTCGATGACGCCGGTCGGTTTGGTCTTTCCGCCGCCGATCTGCCCGACCCGCGCGGGATCGATGTCGAGCACGGTGGTGAGGCGTTCGCGCCACTGGTCCATCAGCGGTGCCCGGTCAACCAGTACCAGGGTGGGTGTGCGGTGGTGGGCGATCAGGGCGCAGCCCATGACGGTCTTGCCGGATGCGGGCGGTGCCTCCAGCACGCCGTGGTCGTAGCGCGTGAGCTCGGCGACGGCGTCGGGTTGCCGGTCGCGCAGCGTCGCGGTGAACGCCACATCGATGCGTGGCGGGTCAGCGCGCCGGTCGTCGATCTCCAGCCGGCTGCCCGCCGGTGCCACCAACTCCGCGGCCTTCCCGGCCATGGCCCGTGGCAGGTACAGGCATTCCAGGTCCTCTGTGTAGAAGCGGATGTACCGGGGCGTGTTCCAGCTCGACAGGCGAAGGTTCTCGTTCTTGTAGAACTCCGGGTTGGCCAGCGACGCGGCGTGTTTGAGGGAGGCCAGCAGCGACGGCGGCAGACCGGCCCGGCGTACCGCGAGCATTCCCGCCCACTCGGCGCGCACCACGACCGGTGGCGCCGCGTCGGGTCGCAGCGCCGAGCGGAACAGCGACGCCTCGGGGCCGACCGCGACCGGCCGGAGATCGGCGACGAACCGCTGCACCTCGGCCAGTCCCAGCTTGGCGACACCAGCCAGGGAAGCCCACTGGTCCGGGTACGGCGTGAACGTAGCCGGGTCGACGAAGACGGTGGTGCCGGCGTCGCGGCACTGCTTCTGCAGCGGCAGCGCGATCAGGTTGCCCAGCCCCTCACCCTTGGCAGGCAGGTGGTCCTGGGAGGGGAAGAACCGGTCGTAGCTGTCCAGCCCAAGCTCACCGCGGACCGTCATCGCCTCGCGCAGCAGCCCGAACCCCAACGCTCGCGCCTCCACCGCCGGCACCGGCTCGCTGAAGAAGGTCCAGACGTGGGCGCCCTGACCGGAGCGGGAGATCTCCACCGCCGTCGACACCCCGACCGCCTCCGCTGCCTGGACGTACGCCTGGGCGTCGAGTTGCCACTGCGCGCCGTCGAAGTCGCAGGCCAGCAGTCGGCAGGTGTCATCGGCCAGCATCGGATACAACCCGGCGCTGATCTTCCCGGCCAGGTGATCGTGGAGCACCGCGTCGGTCAGCGGTCGGTACCGGCGGGCGTCCTTGGCTTCCTGCCACGTCTGGCTCGGGAGTCGTTCCAGTTGCGGGTACCAGCCCTTGCGGCCGTCCTTCTCCCACCGCTGGGCGTACACGTCGTCGCGACCGACGAACAACGACCGGAACAACGCCACCCGCTCGGCCGCGATCCGCTCCCGCGCGCCAACGGATCCGGCCTGCAACGGTTGCTCCCGCGCCGGCGCCCCACGCGGACCCGGGGCCAGCCGTGCCACCTCGGCTCGCAAGGTCGCCAGTTCCGCGCGGATCAGCGCCAACTCGCCGGCGCAATCACACGGGCAACCAGCGGTCGATGTCGCCGTCACGCATCCATTGATACAGGGCTGCGGTGGTCGTACCGCCACCAGGGCACGCGCGTCGCACCATTCAAACAACGCTAGGGCAGGTTGGCGGTGAGTTCTTCGCGCCATTGCGCGAAGCGTTTGCGCATCTCGCAGATGTGGGCGGGGTCGGCACCGTAGGCGGCGAAACGGCGGTCCGGGTAGCGCTCCAACATTCCGAACAGGTCTGCCAGGATGCGCCGGTCGAACCCCGCGTCGGATTGTTCGGCCAGCTCGCACAGCCGCGTCCGGGTGTAGCGACCGGTCATGAGGGCAGCGTCGATGTCCAGGAAGTCTCGAGGCTCGGCGCGCGTGTACAGGGCGGACATCTTGCCCGCGACGACGTCGTCGGCGTGCAGCACCGGCCCGACGTCCATCATCACCGGCGGCAACGCGCGCCAGTTGGCCGCCAGTTCGACCTTGTACGGATGTGTAGGTTGAGCGGGATCGGTGACCGCGAGCCGGGCGAAGGTGTCGAACTGCTGCGTCACCTCGACGGAATACCCGCCGGCGCGGTAGCCGTCGACGACAGCGTCCACTGCGGCGGCGAACTCGCCACGTCGCTCCCACGCCGTGAACAGGTCGACGTCCTCGCTCGGGCGGTCCAGGATGCCGTGGGCAGCAACGGCGTAGCCGCCGGCCAACGCGAACCCGTAGCGGGCAGCGACCCGCAACCCGATCTCCGCCAGGCGGAGGTGAACCTGATCCACTCCTACCCGGCCAGCGTCTGCGGCGGCGTGGTCAGCTCTGGAAAGCGTGCCTGCCACAAGGCCCGCAGGCGGGCCGGCAGCCACAAGCTTGGCCACAAGCGGCGCAGCGTCGGACCGTGCAACCATCGGCACAAGTCCGCGACCGAATTGGCCTGGTTCAGTACCGTCTGGTACATCAGCTGCAGATCGCCGGCGTCGTCCAGGTCGTACGTGCTGTCGCCGGACCAGTCCAGCCACCGGTCGAGCGTCACCACACCGCGAACCGGACCGCGCAGGTCGGACAGGGCGGCGGCGACCACGAAGTGCCGCTGGTCCACGTATCGTGAACCAGGCGGTGCGCCATTGCCGCTGGACATGACTACCTCCTGACCCAGATCGTACGTCTGAGCGGCGTGGCCGGCTGGCACGACATCGACCTGCCGGCCACTGATTTCAAGATAGCGGCAGTTCAGCTGCCAACATGATCATGTATTTAGGGCTCGCCCTCCGACATGAACTCCACGACAGCCGGCGGGAAGCCCCGGGCCGCTCGTCTGGCTGACGGCAGCGAAGTCGATGGTCGCCGGGGGAGTGGTGCGACGACTCCTTTACTCGGCCGGCTTATGCTTCAGGCGACCTGGGCAAACGTGCATGAGCACGCCGCTGGGCCACCGGACTACTGGGGGTCAAGGGGTCGTCGGTTCAAATCCGGCCGTCCCGACAGACGCAAAGCCCCGACCAGCGGAAACACTGGTCGGGGCTTTGACTTTCTTCTATGGAGTTTGAACCTTCCCCCGAAAACCCCCCCCTTTACCGGGGGCGACACAGCCCGGCGGCGGCCCGACTCCGGGTGGCTCGCCAGGCATAGAAGCGCTCGGCGAGGCTGGCGGCGCCATAGCCGTAGGGCATCGAAATTTGGCCGATGAGGACATGGGCTAGGGCCGCCGGGAGGACCTCGTCTCGTCGGTGGTCACCGATAGCCTTTCGCCAAAGACGTGAAAGGGATGGCGATGGACCTTCGTGAAGTTGGGCTTGGACGGCTGAAGGGCGTTGCCGACGCCGCTGGACGGATGGTCGCCGACAGCACGAACGTCGCGAGGCAGCTTGTCGCTGATGCTGCTGGCGATGCACAGGAGAGAGTGAAGCAGTCCGCCGAGCAGGTGATGGCGAAGGTCGAAGAAGTCAAGGACGGCCTCTCGGCCTGGTCGTCCCGCAACCCCGCCGATTTCGGCGACTTGTCCGCGCTCAGCGCCGACGGGAAGTTGCTCTATTGCCGGGTGTTGGTGAGCTTGGCGCTGGTCGACGGCCTCCTCGATCCTCGCGAGATCGCGAATCTGTACTTGTTCGCATCGACGATTGGTCTCGACGGCGAAGCGCGATCGGAGTTGCGCAGGGAAATCACTGGGGCGCAACGCGATGCAGTGAGCGGCGCAGGGGTTCTCGACGCCACGGTGGAGCTGTCCAGGGAATTGCGTGACCTCCTCGAGGAAGATCAGCGCGAGCCGGTGTTCACGGTGCTGGTGCGCGACCTGGTGCGAATTTCGCGTGCTGACAGGCATGCCGCCGACGCCGAGCGTGAGCGAATCGTGCTGGTCGCAGGACTCGTGTTCGCCGAGTCGGCCGACAAGGTCGTGGAGGCGACCGAACGGTTCGTGATCACCGAAGAGGACTTCGCTTCCGGCAAGATCACGACCAGCCAGTTGGAGACCACCACCAAGGACATCGCTGCCAAGGCGGCTGCGTTCGGTGCCCCGATCGCCGCGATCAGTCTTGCTGGCAGCGTCTCCGGCCTCAGCGGGGCGGGAATCACCTCGGGTTTGGCGGCCTTGGGGTTCGGCGGCTTGCTGGGCTTGAGCGCGATGGCCACCGGGATCGGCACGGTCGTAATTCTCGGCGTCGCGGTCCATCAGGGGACGCGTTGGGTGCTGGCCACCAACGAGCGTGAGCGAGAGAATCGGCGCGAGCATCTGATTCAGCAAGTCATCAAGAATCACCAGCAGGCGATGGCCGAGCTCACCGATGACATCGCGGGGCTCGCTCGACGGATGGAGGCCTACCTCACCCAGACCACGAGGAACGAAGAGCGACTGGCCGCGCTCAGGGCTGAGCTGGCCGCCTTCGAGCTGGCCCTGGTGAATCTGCAGACCAGTCAGGAGGCCTTCGAACGGCGGGAGCCGCTCAGTGTCGGGTGACCAGCTCTCGGCTGCCGCCGCTGTCGTGGCTTACCAGGCCGTCACGCTGACCGAACTGCGGAACCTGTTCGACCAGGTGGAGTTCGACCTCAAGGATGTCCTCGAACGCGAACGTCGCGTCAGCGACACCCTGGACTCGGTCGATTCCGAGTTCGACGCGGTGCGCGCCCGCCTCCACGCAATGGGCCTCCTCGTACCAGCCCCCGAGTCCCCGTCGAGCGCAGCGGCCACCGTGAGTTTCCAAGCACCGAGCAACCCCCGTTACGCCGTGCCCATCGTCCCGACTGATGACGACTTCGATCAGCTCGTCAGGCGTGCCGAAGCCCGGTTGGATCTGTTGGGTATCGATCTGACCCGGGACCCGCTCCAACAGGTTCTTCCCTCCAGCCAGATAGCTCGCAGCCTGCGCAGCTACGCCGAGGAACATGGCGACGTCAGCTGGGACAAGACCGACTGGACAGTCGTCCTGGTTGCCGGAGCCCTCGCGACCCTCCTTGACGTCATCCTCGTCCGCATCCCCCAGGACTCCACCTTCCTAGGCAAGGAGCAGGCGGGATCGCCCCTCACCAAGTGGCTCAAGGACCGTGACCGCGCCCAAGACATCTACGCCCGATTCCTCAAGAGGTTCGAGAAGCTCGCCAAAGTGCCCTATGACGCCCCCACCACGAAGGCCACCGGGGGCCTGGTCAGCGGCATGCGGTCGGCTACCCACCGGCTCCAGAGCCTCGGCCACGATCCGGCCCTGGGTTTCCTCTACGGCGTGGCAGATCTCATGCACGGCACCGGCACCTACATCGACAAGGCGGGGCAACTGATCCAGGTCGCCACCAACTACGACCCGGTCGACCTGATCACCGCGCTCATCACTCAGGTGCGCCATCTACTCTCGGACGTCTACACTCCTGCTGGCGTGCAGCCCCCGTTCTTCAGCCTGCTTCAACTCGGACAGATCAATTCCCCGTTCGCGGTAGGCCCCTCCGGCGTCAAGGTGCCCTGGACCGATGTCGCCCGCTACATGTATACGAACGGCTACGACCTGCGCCACTTCTTTACAATGGGCATCACGCCTGGCGTCGTGTCCGCGATCATCCGCGGGTACTGGCTTCTCAAGAGCTATGCCACCGGCGGTACCGCAGCGCAACGGAAGCTGGAGCACGCCAAACTCACCTCCATGCTGCTGCTCGGGCACACCATCGCCACCTCAGGCACGCTTCTCAAGACGGGGCTGCTGTTTGGCATGAACCCGGCGGCCCTCAACTACAACCAGATTCTCGCGATGGCGCCCGCCACCATCACCTGGTTCAACGAAGCCATCGCCCGCGACCATCGAATCAATCAAGCCCTGGAGAAGGAGTGGGAATTGCTCCTCACCGAATCCGAGGGGCAATCGTGATCAGCTTGGCCTGCTCAGCCAGATCCATCCGGCGTAGAAGGTGTGACGGGCATGAGTATCCAGCAGCACGACGCCCAGGCCACGGCGGAGCGGCGGTAGAGACAGGTGGTTGCATCAGCCGTGTCGCAGGGTGAGTCTTCTGGTGGCCTGAGCGAGCCGGTCGAGCCGGCCCATCAGACCATCGGGGGTCTCGCCCTTGGCCTCGGCGATCGGCTGACCGACCTCCGCCGGTCTGTCCGGCTGATGCTCGTTCGGCGGCGCGACTGCCCGGTCGGCCTCCTCGATCAGTGCGCGCGCCTTCTCTTCGATCTGCCGCTTTTGCTCCTTCGACTCCCGGGCCTCGGCCTTCAGCGTCGACATGGTGAGCCGCCAGGCGTTGCCGAGTCGGTTCGGGTCGTCGAAGAGGCTTGTCTCCAACGGTGGTGAGGGATCGACGTAGTTGCTCGACGGCACGACCCAGAGCGCATCGTCCACCACGTACCGCTCCTCGGGCTGCGCCGGCTGCGGCTCGTCCGATGTTGCCAATGCTCCTCCAGTTCTCTTCATCATCTCCATGCGAACTCCCCCGCGCCAAGGTCTTCTCGCTTGAGCAGGTCGTTGTAGTGCACGAGCTTCAGCGTGAACCGGTAGGAGATGTAGATCAGGTTCAGGGCGGAGATGGCACAGAGCACAATCCACCGCCAGTCGGTGATTCCAACGAATGTGAGGTGCTCCAGGGTGCTCTCCTGTGCCGCTGGCAGAGCGGGTGGCGGAGAGCCGAGGTAGAGAATGACCGCGACCACCGAAACGGCGCCGCTGATGATGAGGGACAGGCGGGCGAGCATTGAGCCGCCGACGAGGGCGTTGTTGTCCGACGCCATCCCGAACCAACCTGCGGCGACCGCGGGCAGCGCGAGCATCAGGGCCGGCAGACCGCCCACCTGAGCTCCCTGCGGGTTGGTGATCAGGTTCCCGACGACCGCGATAAGCAGCGTCGTCGCCAGCGCGGTGACTGCCGCCCGACCCCTGGCACCAGGCGGAGTCTCCTTGAACCGGGCGATCAGCTGAAGGTCCCGCATCTTCGGCGACGCCTGGGCGTAACCCCGCATGTATACGTGGACGAAGTTCTGCCCGCGCCTCCGGCGTACCCGGAAATGGTGGTCCACCTCGGCGGTCGGACCGGCCTCGTGCGCGCAGAGACCGTTCTTGTCGTACTCATCCTGCTTGCCGCGCGGATGCTTACCGCGCCACCGTCGTGTCGCTGAGGTGCGACAGTGGCGGCACTGGAGGAACTGTTTGAGCACGTATTTGTTGGACGGCGCATTGACCCGCAGGTGGTAACTGTCGGCGGTGAGCGCCAATTCCACCGGGACCGCCACCTGATCGGGCTTGAGGCCCAGGCCGAGGCGCAGCAATCCCCACCAACCCCTGACGAGCGAGGAGGGGATGAAGGTGCGCTCGTACTTGAGAAGAAGGCGGCCGCTGGAAACATCGGCTGCAGGGATAACGGCGATGATGGGATACGACGAACTGAGCGCGGCGACGTACTTCCGGACCCGCTGCCTGCTCTCGTCGTCGCGAAACTTAATTTTCTCAAGGATGACGTCCATCCGCCGGTCGACGATCTGGCTGTTCATCGGTCCGCGGGTGGCCACGATTTGCAGAAGGGCGAGCTCCGCGGCGCGCTCCACCTCCTCGAGCATGCGGTGCTCAGGAGTGGGTTGCTGACCGGCGGACATTTCGACCAGGAGCCGCAGACCGGCCGATGCCAGCCGGACGGACTCCTCGTACGACATCGTGGTCAGCGATTCCCCTCGCGCGGACCGGAGGTGGAAGTTGTCCACTAAGAGGTCGCGCAGATAGGTGGGTTTCATGGTCGGCGGGTGGGGCGGGTGTCCCACCGGTACAGGATCCACGCCTGACGGATGAGGCTACGGATGGTGATGACGGCGTCGGCAAGGTCGAAGTAGGCGTTGATCACGTCTTCTTTGCGTTCGTAGCAGCGTTGTAGCCGGTTGAAGGCGTTGTGCCAGGCGTTCGTGCGCTCGACGTGCCACCGCTGGGTGGCCTGGACCGGGGCTTTGACGCCCTTGCGGGCGATCTCGCCGGTCAGCCTGCGGGCGGTGAGCAGGTCGCGGGTCTTCTGGGAGTCGTACCCGGCGTCCAGGTGCACGGTGATGGTGCCGGGCAGCGGGCCGAGGTCGTCGAGCCGGTCCAGGGTGGATTCCAGCAGCGGGGAGTCGTGGCGGTTGGCGCCGGCCAGGACGCGGCCCAGTGGGATGCCGCGGGCGTCGACCATGACCGAACGTTTCATGCCTTGCTTGCCGCGGTCGACCGGTGAACGGCCAGCGACCTCGCCACCGCCGGGCGCCTTGGTGATGCACCCATCGACGGCAAGGTCGTCCAGCAGCAGCCCGACGAGACGGTCGTAGGCGTTCAGCGCGATCGTCTTGAGCTGGGCGAACACGCCCAGGCGGATCCACTCGTCACGGCGGTTGCGGATCGTGGTGGCCGAGCAGGTCGAGTCGGCGATGCCCTGGTAGGAGCAGCCGAACCGCAGCACCTGCAGCAACTTGTCGAACACGATCCGGTCGGCGACCCGCCGGCGGTGACAGCCCAACGGATGGGTGGGATCGGTAGCGGGGCGGGGTGGCAGCAGCGCGGCGAACTGGTCCCACAAGGGGTCGCTCAGCCATGATGGGACAGCGGGCACAGGCGTTCCAGTGATCACTAGGCGTAGGAACCTTCATGATCACTGACGCCTGTGCCCACCTCCTACCCGGCTCATCCCCGCCGACCTATTTGCGCGCCCTCTAAGTCGCCCTTCAGCGGTTGTAGGACCGGCACGTACAGCGCCCGGCCGCCGTCGTCGGCGTTGGGCAGCGAGAACGATATCGAGACCTGCTGCACGACGGCTCGTTCGTCGAGGTCGATGGTCTCGGTGAGACGGGAGCGGCGTCGAGCCGGGTCAACGATCAGCTCCACGAACATCGCGATCGCCTTGCGGTCGTCCTCGGTAATCCGGTTGGCCGCCGAACTCTGCAGACTCTGCAGCCACGCGACATCCGGCTGGACGGGCGGATCGAGGTCAGCGGTCTCACGGTTTAACCGATCACGCAGCCGCGAGAAGATCATTATGCCGGCGCCAGCCGCGAGGAGGAAGAAGAAGATCCGCGCGACCGCTTCGAGCAGGTTTCCGTGCTGGCCGATCCAGCCGCCGTGCGCCTCGAACTGGTACCGGAGCCAGCCCGTGCCGCCTGCCAGAATGACCAGCGGTAGAGCCAGGATGCAGATGCCGAGATTCATCAACGTCTTTCGGGTGCCACGTCGCTCCGGCACGGACCACGCCCCCCACCCGCAAACAGCGAAGCGTACTCAGAGGAATACACCTTGCTACAGGGTCGGTGTACCTGTCGAGGCCCGCGTGATAACGGACCATTGGGGAATTTGTTGCGCTCTACAAATAACACTGCACGTCAGCCGGCGATAGTTGAGTATGGCCAACCGCGGTTACGAATCACCGATCGCCGACCTTCGTTACGCTATCGTTATCTCCGCCTGTTTGCGCCTCCTTCATTCGGGCTCGCGAAGCAGCCCATTCGCTGGGTGGTCCGAGCCTGATCGAGGCGGAGTCGATGCCGGTAGGCGAATCGATCAAACCAAAACGTGGCGCCGCCGTCACCACTTGTCGCACCCGCGACACAGCCCACTCATCAACAAGCCGCAACATCTGCCGCCACGGAGGTGAGTCGTTGCCGACAGCCAGTGGCCTCGCCGTGGCCCGGTCGTACGGGAAGTAGATGCCTGGCCCGGTGCTCTGGTAGCGCCTCGGTTCCGCCCAATGTTCCCTACCCGGGTGTCACGAACCACTCCGAACATGCATGCGGTTCAAGCCTGTCCGTCTCGGCGTCGAGGATGGGCGTGGACCGTGCGTTGCTTCTAGTAACAGCCGCGGGGAGAGCAGGTAAGGTGCCATAGATCGTCCGGAAGTCGAGGGAGCCAGTGCGTGCGTGAGGATTCGCCGCGCTGGGAGCAGATCAATGCCAGCTCGTACGCCCATGAGCAGGACGGGCTGCGCGAGATGGCCAGCGATCTGCCGGACGCCGACCCGTACCACGGCTAGGCGAGCGTCGAGTTCGTCGGCGCCGACGGCTCGATCAACGAGGTCGACGCCCTGGTGCTGACCCCAGCGGCCTTTATGCGCTGGAGCTCAAGCACTGGCAGGGGGAGATTCGCGGCGACGGAACGCAGTGGGTGCGGCGTGCGCCGAACTCTCGGCTGATCACGGGGAGCTGCATCGGGAAGCGCCGAATCTCTGTCGCTTCGCGAGGACCGTCAGTCAGGGAAGGCGGGGGATCACGGGCGGCTGGTACTCCTCCGCGCCGGCGGTGTCACCTGTCGACTGCTGGATAAGCATGCGTAGTGTGCCGAGCAGGTGCTCCTGCACGGCCTTCGCTGCTCCCGCTGGGTTGCCCGCGAGTACCTCGCATGCCGCGCGCATCCCGGCGAACGCCGATTGGAACGCCTCCCGGTGCTCCTGCGGCATCTGCTGGGCGGCGTGGTACGCGGCCGGTGCCTCGAGGAAGATCCGCAACATATAGATCTCCTCGATATCCTGCGTGGAGAGCTTGAGAATCCGCACGCCCTTGCTGCGCTCGAACCGAACCATCCCGTTGCTGGCCAACTGAAGAAGGGCCTCGCGAACCGGGGTACGTGAGACCCCGAGCTGATTGGACAGCTCCACGACCGAGTACAGCGTCCCTGGTGCCAGCTCGCTGGCGAAGTGGGTCATGCCCGCGTTGCCATCATGGCTGATTCTCGTCCCTGCCCCACGCAGCTCTGACCGTGCCGGAAACCGCTGTTGGGCTGCCCGAAGCGCTCGCTGGTCTGCCTGATCCACGGGCCCGGAGAGGCGTCCGACGCCGGCTGGCGGTCGTGGTCACCGCAGCGGTGCGCGCCGAGCTCATACGCGATGGTCTTGTAGCCGTCGACGCCGTACGGATTGGAGCCGGCCGGTGTGTCGGCGAACCCCGGCATGGCCATCCACCCGCGGTCGACGACCCTCGGCAGCCCGCAATGACCAAGTGCGCCAAGGACCGGGGGAACCGTGCCTGCCCACTTCAGGCACTCGTCTTCAGTGGTCGGATGCGCGTGCCCATAGGCAGCAGCGGGAGGTTGAGCCGTTCGGCGAGGGCGGCGACGGACGTCCCGTAGGTCGCGCCCACCCGGACGGCGCCGTCACCGAGGTGGATGATCGCGACGTCGGTGTAGAGCCGGGTGACGCACCGCAGCCCGGTCAGCGGGTAGGTGCACTTCGGCACGAGTTTCGGGGCGCCCTCGCGGTCGAACAGCGACATCATCACGAACACCTGCTTGGCGCCGGTGGCGAGGTCCATGGCTCCGCCGACCGCCGGGATGGCGTCGGGCTCGCCGGTGTGCCAGTTGGCCAGGTCGCCGGCGACCGAGACCTGGAAGGCGCCGAGGACGCAGACGTCGAGGTGACCGCCGCGCATCATCGCAAAGCTGTCGGCGTGGTGGAAGTACGCGCAGCCGGGTGTCTCGACGACGGGGACCTTGCCCGCGTTGACGAGATCCGGATCGACCTCGTCGCCCGTGGCGGCGCGCCCCATGCCGAGCATCCCGTTCTCGGTATGCAGCACGATGGTCTGCTCCGGCCGCAGGTGCTCGGCAACGGTCGTCGGCTGGCCGATGCCGAGGTTCACGTACGAGCCGTCCGGGATGTCGGCCGCGACGATGGCGGCCAACTCGTTGCGTGTCAGCGGGCCACGGTTGAGGTGCTCGACAGGTGCTGGAACAGCAAGGGTCACGGCGTCACCTGCACCACGCGGTCGACGTAGATGCCCGGGGTCACGACGGTCTCGGGGTCCAGGCTGCCTGTGGGCACCACCTGTGTCACCTGGGCGATCGTCAGGGCCGCCGCGCTCGCCATCACGGGTCCGAAGTTGCGCGCCGTCTTCCGGTAGACGAGATTGCCCATGGTGTCCGCGATGTGTGCCTTGACCAGGGCGACGTCGCCGTGTAGAGGAAGCTCGAGCAGGTAGTTGCGACCGTCGATGCACCGGAGCTCCTTACCCTCGGCCAGCCGCGTGCCGACTCCTGTGGGGCAGTAGAAGGCGCCAATTCCGGCGCCCGCGGCGCGCAGCCGTTCGGCGAGTGTGCCCTGCGGTACCACCTCGAGTTCGACTTGTCCGGCGCGGTACAGCCGGTCGAAGACCCATGAGTCCGCCTGCCGGGGAAAGGAGCAGACGACCTTGCGTACCCGGCCGGCCGCGAGCAGGGCGGCCAAGCCCGTGTCGCCGTTGCCGGCGTTGTTGCTGACGATTGTCAGGTCGCGGGCACCCTGGCGCAGCAGGGCCTCGATCAGCTCGACCGGCTGGCCCGCGCTGCCGAACCCCCCGACGAGGACGGTGGCTCCGTCGGGAACATCGGCCAGCGCCGCGTTGACGTCCACCGTGACGAGGTTGCGTCGACCAACCGTTGCGTCAACCATGGCTGACCCCGATTGTCGCGCGGGCCAGATGCTCGAGCAGGACAGCGTTGACCGCATTGGGCTGCTCGTCGTTGGCCAGATGCGCCGAGCGCGGGACGACGACCAGCCGGCCGGCTCGGACTCCCTGCGCGATGCGCTCGAGGTGTTCGGGCGGCGTGGCCGGGTCGTCCTCGCCGGCGACGGCGAGGACCGGGGCCTCGATCGCGGCGAGGTCCCTACGCAGGTCCATCCCGGCGATCGCCTCGCAGCAGGCGGCGTACCCTTCGGCCGGAGTCGCCGTGACCATCGCTCGCGCTTCGCTCACGCGGCCCGGCTCGGTCTGGTGGAAGGCGGCGGTGTACCAGCGGCTGACGACGGCCTCGGCGACCGCCCGGCTGCCCTCTGCGCGCACCACCGCGGCGCGTTCCAGCCAGGCCCGCGTCGGCTCGAGCCGGGCCGAGGTGCACAGTACGGCGAGGCTGACGACCCGCCCGGGGTCGCGTGCGGCGAGCCGCATGCCGGCCATCCCGCCGAGGGACAGTCCGACGAGGTGGGCGCGCTCGACGTGGTGGCTGTCAAGCAGCGCCAGCAGGTCGTCGGCGAGGTCGTCGATCGAGTAGGGCCCGTCGGGGACGGGAGAGCGTCCGTGGCCGCGCGTGTCGTAGCGGACGACCCGGTACCGGGTCGAGAGAACGCCGACCTGGCGCTCCCACATCTGCAGCGTCGAGCCGAGGGAGTTCGACAGAACGACGACTGGCGCGTCCGTGGCGCCGGAGACCTCGTGGTACAGGGACACAGCGCTCACGAGACCCCCCCGAACACCGCGGCGAGGCATTGGCCGCCACCGATGCATCTGGCCCCCAGGCCGTAACGGCTGCCGCGGCGGCGCATCTCGTACACAGTTGTGGCGAGGATGCGCGCCCCGGTGGCACCCGGGTGGCCCAGGGCGGTCCCGGAGCCGTTGGGGTTGAGCCGCTCGTCAACGGGATCGACCTTCCACTCGCGAGGGCACGCGAGCACCTGCACGGCGGAAGCCTCGTTGAGTTCGACGACGTCGATGTCGTCGAGTGTCAGACCGGCACGTCCGAGGGCGGCGGTCGAGGCCGGAGCGGACCCGATGCCCATGCACTCCGGGCTGACACCAGCCTCGGCCCACGCCACCGGACGGAGCAGCGGTCTGAGCCCGACACGCGCGGCCTCGCGCCAGGTAGTGACGACGCACATCGCCACCCCGTCGTTCTGCCCGCTGGCGTTGCCCGCGGTGACGGTGGCCCCGGGGTCGATCGTGGCGGCCACCGGGCACGGCGCCGCGAGCCCGTCCAGCGTGGCGCCCGGGCGTGGGTGCTCGTCCGCGACGACGGCGAACACTCCGCTGAAGGCGCCCACGGCGGAGCGGACCGGCTCGCAGATCACCACGTCGTCCTTCACAAGGGCAGGGTAAGAATTTACGGCTATACGAGAGAAGGACGTTCCCGGGGAGGATTGATACGCCAGGGCTCTGGATCCTCCCGCAGGTGCCCACCTACCCTCCGCGCATGGAGCTCCGTCACCTGCGCTACTTCGTCGCCGTCGCCGAGCAGTGCCATTTTGGGCGAGCCGCCGAACAGCTGCACATTGCCCAGCCACCGCTGTCGCAGCAGATCAAGCAGCTCGAGCGCGAGATCGGCGTCGTCCTCCTGGTCCGCTCGACCCGCAAGGTCGAACTCACTCCGGCCGGCGAACGCTACCTCGACCGAGCCCGGGCGATCCTCGCGGCGGTGGACGCCGCTGGCGACGAGGCCACGCGGATCGCGGCCGGCGAACTGGGGCGGGTGGCGATCGGATTCACCGGCTCGGCGACCTACGAACTCCTGCCCTCGCTGGCCAGGGTCCTGCGCGAGGGCGCCCCTGGTGTGGAACTGGACCTCCGCGGGGAGATGCTCACGCCCGAGCAGGTCGCGGGCCTGCTCGACGGCAGCCTGGACCTCGGGTTTCTCCGCCCGCCGGTGCGGGAGCCCGACCTGCACGTGCGGGTGCTCCGGCGCGAGCCGCTGATCGCGGCGCTCCCGACCGCGCACCCGCTCTCCGACAGGAGTTCCGTACGCCTGTCCGACCTGCGCGGCGAGCCGTTCATCACCTACCCCTCGCACCACCGCTCGGTGGTGTTCGACGCCGTACTCGACGTCTGCCAGCGCGCAGGCTTCCGACCGCAGGTTGCGCACGAGGTGGCCGAGACCTCGACTCTGGTGTCGTTCGTGGCCGCGGGCCTGGGCGTCGCACTCGTCCCGGCGTCGGTACGGCATCTTCGGATCACCGGCGCGCATTACCTGCCGCTTGCCGGCACGACGCAGGAGGTCGAGTTGGCGGTGGCGACCCGGGCCGCAGAGAGCGGCCCCCTCGTCGAGCGCATACTCGCCCGGACCCGCTCGTTCCTCGGGGGGACCTGGACCCGCTGACCGCCAACGCGGACCAAGACGTTCAGCCTCTGGATCTTGCGGGATCAAGTCCTTCACGAAACGAGTTTGGAGATGTGAGCCTCCTCTCATCGCACCCTCACCCGTCGAGGTCGCGAGGATCAGGAGGACAGGTGGACACCATCGCACCCGTTCGCCCCGCGCTCGTTCCGGCCGCTCCATCCCGGACGCCCGTTGCGCCGGCCGCGACGACCACGCCCGCCAGCTCGAAGCTGCTCTTCACCGGCCGCGCCGCCCGCGCACCGGAAGCCCGCTCTTTGCCCGCCACCCGAGGCTCGTGCCGATTTTCGGCGCCGATCCCGGCTCGGCCTGAGAAGGCCCTGCCGTGACCCCGTTCATGACTGCCGTCCAAGCCCTCCTCGACGGCCAGGATGCCCCGACCCCCGAGACCCAGCCGAGCGCTGCCGAGCCGGTGGCTCGCGCAACCGACACCCAGGTGCTCGTCCGCTCCCTCGCCGAGCAGCTCGTCAGCGAGGCCAACTCCGTGCTCGCCGCCCACGACCGCAGCATCGATCTCGTCGACGAGGCCGGTCCCGGCGCCCTCGCCTTCACCCTCGCCTGCGCCGGACGCTGGGCGCGCGTACGGACCGTCGTCGACGGCCGCACCGCGCTCGCCGAGCTCGTCGGCCCCGACGGGCGTACCGAGGCCGAGCCGCGGCGGCTCGCCTCCGAAGACGAGTTGCGGGCCCTCCTGCTCTCCCTCATAGCTCCGGCCCGCGTCAACCGACCCCACCACTGACCCGCCACCGACTATCGGAGACCACCGTGCAGTACGAACTGCGATATCAGGTCATCGAGCCCGTTCGGCAGACCTACCAGAACGTCATCGACCGCCTCGGCGACCAGCCAGCCAACCGTTACCTGGAGGCCACCCTCGACATCGAGCCGCGGGAGAACTTCCACTACCGGCCCACGTGGGCGCAGGACCGCGAGCTCTACGACGAGCGGTTCTCCGACCTGCGCCTGACCGACCCTTATGCGTTCACCGACCCCCGCCAGTACTACTACACGCCGTACGTCACCAAGCGTGCGGCGGCGCACGAGGAGTTCGGCAAGACTCTGACCTACCTCGAGGGACGCGACCTGCTCGCCCGGATGCCCGCGCCGTGGCGCGCCGTGCTCGCCACCGTCGTCGTGCCGCTGCGCCACTACGAGAGCGGCGCCCAGCTCGTGACCGTCGCCGGTTCCCGCTTCGCCTACGGCACGTCGCTGGAACAGTGCTGCACCTTTGCCGCGTTCGACCGCATCGGCAACGCGCAGATGCTCTCCCGCGTCGGCATCGCGCTCGCCAGCGGGAGCGCCGAGGTGCTGCGGAACGCCAAGCTCGAGTGGCTCGACGGCGAGCACTTGCAGCCGCTGCGCCGCTTGGTCGAGGAGATCATGGTCCTCGACGACTGGGCCGTCGCCTTGCTCGCCGTCGACGCCGTCGACAAGCTCGTGTACCCGCGGCTGTTCGCTGGGCTCGACGAGGCTGCGCTCACCGGCGGGGCGGGCGCGTACTCGCTGTTCGCTCAACACCTGACGGCCTGGTTCACCGACCAGCGCAAGTGGCTCGATGCGCTGACGAAGGCCTGGCGTCAGGACCCGCAGCATGGGGAGCGCAACGCCGCCGTGCTCGACGCAGCCGATGCGACCTGGGGCGCTCGGGCCCTTGAGGCCGTCGACGCGATCACCGCCGTCGTTGACGACAGGCTCGGCACCGGCCACTCCTCCACCTCCGCCGCGATCCCCGGAGAGGCCCGATGAGCCACACCCTGCGCCAGGTCGGCATCGACCTGCAAGATTCCGAGGAGAACCGCGCCCTCATCGAGGCGATCCGCGTGGACAACGCCGAACTCACCGTCCGCCACCTGCCGGGGCTGGTCAAGCTCCAGGCGGCGGGCCAGATCGTAATCAACCGGGAGACGGTCGAGAACAGGCTCGGCCGCGAGTGGGAAACCGGCGAGCTGCAGCTGGCTCTCGTCTCCTACGCCGGCAACTTCTCAGAGTGGGACGACGACCGCGTCGTCGTCCGGTGGGAGCACTGACGACACCATGACGATGCAGCAGAACGCCCCCTCGTATGGCGCCAGGCCAGCCCGCAAGCTTCCGATGAAGGAACGCTACTCGCTGCTCACCCGCGACCTTGATTGGGAGCCGAGCTACGTCCCACGGGAGAAGCTCTACCCGTTCACGTCCTACGAGGGCATCAAGGTCCACGACTGGGACGGCTGGGAGGACCCCTTCAGGCTCACCGTCGACGCCTATTACAAGTACCAGGCGGAAAAGGACAAGCGGCTCTACGCCGTCCTCGACGGCTTCGCGCAGAGCCAGGGCCACCTCACGCTGTCCGACGCCAGCTACCTCAACGCCATCAAGCTCTTCATCCAGGGCGTGACCCCGCTGGAGTACGCCGCTCACCGGCACTTCGCCTACCTCGCCCGCTACCTTGAGGGCCCCGCGCCGCGCTTCGCGGCGCTGTGCCAGAGCGTCGACGAGCTGCGCCACTGCCAGACGCAGATCCACACGATCAGCAACTACAACAAGTACTACTCGGGCTTCCACTCCTGGTCGAAGATGCACGACCGGGTCTGGTACCTGTCGGTGCCGAAGTCGCTGTTCGACGACGCCATGAGCGCCGGGCCGTTCGAGTTCCTCATCTCGATCTCGTTCAGCTTCGAGTACCTGCTCACCAACCTTCTCTTCGTGCCGTTCATGAGTGGCGCAAGCTTCAACGGCGACATGCCGACGATGTCGTTCGGGTTCTCCGCCCAGTCCGACGAGAGCCGGCACATGACGCTCGGCCTGGAGGCGATCAAGTTCCTGCTCGAGCAGGACGAGGACAACGTGCCGATCATCCAGGACTGGATCGACAAGTGGTTCTGGCGGGCGTACCGGATGTCCGCGCTGGTCGCCGCGATGATGGACTACATGCTCCCCAGGCCGGTGATGAGCTGGAAGGAGGCTTTCGAGCTCTACTTCGAGGACCAGATGCTCGGCGGGCTCTTCCCGGACCTGGAGTTCTACGGCATCAAGCCGCCGCGCCACGTGCAGCAGGCGATCGCCGAGAAGGACCGGCTCAGCCACGAGGTCTACAAGATTCTCCACAACTTCTCGTTCGCCGCGGCCTTCACCACCTCGACACCGACGCAGGACCACATGCGCTGGCTGTCGGAGCAGTACCCCGAGACGTTCGACCGCTACTACCGACCGGTGTGGGAAAAGCACGAGCGCATCGAGGCCGCCGGCGGCCGCGCATTCGTCATGGGCCTGCCGCAGCTGTGCCAGGTCTGCCAGATCCCGATGGCCTTCACCGAGGCCGACGACCCCAGCCGGATCTCGTACCGCCGCTCGCAGTTCCGCGCCGAGACGTTCCACACCTGCAGCGACGGATGTCAGTGGATCTTCGAGCGGGAGCCCGAGAAGTACGTCCAGGCGTGGCTGCCGGTGCACCAGATCTACCAGGGCAACTGCGGCGGGCCGACCGTCCCCGACGTGCTGGCGTGGTACGGCATCCAGGAGGGCGACAACGGCGAGTTCAAGGGCTCCCGCGACGCACTCGCGTGGACCGCGTGGCACGCGGAAGGAACAACCGGCAGCAGCAACGGCGTGGCGAAGGAGGTATGACGGTGGCGGTCAAGGCACTGTACGACTACGACTTTCCCTCGGCCGACCGCGCGGAGCTGTTCGGCGACGACCAGCTCGTCTACGTGCACTGGGACGGCAATCCGTTCTTCTGCTCCGCGGCGGCGTTCCGGGTCCCGCGGACGATGCCGTTCGGGACGTTCGTCAGCGACGTCGTCGGACCGTGGGCGGCGTCCGACCCGGACTTCGACCCCGCGACGGTCGGCGGCTGGCGCCTGTTCGACGACGAGATCCACGCCTCCCCGCACGCGTCCCTGGCCGACCTGGGAGTCGGACACAAGGGCCTGCTCCACTTCAGCACCGTCCCGGCAGCCTGAGGACGGAGCATCCATGACCACCACGTACACCGTCCGCGTCGAGCCGCTGGGGGCGGAGGTGAGCTGCCGGGAGGACCAGACCGTCCTCGATGCTTGTCTTCGCGAGGGCGTCTGGCTCCCGCACGCCTGCACCCACGGCACGTGCGGCACGTGCAAGGCCATCGTGCTCGACGGCGACATTGACCTCGGCAGCGCCTCGCCGTTCGCGCTGCTGGACAGCGAGCGGGAGGAGGGCTGCGCGCTGCTGTGCGTGGCCCGCCCCCGCGGCGACCTCGTCGTCGAAGGCGAGGTCGACATCGAGGACGGGGTCGAAGTCCACCCCGTCCGGGACCACCGAGGACGGGTGGTAACGCTCGAGGAGGTCGCCCCTGACGTCCGCCGCGTGGTGCTCGATCTCACCCGGCCCATGCCGTTCAACGCCGGACAGTACGTGCAGCTCGTGCTGCCCGGCGGCGACACCCGCCCGTACTCGATCGCCAACAGCCCCTCGGACCCGCGGCGCATCGAGCTGCACGTGCGCCGCCATCCGGGCGGCGCGGCCACCGACCGCTGGATATTCAAGGATCTCGCCGTCGGCGACGAGGTCGCCCTGTCCGGGCCGTACGGGACGTTCTCGTGGCGGCCGGCGCGGGACAAGCCGGTGCTGCTCGTCGGCACCGGCACGGGGCTGGCCCCGCTGGCCTCGATCCTCGCGCAGCTGGGCGACACCGCCGCGGCGGCAGGCTGGGAGCACGAGGTGGTGCTGTACCACGGCGTCGCCACGAAGGACGAGCTCTACGACCGCGAGAGGTATGAGCGGCTCCAGCAGGAGCTGCCCTGGTTCTCCTACCGCCCAGCGGTCTCACGCGAGCCGGTGAACGGCCGGCAGGGCCGGGTGACCGACCTGCTCGCCAAGGACTTCCCGCGCGCCTCCGGACGCGTGGCATACCTCTGCGGCAGCCCTCGGGCGGTCGAGGACACGATGAAGGTGCTGATGCGGGCCCGGCTGTTCCCACGCGACATCCTCCGCGAAGGCTTCTTCGACTCCGCGGACCGTGCCTCGGGCACGCACGTCGTCCGCAGCCCGCTGATCCGACGCTGAGCCGGCCCGCTCCCGAGAGGAAGGACACTCGTGAAGATCACCTCGGTCGAGGCGATTCCCTACGCGATCCCCTACCAGAAGCCGCTGCGCTTCGCCAGCGGCGAAGTGCACGTCGCCCAACACGTGCTGGTCCGGGTGCGGACCAGTGACGGCGTCGTGGGGAACGCCGACGCCCCACCTCGACCGTTCACCTACGGTGAGACGCAGACCTCGGTCCGCTCCGTCATCACCGACGTCTTCGGCCCGGCGATTGAGGGCCTGTCGGTGCTCGAGCGCGAGGTCGCCCTGGCCCGGATGAACCGCACGGTCGGAAACCCGGTCGCCAAGGCCGCCGTGGACATGGCGATCTGGGACGCCCTCGGCCAAAGCCTCGGGGTGTCGGTGAGTGAGCTGCTCGGCGGTTGGACCGACCGGGTGCGGGTCGCGCACATGGTCGGCTTCGCTCCGCCCGCCGAGATGGTCGCAGAAGCCGAGCGCATCCGCGACCGCTACGGGGTCACGACCTTCAAGGTGAAGGTGGGTCGGGCCCCGTTCACCGACGACGTGACGGCGTGCCAGGCACTGCGTGAGGCCCTCGGCCCCGACGTCGAACTCTACATCGACGGCAACCGCGGGTGGACACCGCGCGAGGCCGCCCGCGCGCTTCGGGCCATGGAGGACCTCGACCTCACCTTCGCCGAGGAGCTGTGCCCGGCCGACGACGTGCTCGGCCGGCGCTGGCTGGTGCGGCAGAGCCGCATCCCGTTCTTCGCCGACGAGAGCGTTGCGCGTCCGAGTGAGGTCACTCGCGAGCTGCTCGGCGGTTCGGCCAACGGCATCAGCATCAAGACATCCCGAACGGGCTTCACCGTCAGCCAGCGGCTCGTCGGCCTGTGCGAGGGCCTCGGCGCGGACGTCGTCGTCGGCAACCAGATCGACAGCCAACTCGGATCGCTGTGCGCGGCGGCTTTCGCCGCCGCCTTCCCACTCACCGCACGCCGGGCCGCGGAACTGTCGAACTTCCTTGACATGACCGACGACCTGCTTGCCGAGCCGCTGCAGATCACCGACGGCCACCTCCGGGTCCGCCAAGGACCCGGCCTTGGCCAGGAGATCGACGAGGGCAAGCTCGCCCGCTACCGCCAGGACCGCTGACGCCCGTGCCTCCCACTTCGACAACCCACACCCCGACCGCCGACCCGCCCGCCAGGGACCGTGCACGCAGAAAGGCACCGACATGACCGACCAGCTCACCGAGTTCGACGCGACCGCCGCCGGAACCGGCGCGAACGCCACGAAGATGTTCCAGGTCAAGACCCGCGAGGCGACCACGGTCGACCACGCCCGGGTCGCAGCCGTGGCCGGCGACGCCTTCGCGGCTCTGCACAAGGTCATCCATCAGCACCGAGTCACTTATGCCGAGTACGACGCGCTGAAGAGCTGGCTCATCCGGGTCGGTGAGGACGGCGAATGGCCGCTGTTCCTCGACGTGTTCGTCGAGCACGTCGTCGAGGAGGTGGTCAACGCCGACCGCGCGGGCAGCAAGGGCAGCATCGAGGGCCCGTTCTACATCCCCGGTGCCCCGAGCGAGGTCGGCTCGACCACCCTGCCGATGCGAGACGACGAACCTGGCACGCCGCTGCTGTTCCAGGGCCAGGTTCGCGGCGTCGACGGCGCCCCGCTGCCGGGCGCGACCGTCGAGCTCTGGCACGCCGACGCCAACGGCTTCTACTCCCGGTTCGCCCCCGGCCTGCCAGAATGGAATCTGCGTGGCGTCGTCCTCGCCGACCCGGAGGGCCGCTTCGCCTTCCGCACCGTCAAGCCCGCGCCATATCAGATCCCGCACGACGGGGCGACCGGCCAGCTCATCGAAGCCGCTGGCTGGCACGCGTGGCGCCCGGCGCACTTGCACCTGAAGGTGTTCGCCTCCGGCCACCATTCCGTCACCACCCAGCTCTACTTCGATGGCGGCGACTACAACGACTCCGACATCGCGTCCGCGGTCAAGCCGGACCTGATCATCGCACCCACCCCACGCGCCGACGGCGCCGGCGAGGAGGTCACCTACGACTTCGTGCTCGACCGCTTCTGAGCGCACGGGCCGACCAGGAACGCACGAAGCGACCCGGAGGGAGGCGGGAGCGACATGCTCTTCGCCGTGACAATGGACGTCGAGCTACCGCGCGACATGCCGGTCGACGAGCGGGCCGAGCTGCTCGCGCGAGAAAAGGCGTACAGCCAGGAGCTGCAGCGGGCCGGCAAGTGGCCGCACATCTGGCGGGTCGCCGGCCACTACGCAAACGTCAGCGTCTTCGACGTTGCCGACAACGACGAGCTGCACGCCCTGCTGTCGGGTCTGCCGCTGTTCCCGTACCTGCGAATCCAGGTGACCGCGCTGGCCGCCCACCCCTCCGACGTTCGTCTCACCGGCGTGGTAGGCGGCGAAGACGACGACCCACGGTAGGAGAGGATCTGCTGCTCGCTTGGCCCCGCGCCGGAAGCCCGGGTCATCGCTGTGACGATCCGGGCTTCCGTCCGACCCCGGTTCGGGGCCCGGCGGTCGTAGGAGGGCCGCTCGACTGCCTGGGTCCTGCTGGGGAACCCGTTGCATGCGCCGGACGACGCCCGTCGGCGGGGCGCCGTGGTTTGCGCGGGCAGCGCGTCGCCGCCGCGCCATATACGTACTGGCAAGTTGTCACCGGGCTCCGCGACGCACCGACGGACACGTACTTCGCAGCACGTCGTGACGATCGAAGGTAGTCGGCCCGCGGCGCCGGACGTTCGTGGGCGACCCCTGCCATGACGGTACCGCTCGCTGCAACCGGTGCCTTGGCGGCATGAAACGTCGCGTCAGCCGAGCCGGCCACCGCGCACATCGCCGAGCGGGATGGCACCGGCAAGGCGCAGTCCGCGTTGTGTATCGATTCATGTCGATCATCCGACACGAACCCCGGTGGTTCGACTGCCGCTGAGGGCCGGCCCGTCCTTCGATGCGTGAGAACTGCGCAGTGATGGCGGTGCGGTGAGGCGCGAACGGGTCCCGACGGTTCCCCGTTTGCCCCCCGAGAACCCTGTCCCAACGCTCACGATCAGTGACAAAAGGAGATTGGCGCCTGGCTGCATCTGTGCAGGTAAACAACCACTTGCGCCAAGCAATGACAGACTTGGAGTGGCTACGGTCGGTAACAAGGGGTTTTGGTATCCAATGACAAACCCTGAAGAGGGCTCGACAAGAGGCTGTCCTGGGTTCAAGTCTCCTCGTTCCCAGGAGGGCTGCCTCGGTGATTGCTCCACAGTCACGGTAGCCGGTGCATGCAGGAGAGCGGAGATGGGGTTTCGCGTGGCGGTAGTCGTGGATGAGCCCACCGAGCACATCGACCCGTTCGATATGCCCGAGCGTCTGCGTGCGCGGGTCGGCGTTACCCGCTGATGGAACGGGCACGTCGAGGTCGTTGCCGCGGCGCGGCCGAGCCGTGTTGTCGTGCCGGATGTAGTTGGTCAGGACGCGTTCGAGGTGGCGGCGGTTGCAGATCAAAACCCAGTCAAGACACTCGGTCCGCGCGGTGCGTGTCCAGCGTCGCGCGTAGGCGTTGGCCTTCGGCGCTCGCGGTGGTGTCTGGAGCACCTGGATGCCCGGCCGCGGTGAACACGCGATCGAACGTGCCGTCGCGATCCCGGATCAGGAAGCGGAACCGGTGGGCGTGCTCGTCGAGGTCCATGAGCGGGTTGCGGGCGGCTTCGGTGACTCAGGCGCCGGTGGGGTGGGCGGAGTTCCCGGCCAGGTGCACCCGGCGGTGTTCGAGTCCGGTGATGAAGAACACGTACAGCCTGGTGAGGCCGATGTCCCGACGGTGAGGAAGTCGCTGGCGAGCGTTCCGGCGGCCTGGGTTCGCAGGAACTGCGTCCCCGGCGGGCCGCCGCGCCGGGGTTTCGGTCTCAGGTGGTGGCGGCGCAGAATGGTGCGTACCGCGGTCGCCGATACACGTATGCCGAGTTTGCGGCACTCGTCGACGATACGGATGTATCCCCAGCCTGGGGTTTCTCGGGCCAGCCGCAGCACGAGGTCGACCACCTCTGGGTCCAACCCTTGGCAACGTCGACCACGGGAGGTTGGGCCGGCGATCGCGGGGGGAGTAGCTTCGCCAGGCTCGCGAGGATCATCCGGTCGGCGGCCGTGTAGCAGGGCCCGCGCTACCTGCCGACGTAGCACCATCAGTTGGTGGCGGAGCACCGCGATCTCAACGTCCTTTGCGTTCGGCAAGGAGCCCAGACCGACCAGACTGAAGGCACAGGGGACAGCACACTTGAATTCATACGTTCTGCGGGAATCCCAGGTTGATGCCGCCGTGGCTAGGGTCGAGCCAGCGCGTGGTGATCGCCTTTTCGCGGGTGAAGAACCGGAAGCCGTCCACCCCGTACGCCTTGGCATCGCCGAACATCGACTCCTTCCAGCCGCCGAAGGAGTGATAGGCCACCGGCACCGGGATCGGTACGTTGATGCCGACCATGCCCACCTCGACTTCGGCCTGGAACCGTCGGGCGGCGCCACCATCGTGCGTGAAGATCGCGGCGCCGTTGCCGAAGGCTCCGGAGTTGACCAGCGCGAGGCCCTCATCGTACGAATTCACCCGTACGACGGACAGCACCGGGCCGAAGATCTCATCGGTGTAGGCGCGCGAGGTGGTCGGTACCCGGTCGAGCAGGGTCGGCCCTAACCAGAAGCCCTCCGGCGCGCCGTCGGCGATCACATCACGGCCGTCGACCACCACGGTCGCTCCGTCCTGCGCCGCGACATCAATGTAGGACGCGACCTTGTCACGGTGCTCGCGGCTGATCAGCGGCCCCATGTCGCAGCCACGCCGGCCGTCCCCGGTGCGCAGTTTGCTCATGCGCTCGGTGACCTTGGCGATCAGAGCGTCGGCTACTGGCTCCACCGCCACCACGACACTGATCGCCATGCACCGCTCGCCCGCCGAGCCGAAGCCGGCGTTTACCGCGGCGTCGGCGACCAGATCGAGGTCGGCGTCAGGCAGCACCAGCATGTGGTTCTTGGCGCCGCCGAGGGCCTGCACCCGCTTCCCATTGGCCGCCGCGGCCTGGTAGATGTATCGAGCGATCGGCGTCGAACCGACGAACGAGACGGAGGTGACACCGGGGTGCTCCAGTAAACCGTCTACGGCCGCCCGGTCGCCGTGCAGCACGTTGAACACCCCGTCTGGCAACCCAGCCTCGGCCAGCAGCCGCGCCAGCCAGATCGCTGCTGACGGGTCCTTTTCGCTGGGCTTGAGTACCACGGAATTCCCCGCAGCCAGCGCGATCGGGAGGAACCACATCGGCACCATGGCCGGGAAGTTGAACGGGCTGATGATCGCGGCCACGCCGATCGGCTGGCGAAGCGAGTGCACGTCCACTCCGGTAGAGACGTTGTACGTGTAGTCGCCCTTGAGTACCTCGGGGAAGCTGAGCGCGAACTCGAGGACTTCCTGGCCGCGTACGATCTCGCCGAGCGCGTCGGAGAGCACCTTGCCGTGCTCGTTGGTGATGATTTCCGCGAGCTCGTTCTTGCGGGCGTTGAGCAGCTCGCGGAACGCGAACAGCACCGACTGACGCTTGGCGATGGACGTGTCGCGCCATCCGGGGTACGCGGACGCTGCGGCGGCCACCGCGACGTCGACCTCGGCGGCGTCAGCGAGCAGCACGGAGGCGCGCTGGGTGCCGAGCGCTGGGTCGTAGACCGGTCCAAGCCGGGATTCCCCGGAGTCGTACTCCTTCCCGCCGATCCAGTGGACAATGCGTTCCGACATGTGAGTCTCAGCCCTTCTTTCGATGGTCAATCGGCTGGGGCCATCACGACGACGGCCCGACCGGTGATCTCGCCGGGCGCCAGCGCCTGGTAGACCCTCGGCCAACAGTGCATCCGATCTACGCGCCGGTGTTGGCCGCGGGGCGATCGCGATCGGCCCTGTGCCTGACCGCGTCGACAGCTCTGCTAGGAGCCGGGTTCGGCACCAGCACCGCGTCGACGATCACACGTATCGGCGCAGCAGGACGGTGGCGACGCACGCGGGTTTCGGATTGCCTTCGATTTCGATCGTGGCGGTGATTCGCATCTGGATGCCGCCGGTGACGTCGGTGACCTCGTCGATCACGGCTGTTGCCCGGACGCGGCTGCCTACCAGAACGGGAGCCGGGAAGCGGACCTTCTCGCAGCCGTAGTTCACACCCATCGTGAAGCCGCGGATCTCGACGATTTGCGGAAGGAGCAGGGGGATCAGGGACAGTGTCAGGTAGCCGTGCGCGATCGGCTCGCCAAACGCGCTGTCCCGCGTGGCCCGTGCCACGTCGACGTGGATCCACTGGTTGTCCCCGGTCGCGTCGGCGAACTTGTTCACCCGGTCCTGGGTGATGAGTTCCCACCCACTGGGCCCGAGCGCTGTTTCGACGAGTGCCCGGACGCCGTCTGCGCCGGTGATCACGGTGGCCGGCATGGCTCCTCCTGACTGTCGATGACATGCCCGTGATGCGGCGTGGCTCAGGCCTTCGGCCCGCCGGCCACGTAGATGACCTGTCCGGAGACGAACCCGGCACCTTCGCTGACCAGGAAGGAGACGGCGTGCGCGATGTCCTGGGGTTGCCCGGCGCGACCTACGGGGGTCTGCTTCGCGCGGGTGGCGAGGTAGGTGTCCCAGTCCGCACCGAGACGGTCGGCGGTCGCTTTCGTCATGTCACTGACGATGAAGCCGGGGGCGATGCAGTTCGCGGTCACGCCGAACTTGCCGAGCTCGATGGCGAGCGTCTTGGTGAAGCCCTGCAGGCCCGCCTTTACCGTCGAGTAGTTGGACTGGCCGCGATTGCCGAGCGCGGAGGTGCTCGAGATGTTGACGATGCGGCCGAACCTCGCGTCCACCATGTGTTTCTGCACGGCTCTGGTCATGAGGAAGGATCCGCGCAGGTGCACGTTGACGACGGTGTCCCAGTCATCCACGGTCATCTTGAACAGCAGGTTGTCCCGGGTCACGCCGGCGTTGTTGACCAGGACGGTCGGGGCACCGAGTTCGGTGGTGATCTGGTTGACCGCGGCGGTGACCTGCTCGGGATCGGAAACGTCGGCGCCGACCGCAAGCGCGCGGCCGCCGTGAGACCCGATCACGTCTACAGTGGACGCCACGGCTGACTCGTCGAGGTCCAGCACCGCGACCGCGAATCCGTCCGCCGCCAGTCGTTGCGCTGTCGCGGCGCCGATTCCGCGGGCCGAGCCGGTGACCACCGCGACGCGGGGGGAATCACTCATGTTAGCTCTCTCCTCCCCGGGCTTCACTGCCGGCCGTTCAGTCGCTCGAGCAGCTTGAGCAGCGCGGAGTGGTCGTCGTCCGCGTTGCCCTGGGCCTTGAGCGATGCCATCAGCTGCGCGACCACGGCCCCGACCGGGATCACCACCCCCGCCTCCCGGGCGGCGGACGTGACGATGCCCAGATCCTTGTGATGCAACTCCACCCGGAATCCGGGCTGGAACGATCGCGCCAGCATCCCCTCGCTCTTCTGGTTCAGCACGGCGCTGCCGGCGAGGCCACCACCCAGGACGGTCATCGCCTTCCTGGTGTCAACGCCGTAGGCGTCGAGGAAGACGATGGCCTCGGCCAGCAGCTCGAGGTGCCCGGCCACGATGAGTTGGTTGGCCGCCTTCACGGTCTGACCGGAGCCGGGTGGGCCGACGTGGACGATGGTCCTGCCCACTGCCTGGAACACCGGCTGAGCCGCCTCGACGTCTATAGCTTCCCCGCCGACCATGATCGACAGTGTGGCGCTCGCCGCGCCGGCCTGCCCTCCGGAGACCGGCGCATCGAGCAGCCGAAGCCCCTTGGCCTTCGCCTGGTGCCACAGGTCCTTGCTAACGTCGGGGCGGATGCTGCTGAAGTCGATGACAAGCGCTCCCAGCCGGGCAGTGTCGAAGACGCCGTCCGTGCCGGCCAGCACCTCCCGTACGTCCGGCGAGTCGGGCACCATGACACAAACGATGTCGGCGTCCGCGACGGCTTCGGCGATGCTGGTCGCGGCCCGGCCGCCGGCTTCCACCAAGCGACGGGTCTTCGCGGGACTCCGGTTGTAACCGATGACATCGAATCCGGCCCGGACGAGATGCTCGGCCATCGGCGCGCCCATGATGCCGAGTCCGATGAACGCCAACCTGGTTGCCATTCCGGTTTCTCCTGTTCGGCTAGTCATGCTTTGCGCGGTGCATCGAAACACCCAGTGACCTGCCGCCGTCGACCGTGAGCACCGCGCCGGTCACGTACGCGGCCCGCTCGCTGAGCAGGAACGCGGCGGATTCGGCGATGTCGTCGACGTCGGCGAACCTGCCGAGCGGGATCAGGTCCAGCATCGCGGCCTGCGCGGACTCGTCGGACAGGATGTTGGCGGTGGCCTCCGACGTCGGGACGAAGCCGGGCGCCAGTGCGTTCACGCGGATCCCGTGTGGGCCCCATTCGCGGGCCACGGACTTGGTGAACGCAAGCATCGCCGCCTTCGCGGCTGCGGAGTGTGCCACGGCAGGGGCGCCCGTCCACGCATAGGTGGCGATGATGTTCAGGATCGCGCCGGGTCGCCCTTCGGCGATCAGCCGTCGGGCCAGCGCCTGGGACAGGAAGAACGTCCCGTACAGGGAGATCTCCACGACCGCCCGGAAGCCGTTCGCCGACAGATCGACCGTGGGGCAGGCGAAGTTGCCGGCCGCGTTGTTGACCACACCGTCGACCGCCGGCAGCCCGTCGATCAGCGCCGCTACGGCCTCTGCGTCGCGCACGTCGAGGGCCGCGCTTCGGCAGTTCACGCCCTCCTCACGCAGGCGGCGCTCCGCCTCGGCCAGCCGCTCCTCGCCGCGCGCGACCAGGACCAGGTCGTGTCCGTCGCGGCCGAGGCGGCGGGCGATGCCGAACCCGATGCCGGCGCTGCCACCGGTGATGACGAAGGTGCTCATGAGCGTGCCTCGATCCATGCGTCGGCCCACAGGTGGATCGCCCGTGCCCGCCGTGAGTACCGCTGGAGCGGAAACTCCAGGGTGTAGCCGATCGCCCCGACCACCTGGTGGCATTCCGCCACCGCAGCGCACGCGGCCGGCCCTGCGTACGCCAGGGCGTCCAGGTCGGGTGATCCCTCGGCCAGCAGCAGCAGGCCGTCGGCGCAGAGGGCGGCGTCGGCGAGCCGTTGCTGGACGCTGTCCAGCCCGGCCAGCGTCCCGCCGAACGCCTGCCGGGTCGTCGTGTGTTCCAGCGCCAGCCGCAGGGCTTCGGCGGTAAGCCCGGCGAGGTACCCGACGGTCGCGGTCACCCAGGCGGCTTCTCGCCGGCCCGCGTCGGTCGGGTCCAGCAACTCGCCGCCGTCGATTCGGGCGCGGCCGGCGGCGATGCTGTCGCCGTAGGGGACCGGTTGGACCGCAGCGATGTGCGCTACCCGCAGGCCGTCCCGGGCGGGCACGATCGCGCGATCGCCGGGCTCGGCATAGCGGGTCATTCCTGACACGTACGGGCTTCCGCCGAGCAGGGCATCGAGTTCGTGCAGTGCGGCCAGGCCGCGGCCCAGCTCCACTGCGGCCGGACCCAGGAACGGCAGGGCCTGCGGATCCTCGCCCAGGTCGAACCAACCGGCGCTGCCCAGGTGCTTTCGCAGCTCCGGCAGCCGGTCGTCGTCAGTGCTGCCGGGCCGCCACGGGCCGGGAGAGCAATGGTCGGTGACGATGGATCGGATGGACGACGTGAATGCCGCGACCTCGGTCATCGACACGACGCTCGACCTCCTTCGGTGGTGTGGATCGTGGGTAGCGAATCGAGCACCTCGTGGGTGTGTTCACCCAGTCCCGGCGCGTGCCGTCGGGCAGGCGCGGCCACGCCGTCGATCATGAACAGGTTGCCCAGCAGCCGCACCTGTCCTGTTCCGGGCTGGTGCACGCACTGCACGAGCCCGTTGGTCTGCACCTGCTCGTCGTCGAACAACTGACTGAGCTGGCGCACCTCGCCGACCGGGATGTTCCGGGATCCGAGCAATGTGATCCACTCTGCGGTCGTCCGGTGCCGGAAGGCGGCCACGAACCGCTGATGCGTGGCGACCCGGTGCAAGCGCTCGGCCGGGTTGGCCGGGTCCGCCTGCGGGTTCTCGACCCACGGGTCGTCGAGGCCCAGCACGTCCAGCACCTGGCGTCGCTGGCTCACGTTCAGGCAGGCCAGGGCGATGTATCCGTCCGCCGTTTCGTAGCAGCGGTAGTAGGGCTCCAGCTCCTCGGCGGCAGCGGTGGCTCGGGCGATGGCGTCGATCTCGGCGCGGGTCACCGGCCGCGACGGCGCCCGGTCCGCCTCCACTCGCTCCCGTCGCACGAACCGCTGCACCTGGGTGGTGAGCGCCGCTCCCAGGAGCGAGACCTCGATGCCTGGGGCCTCGTCCGAGGCGCGCTGGTGCAGCCCCGCCAGGACGCTGATGGCGGCCAGCAGTCCGGTGGTGAGGTCGGCCATCGGGATCCCGCCGGAGCGGCGCGGTACCTCGTCGCCGACCCGGACGTCGGCCATGAGCAGGCCGGAGAGCGCCTGGGCGATCAGGTCGTAGCCGAGGCGTCCAGAGTCGGGGCCCTGGCTGCCGAAGGCGGAGATCGACACGCAGACGGCGCGGGGGTTCAGTTGGTGGACATTGTCCCGGTCGAGCCCGAACGACTCCGCCCGGGCCGGTGGCAGGTTGTGCACGACCGCGTCCGCGGTGGCGATCAGGCGATCGCTCGCCGCGCGTCCCTCCGCCGTCTTCAGGTCCAGCATGACCGAGCGCTTGTTGCGGTTGAGCGAGTAGAAGTAGTTGCTCTGGCCGGGCGCGTGCGGCTCGTAGTGGCGCCACGCGTCACCGCGAGGTCCTTCGACCTTGACGACGTCTGCGCCGAGGTCCGCCAGCAGCATTGTCGCCAGCGGGCCGGCCACGTACTGGGCGTAGTCGAGCACGCGGACGCCGGCAAGCGGCAGTCGCCGGGTTGGTGCGGTCGCGTGATCGGTGGTCGTGGATTCCATCAGGCGCAGCCCAGCCCCTGGCGGGCGATGACCCGACGCTGGATATCCGAGGCGCCGCCGGCGATGGTGGTCGCCACCGCGGCCCGGTGGAAGGCAGCGATACGACCGTCCACCGGCCCGTCGCCCCCGGACTCGATGAGCGCCTGCGGCCCGAGGATCTCGACTGCCACGCCTGCCAATTTCTGCATCAGCTTGGCGACCGACAGTTTCGCCATGGACGACGCCTTACTCGCCGGCTGCTGGCGGGCGAGCAGCTCGGTGGCCCGCCGCCCGTGCAGCCGGGCGGCCTGTGCTTCGCCGCGGAGCCGGCGCAGGGCCTGCCGGTGCGCCGCCGTCGTGCAGTGGGGCTCCAACTGGTCGAGCAGCCAGTGGACGACACCGACCTTCTCGCTGGTGACCCGCTCGAAGTCGAGTGTGCCCATGAGCACCTTCCACCCGCCGTGCAGCTCACCGACGATCTGGTCGGCCGGGATCTCCACATCCTCGAGGAGTACCTCGCCGAGGGTGCCACCACCGAGTGTCTCGTGTACGCGCACCTCGATGCCCGGGGTGTTGATGTCGGCCACGAGCACGGACAGCCCTCGGTGCCGGGGCCGCTCGGGGTCGGTTCGGACGGCGAGGTAGATCCAGTCCGAGTATTCGGCGCTCGACGTCCAGATCTTGCGGCCGTTGACGATGAACCGGTCGCCGTCCAGCACCGCGCGCGTGCGCAGCGAGGCGAGGTCCGAGCCCGCCTCGGGTTCGGAGAAGCCCTGGCAGAACACCAGGTCGCCGGCCGCCACTGGCGGCAGCAACCGTTCGAGCAACTCCGGCGTGGCGAACTTGAGCATGACGTTGCCGATGGTCTTGACGGAGAGCAGGTAGCTGGACAGCGGGAGCCAGTGGTAGCCGAAACGCTCCTCGACGGACAGCGTGTCCAGGGGGTCCAGGCCTTGGCCGCCGAGGCGCTCCGGCCAGTGCAGGCCGATCATCCCGGCGCTACCCATTTCTTTGTACGCGTAGCGCGAGTCGGCGTCGGAGGGCATGCCCTGGTACCTGTTCTCGCCGCGCTCGGCGAGCACTGCGGACAACGCGGCGGCGAACTGTTCCACCCGGTCTGTCAGGTCACCCATCACCACAACGTTCCTCGCCAATCAGTCGCTTTGATGCCGTGCCGGGCATGTGCCTGTCCGGAAGCCCTCCGGCTGCAGGCTTCACCGCCAGAGTCGGAACGGTGGTGAGTTGCCCGCGACGCCGAGCCCCGTGGGCGGGAACTGCACCGGCGATCGAGCCGCGGAGGGACCGGCTTGGATGTTCCAATCAACGGAAACACCTTTCGCACACCGGAAGCATAGGATCGCTGCTGCGACCGGTCAAGGCCAGCCGGGTCGCGATGCCCCGGCGGCGGCGGGAATGCGACGCCGTCGACGGTGGAGTTGTCGGCTCAGTGCAACGCGAGCGCGGCCAGTGCCGCGTTGACGATGCTGCCGGGCAGCAGGTCGTGCAGCTGGTACAGGTCGTGCACCGTGCCGGACTGGCCGAATTCGTCTACCCCCAGCGGTACGCACGCGACGCCGAGCGCGGACCCGAACCAGGCCATCGCGTGCGAGGCCGCATCGTGGACGGTGACCACCGGCGCGCGATGCGGGAAGGCGGTGGCCAGCACTCCGGGAACCGGGGGCACCCGCGCGGAGCGGATGCCTTGCCGCAGGCAGCTCTGCCACGCGCCGTAGAGCCGATCCAGGGACGTCACGTCCACGACGTGCGCGGCGATGCCCTCGTCGGCGAGTTCAGCGGCGGCAGCGAGGACCTCGGGCAGGACGGCCCCGGAACCGACCAGGTGCACCTGAGGTGCGCCACGTGCGGCGAGGTCGCTGGCGTCGATCAGCCGGTAGGCGCCGGACAGGACCTGGCGTCGCAGCACCGCATCTCCCATTCGGGCCCGCGCCGTCTCGAACGGTGCTTGGTCCAGCGGCCGGGTGGTGAGCCGGAAGTAATAGGCACCGGATTCCTCCGGCGGTGTTTCGGCTCCGGCACCATCGCCGGCGGCGATGCGGCGCAGCGAATCGCAGAGCAGCCAGTCGACGGCGGTCGCGTAGGCGGGCTCGAAGAACGTCGTGTTCGGCAGTTCGAGCCCGACGCTGGGCGTGATCGTTGACTGGTGGGCGCCACCCTCGGGAGCCAGGGTGACCCCGGACGGTGTTCCCGCCACGACGAACCGGGCGCCGGAGTAGACCGAGTAGATGAATGCGTCCAAGCCGCGCAGGACGAACGGGTCATAGACGGTGCCGACGGGGAGCATTGGCTGGTCCGACAGTTCCCGAGCCAGTCCGAGCTGGCCGAGGAGCAGGAAGAGGTTCATCTCGCTGATGCCGAGCTCGATGTGCTGGCCGGTCGGGCCCTCCGCCCAGCGCAGCACCGGGTCGGTGTTCCACGGCCGCTGCTGGATCGGCGAGAAGACGCCGGCGCGGTTGATGAAGCCAGCAAGATTGGTCGACGTGGCCACGTCGGGGGCCGTGGTCACCAGGTACGGGGCGACATCGCGGTTTCGAGACAGCTCGCTCAGGACCCGGCCGAAGGCTTCCTGGGTCGACGTCTGCCTTCCAGCGCGCAGCCCGCTGCTGGCCGGAACCTGGACCGGTCGCGACGTGCTGACGGAGGGCCGCGCCAGGTGGGCGCGCCGGGCGGCGATCCACCGACCGGCGGGGGTCGACGGGTCGAACCGGTCCCACTCGTTGTCGCGGTCGAGTCCGAGCGACGCGCGCAGCGCATCCACCTGGTCGCCGGAGAGCAGGGCCGAGTGATTGCGCGGGTTACCGGCGATCGGCAGCCCCCACCCCTTGACCGTGTAGGCGAAGACGACGCTCGGCCGGTCGGTCTCGGCGTCGCAGGCCGCGAAGGCCTCGAGGAGCGACGGGAGATCGTGGCCGCCAAGATCGGTGATCAGCTCGGCCAGTTCCGTGTCGTCCACGTCCGCGATGACGGACTCCACCTCGCTGGGGGCGCCGTCGAGGAACTGCTTGCGCAAATCGGGGCCGACCAGCCCGAACAGGGACTGGTATTGCTCGTTCGGCATGGCGTCGATCCAGGCCATCAGCCGCTCACCGCCGGGACGTTGGAACGCCGCGCGCGCTCGGCGACCGTACTTCACCTCGACGACGTGCCAGCCGGCGGCAGCGAACTGCTGCTTCCACTGCCCGACCCGCACACCGGGGACCACACGGTCCAGCGACTGGCGGTTGAAGTCCACCACCCACATGACGTTGCCGAGCCCTTGGGTGGAGGGATCGGCGATCGCCTCCCACACGTTTCCCTCGTCGAGCTCGGCGTCGCCCATCAGGGCGACGAAACGCGACCGCGGCCGGGCGCCGAAATGCGCGTCGACGTAACGACGGGTCACCGCGGCGAACAGCGGTGCGGCTGCGCCCAGGCCGACGGATCCGGTGGAGAAGTCGACGTCGTCGGGGTCCTTGGTCCGCGACGGGTACGACTGCAGCCCGCCGCGGGCCCGTAGCGTGGTGAGGTAGGACCGGTCGAGGTTGCCGAGCAGGTACTGGATGGCGTGGAAGACCGGCGACGCGTGCGGTTTCACGCTCACCCGGTCCGCGGCGTCCAGATGCGCGAACCACAACGCCGTCATCACCGACACGAGCGAGGCGCTCGACGCCTGGTGCCCGCCGACCTTGACCCCGTCACCGGTGTCCCGGTCGTGGTTGGCCGCATCCACGGTGCGGGTGGCCAGCCACAGCGCGCGCCGTTGGATCTCGTCGAGGACATCGATGTCGAGGGCGGCCTGGTGGGTCAGGGTTAGGGCAGAAAGTTCCTGGATGTCGGTCATCGGGCCCAATCCTCTCGGGGGCTCGGACGGGTGGGTACGCGCGTTACCGTCGGGCGGCGCGAGGGGTGGCAAAGAGTGCGTCGAGCGCGTCGACCAGACGGTCAAGGTCGTCGAGGGTGTTGTAGGCGTGCACCGAGACGCGGATCAGTGATCCGCCGGCCCAGTCACGCACCGGCGCGTCGACCCGATGTTCGGTCAACAGCCGGCGCCGCATCGCCTCGCTGTCGCACGGCGGCAGCGGCACCGAGACCATCTGGACGAACCAGTCATCGGAGTCCGGCGTGAACGGCTCGAGGCGAAACAGTCCGCTGACCGCCGCGCGAACGGCCCGCGCCAGCTCGTGACTACGGCGCCGGGCGGCCTCCCACGCCTGGGTCTGCTGGCAGTCGATGGCGGTCGGCAGCGCCAGGAACGCGCTCGGATCGCGCGTGCCCTGCCACCGGTGGCGTTCCAGGAAGGTCGACCCCGGCTGGGAGCCGTGGCTGATCAGCGGCGCCAGGATGCCGGACTGGTACTCCGGGCGGACGTAGAGGAAGCCGGTGCCCCGCGGCCCGCAAAGCCACTTGTGACAACTAGCCGCGTACACGTCCGCGCCGAGCGCGTCGAGCCGCAGGTGGAGCTGTCCGGGTGCGTGCGCCCCATCGACCACGGTCATGATCCCGGCGGCCCGGGCACGCCGGCAGATTTCTGCCACCGGCAGGGTGATGGCGGTCTTGGAAGTGATGTGGCTGAGAAAGATTACGCGCGTGGCCGGGCCGACCGCCGACCACACGGCCTCGACCAGGTCGTCCTGGTCCTCGACGGGCAGCGGCAGACGGTGACGGATGTAGCGGGCACCGGCCTCGGCGCAGACGTGCTGCCACAGCAGGTCCATCGCCTCGTACTCGTGGTCGGTCGCCAGCACCTCGTCGCCGGGTCGCAGCCGCAGCGAGCGAGCGACGGCGTTCAGACCGGCCGTCGTGTTCTGGACGAGGACCACGTCGCGCGCGGCGCAGCCGAGAAATTCGGCGAGGCGCTCGCGCACGCCCTCCATCAGTGCGCCATAGCCGTGGGAGAGCAGCGCGGACGGGTGGCGTTCGAGGTCACGCTGCCAACGCTGATGGGCGTCGAACACGGGCCTCGGGCAGGCACCGAACCCCCCGTGGTTCAGGTGGACGAGGCTGGGGTCCAGGAGGAACTGGTCGTGCAGGTCGTCGAGGGCGACAGCACTGGTGCTCATGGGTTGTCCGGCTCGAGTCCTTGGGCGCGCGCGATGGCCTCGGCGGTCGCCTTCAGCCGGGGGACGAACGTGGTCACCAGGTCCTGGGCAGGGACCCGGATCGCGGACGCGGCGATGTTGATCGCCGCGATCACCCCGTTGTGGGTCGGTACGGGCACCGCGCAGGAGTTAAGACCCGCCTCGTACTCCTCCACCGAGAGCGCGAAGCCATCGCTGCGGATGGTGTCGAGCTGGGCGGCGAGCTGCTCCCAGGACTGGACGCTGCGATCCGTGCGCGCCACGTACGGCGCCCCGCCGAGCTGCTGCTGAGCGTCGGCCGGATCGAGTTGGGCGAGCATGCACTTGCCGAGCGCGGTGCAGTGCGCCGGGGTGCGCAGCCCCGGTGTCGTGTCGACCCGCAGCAGGAAGCTGCCCGGCGCTGAGGCAAGGTAGAGAACCTCCGCGCCATCGAGAACGGCGAGGTTGACCGTCTCGCCGGTGTCCTGCGCCAGGGTGCGCAGGAACGGCTGGGCGAGGTCGGGCAGCGCCAGGCCGGACATGAGCGGCCCGACCAGCCGCATGACGCTCATGCCGATGCGCAGGCGCTTGGTGCGCGGGTCTCGTGCCAGGAATCCGCGCGCCAGCAACGTCGAAACGACCCGATGCGCGGTTGGCGTCGGCCACTTGAGCCGTTCGGCGATGTCGGTGAGCGACAACTCCGGCCCGCCCGCCGTGAACAGTTCCAGCACGTCGAGCACTCGACCGAGTGACTCAACGTGTTGACTTTCGCTGGCTTGAACTGATTTCATCTCGCCGGAAATGCTCTACTAGTGCCCGCCCGTTGTCAACCAACGTGGAACGTCAAAGTAGCCGACCCCCGGTCGCCAGCAGAAGCCCTCCGTCGGGCCCGCTTCGACGACCTCGTGGTGCCGTGAGCGGCGGATACGGGCGGGCGAAGGACAGAGGGGCGGCATGGCACGAGCCCGTAGGATCAAGACCCACTTCGATCGTCCGGTCGACGTGATCGATCACGTCTGGATTTCGATGCGTGACGGCGTCCGGCTATCCGCCCGGGTGTGGCTCCCCGTGGACGCGTCCTCCGATCCGGTCCCCGCGATCCTGGAGTACATCCCGTACCGCAAGGGCGATGGCACGGTCGTACGGGACTCGCAGATGCATCCGTACTTCGCCGGGCACGGCTACGCCGCGGTCCGGGTGGACATGCGTGGCAGCGGCGAGTCCGAGGGCGTGCTCCTGGACGAGTACCTCGCCCAGGAGCAGGACGACGCGCTGGAGGTGCTCGGCTGGTTGGCCGAGCAGCCCTGGTGCACCGGAAGGGTCGGGATCATCGGCAAGTCGTGGGGCGGGTTCAACGGGCTTCAGATCGCGGCTCACCGCCCCGCGGAGCTCGGCGCGATCATCACCGTCTGTTCCACCGACGACCGGTACGCCGACGACGTCCACTACCTGGGCGGCACCGTTCTCGCCTCGAAGATGCTGCCCTGGGCGTCGACCATGCTCGGCTTCAACGCGCTGCCGCCGGACCCGGCCGTGGCCGGCGAGCGCTGGCGAGAGATGTGGCTGGAGCGGCTGGAGGGCAGCCCGCCGTTCGTCGAGGCCTGGCTCACCCACCAGCGACGGGACGACTACTGGAAGCACGGTTCCGTCTGTGAGGACTACTCGGCGATCGAGTGCCCGGTATACGCCGTCGGTGGCTGGGCGGACGCATACTCGGACGCGATCCCGCGCCTGCTCGCCGGCCTCCCCGGTCCGCGCAAGGCACTGATCGGCCCGTGGGGCCACCAGTATCCGGAGTCCGGCGTACCCGGCCCTGCGATCGGGTTCCTCCAGGAGTGCCTGCGCTGGTGGGACCACTGGCTCAAGGGCGTCGACACCGGGATCATGGACGAGCCCATGCTGCGCGCCTGGATGCAGGAGCCCGTGCCGCCCCGTCCCGCCTACGACGTGCGTCCCGGGCGGTGGGTGGCCGAACCGTCCTGGCCCCGGACAGACGACCAGCGCCTGGCGTACATGCTGGATGCGGGGGCGCTGGTCGACCACCCGGTCGCGGAGCGGCGCCTGGAGATCGACGGGACTCAGCTCGTCGGCCTGGATGCCGGCGACTGGTGTCCGGCCGGCGGTGCGGCCGACCTCCCGTTGGACCAGCGGGCCGAGGACGCCCGGTCGCTGTGCTTCGACACAAAGCCGCTGGCGGACCGGATCGAGATCTTCGGCTTCCCCGAGGTCACGCTCTCGCTGGCCTCGTCGCGGCCGCTCGCCACGGTGGTCGTCCGGCTGTGTGACGTCGCGCCGGACGGCTCGTCGCTGCTCGTCACGCGCGGTGTGCTCAACCTCAGCCACGCCGATGGCCACGAGCATCCTCGGGCCCTCAAACCTGGCCGGCGGTACGAGGTCACCGTGTCGATGAACGCCATCGCCCAGGCGGTGCCGGCGGGGCACCGGCTGCGACTGGCCGTCTCGTCCTCCTACTGGCCATGGGTGTGGCCGCCCCCGGAGCAGTTCGCGTTGTCGCTGTTCACCGGCGGATCGACGCGGCTGGACCTGCCGGTACGCACCCCTCGGCCGGAGGACGGGCAGCTGGCGGCCTTCGGCGAGCCCGAGACGGCGGCGCCGGCGCCCGTGGTGTCCAACCCCCAAGACCCCGCCGGCGGGCGGGTGATCGTCCGCGACCTGGCGACCGGGACGGTGGAAATCCTGCGCAGGTCGGAGGACGACACGACCGTGACCACCACCGGGCTCGCGAAACGGCGGTCCAGGCTCGAGACGTACGCGATCACTGAGGGCGACCCGCTCTCGGCCAGGGTGAGCAGTGAGACGACCTACCATCTGGCCCGCGACGGCTGGCGTATCCGTATCGAGGCCCACAGCGTCATGACGGCAGACCCCGAGAACTTCCGGGTGACGAACACCGTGAATGCCTTCGAGAGCGACCGACGGGTCTTCGAGAGCACCCGCGACTTCGAGGTGCCCCGTGACCACTGCTAACTGCCCCAGATGACACTGACAAGACCGTTGACTTTCGCTGGGTAGAACTGCTTTCATCTCAGCGGAACAAGCGGGTCGTCTGCGTCACACTGTTGAGTCCGTCACGGGGGCGACCCCACTGCGTGACACCGCAACGGTTCCTGGGCCCGGCCTTCCCTGCCAGCTGCACAGTTTCGAAGGTGGAGATCATGGACGCGAGCAACATCGGTAACCGGACTCCCGGCGGTCTGAGCCGCCGCAATCTGCTCAAGTTCTCGGCGCTCGGCGTCTCTCTCGCCGGGGTGAGTTCGCTGCTGGCCGCCTGCGGCGGCGAGGACGGGGCCGGGGCTGACATCTCGACCAAGCTGCTGCGGATCCACCTCGACGACGACATCTCAAACCTGGACCCGGCGTTCAACGCCGGGCACACCAACACGACCGTCCGGGCCAACATCTTTCAGCACCTGGTGACCTACCGGCCGGACACGTTCGAGCTGGCCAACGAGTTGGCGGAGACGTTCGAACCATCCAGTGACGGGCTGCGCTACAACTTCACCCTGAAGAAGGGAATCCAGTTCCACGGCGGCTACGGCGAGCTGACGGCCGAGGACGTCAAGTTCTCGTACGAGCGGATCGCCGGGCTGACCGAGCCGAAGATCAAGTCGTCATACAAGTCGGACTGGGCCACCCTCAAGGGCGTCGAGGTCCACGACAAGTACAGCGGGACGATTGTGCTGAAGGAGCCGTTCGCTCCGCTGCTCGCCACGACCCTGCCGGTCGGCTCGGGTGAGATCGTCTCGAAGCGTGCGGTCGAGGAGCGGGGCGAGGCATTCGGCACCAGCCCGATCGGCACGGGCCCGTACGAGTTCGTCGAGTGGAAGCGCAACCAGCACGTCGTGCTCAAGAAGTTCGCGAACTACGGTGGCGCCGCCGACTACGCGGGCAAGCCGCTGTGGGAAGAGCTCCGGTTCGTCGTCATCGCCGAGGACAACCCTACGACCATCGCGCTGGAGACCGACGAGCTCGACTTCGCCGTGCTGGGACCGGCGGCGGTCGCGCGGATCAAGAAGAACCGCAGCTTCGAGGTCATCGACAAGACATCGCTGCGCTACAACTGGATCGGCATCAACACCGCCCACCCGAACTTCAAGAACAAGGACGTGCGGCTGGCGGTTATCCACGGCATCGACGTTCCCGCCATCATCGCCGGTGCCTTCAACGGCCAATGGACCCGGGCGACCGGGATCGTCGCGCCCGGCATGCCGATCGGCTACTGGAAGGGCGCGCCCGTCTATCAGCGCGATCTGGCCAAGGCCAAGGAGTTCCTGGCCAAGGCCGGCGCGCAGGGCATGAAGATCGAGATGTCGGTGTCGAGCGGAACGCCTGGCGGGCCCAAGGTCGCCGAGATCGTGCAGGCCAACCTCAACGAGGTGGGCTTCGACGTGAAGGTGCTCGTCCAGGAGGGCGGTGTCTTCAACCAGGCCACCCCGGAGGCGAACGCCCAGAAGCAGCTCTTCTACATGAGCTACTCCACCAAGCCCGACCCGTCCTGGTCGACGAAGTGGTTCACCAGCGACCAGGTCGGCGAGTGGAACTGGATGAGCTGGGACAACAAGGAGTTCACCCGCCTGCACAACGAGGCGCTCGTCGAACGCGATCCCGCAAAGCGCAACGACATGTACATCCGGATGCAGCAGCTCATGGATGAGGACGCGGTGGCGCTGTGGGTGGCGTGGCCGACGGCGTTCCTCGGCAAGCGCAAGGGCCTGAAGACGCCGATCCGCCCCGACGGAGACTTCATCCCCTGGACCTTCGGCCGAGACGCCTAGGACCGCACCGACAGCAACCGGAGACAACCAGTGGCCACGTACCTGCTCAAACGGCTGGGCATGACGGTCGTCGTCGTGCTCACCGTGATGACCTTCCTCTCCCTCCTCGTGCACCTGGTGCCCGGGGATCCGGTCGAGATCGTCCTCGGGCCACAGGCCACGCCGGCCCAGGTCGAGGTCGTCCGCGCGGAGATGGGGCTCGACGATCCCATCCCAGTCCAGGTGTGGGACTTCGTCGTGGGCGCCCTGCGCGGCGATCTCGGCCTGGACTTCTTGTCCCGCACGCCGGTCACGCAGCTGATCGCGGAGGCCATCCCGCATACCGTGGTGCTTGCGATCACTGCGCTGGGCCTCGCGGCGCTCGTCGGTATCCCACTCGGCGTCTACGCCGCCCGGCGGCAGAACTCGCTGGCCGACCGGGCCATGGCCCTGCTGTCCATCGGGTTCATCACGATGCCGTCCTACATCGCCGCACTGCTGCTGCTGATCGTCTTCGCCGTCCAACTGGACGTGCTACCGGCGCTCGGCACGGGCAGCTTCGCGAACCCTCTGGACTACGCCACGCACCTGGTACTGCCGGCGTGCGCGCTGGCGATCGCCTGGATCGGATACGTGGCACGGCTCGTGCGCACCAGCATGCTGTCGGTGCTCGGCTCGAACTACGTGCGCACCTCTCGGGCGTTCGGTGTGCGCGACCGGATCATCTTCTACAAGTGGGCGTTGAAGAACGCCATCATCCCCACGGTCGCCGTGCTCAGCTCGGGCCTCGCCGACCTGCTCGGCGGCGCCGTCCTCGTCGAGATCATCTTCTCCCGACCGGGACTCGGGCGGCTCACCGTGGAAGCGATCTCCGAGCGGAACTTCCCCATCGTTCAAGGAGCCGTCCTGGTGATCGCGCTGTTCTATGTCCTCACGAACCTTCTCGCGGACCTGTCCTACCGGCTGGTGGACCCACGGATCCGTGTCGAGGACTCTGCGGTAGGAGCCTGACGTGACCATCGCTTCCGCACCCGACCTGGAGACGCGCCCCTCGACAGGCGTACGTCCGCTGCTCGGGCGCCTTGTCCGGCGCCCCGCCGGCGCCTTCGGCATGGCGGTCGTCGCCGCACTCGTGCTCGTCGCCGTGTTCGCCCCGTACATCGTTCCCTACGACGGAGCGGTACAGGACATCCCCAACCGGCTCCAGGGCCCGTCCGGCAGCCACCTGCTCGGCACCGACGGGCTCGGCCGGGACCTGCTGTCGAGAATCCTGCTCGGCGTCCGCGTCGAACTCGCCGTGGCACTCCCCGCCGTCTGCGCCGCACTCGTGCTCGGACTCCTACTGGGGCTCGTCGCCGGGTACCTGGGCGGGTGGGTGGACAACGCGGTGGTCGTGTTCATGGACACGATCCAGGCGTTCCCGTCGGTCGTGCTCGCGCTGGTGCTCGTCGCTGTGCTCGGCCCCTCGCTGACCAACCTCGTCATCGTCGTCGCCATCACCTTCGCACCGCAGTCGGCACGCGTGACCCGGGCATCCGTCCTCGCCCTGCGGCAGAGCCCGTTCATCGAGGCCGAACGGTCCCTGGGCGCCAGCACCCTGCGGATCATCGGCGTACACGTGCTGCCCAACGTCATCGCGCCGCTGTTCATCCTGCTGGCGATGAACATCCCGAGCGCCATCACGGTCGAGGCGGGCCTGTCGTTCCTCGGCATGGGCGTACAGCCGCCGACGCCGTCGTGGGGCGTCATCCTGAGCGACGGCTTCGCAGACGTGTACGAGGCGCCGTGGGCCGTGCTCTGGACGGCACTGGCGCTCGTGCTGACCACCATCGGGTTCACCACGCTCGGCGAAACCCTGCGCGATGTCTCCGATCCACGCCTCTCCGGAGCCAAGGGGTTGCGCTATGACCGATGACGCTCGCATCAACGACCCGTACCTGCTCGAGGTCGACGGTCTGGACGTCACGTACCACTCGCAGGGGCGCGCCCTCGCCGCCCTGCAGGACGTGACCATCACGGCCCGCCCAGGCGAGATCATCGGCATCGTCGGGGAATCGGGCTGCGGCAAGTCGACCCTGTCGGCCGCGCTCCTCGGGCTGCTGCCCCCGAACGGCGAGGTGACCGGCGGGCGGGCGCTCTACCGGGGACGCGACCTGTTCACGCTGGGGCCGGAAGAGCGCAGGCGGCTGCGGGGCAGCGAGATCTCCATGGTCTTCCAGGATCCGCTGACGAGCCTCAACCCCACCCTGACGATCGGCAGCCAGATGCGCGATGTGCTGCGCGCCCACTCCCCGGCGCGGGCGGACCGCGCGGCGGCTCGGCGCCGCATCGTCGAGATGCTGGAGCGGGTCGGTATTCCCGACTCGGCGGCCCGCCTCCGGTCGTACCCGCACGAGTTCTCCGGTGGTCAACGCCAGCGCATCATGATCGCGATGGCGCTCCTGCTGGAACCGGCGCTGCTGATCGCCGACGAAGTCACCTCGGCGCTGGACGTGACCCTCGAAGCACAGATCCTTCAGTTGCTGTGCGACCTGCGCGACGAACGCGGGACCGCCATCCTGTTCATCACCCATGACCTCGGGGTCGTGGCCCAGATGTGCGACCGGGTCGTGGTGATGTACGCCGGGCGGGCCGTCGAGGCGGCCACGGTGACGGACCTGTTCGACCATCCGCGGCACCCTTACACCGAAGCGCTGCTGGCGTCCGTCCCGTCGCGGCGGTGGCGAGGGTCCGAGCTCCCGACGATCCCGGGACGGGTGCCGTCCCTCGCCGAGCTGCCCGAAGGCTGCGCGTTCGCGAACCGGTGCGCGCACGCCGAACCCCGCTGCGAAGAGCAGCGGCCCCGATACGTCGAGGTGACGGGGCAGCGGGTGCGCTGCCGCCTCTACGACGCCGAATCCGGGCACGCCAACCTGCGCCAGCCGAACGTGGCGAGCGCCGGGCGGAAGGAACAGCCGTGACCAACGACCACGACCGGCCGGACCCCATCGTCAGCGTCCGGGGGCTGCGGACCCACTACGTCGACCGGCAGTGGTGGTTCCAGCGCCTACGCGGCCGGCAGCCTGGTGCGGTGCGCGCTGTCGACGGCGTCGACCTGGACATCCGCCGCGGCGAGGTGGTCTGCCTCGTGGGGGAGTCCGGATCGGGCAAGACGACGCTGGGCCGCGCCATCCTGCGACTGGCCCCCGCGACACACGGGCAGATCTTCTTCCAGGGGCGGGACATCACCGGGCTTCGGGGAGCCGAGTTCCGCCGACTACGGCCGAAGATGCAAATGATCTTCCAGGACCCGCACGGCAGCCTGTCCCCGCGGCTTCGCGTATCGGAGCTGCTCAGCGAGCCGTACCGGATTCACGACGTGCCGGCAGAGCAGCGCTACTCGGTCGCTGAGCTGCTGGAGATGGTCGAACTGTCGGCAGCGCTCGCACAGAAGTACCCGCATGAGCTCTCCGGCGGGCAGGCGCGCCGGATCGGCATCGCGCGGGCCTTGTCGCTGCACCCCGACTTCCTGGTTGCGGACGAGCCGACGGCCGGCCTCGACGTGTCCGCCGCGGCAAAGATCCTGAGCCTGTTGCGTTCGCTGCGGGCCAGCCACGGCCTGACCTACCTGGTCATCACGCACAACCTGCGGATCGTCGACTACCTGGCCGACCGGCTGGCCGTGATGTACCTCGGCCGGGTCGCGGAGATCGGCCCCGCCGAGCAGGTGCTGGATGCCCCGGCCCACCCGTACACACGGGCCCTGCTCGACTCGGTGTCCGAGCCCGACCCGCATCGCCGGCAGGGACGGCGGCGGTTGCTGCTGCCCGGGGAGATCCCGAGCCCGAAGAACCCGCCATCGGGGTGCAGCTTCCACCCCCGCTGCCGCTTTGCCGAAGCCGTCTGCCGTGAAGTGCCGCCACTCGCCGAGGTCGATGCAGGACACCTCGCGAGCTGTCACCTCTCGCCGAAGATCAGAGCCGCCGGGACGCCAGTGTGACAGGTACGCCGGGGGGCAGATCCTGCCCCGTGCCAGCCGACCAGTCCCCGACGCGGAAGGACGACCTCATGCGTGTGCACCGCCTGACCGCCAGCACGTACCGGCTGCCCATGTCGCAACCGTGGGACATCGACGTGACCTGCCAGTACCTGATTGTCACTGAGTTGGAGAGCAGCGACGGCCTGGTCGGACAGGGCTTCACCTGGACCCCCCAGATCGGCGCCCTCGCCATCCAGACGATGATCGAGGAGGACTGCCGCCCGTTCGTCGAGGGCGGACCGGTGGTGCCCGCCGCCGTGTGGGACCGGTTGTGGTGGCGGCTACGCGAGGCGGGCGCCGGTGGTGTCACCACCCTGGCGATCGCCGCCGTGGACATCGCGCTGTGGGACCTGGCGGCGAAGCGGGCGGGGTCGAGCCTCGTCGACCTCATCGGACGGCAACGTGACCAGGTGCCCGTCTACGCCAGCGGCGTCAACCGGCACCTGCCGATGGCGGAGCTCGAGGAACAGGCGCGCCGTTGGGTCGCGGCCGGACACACCCGATTCAAGATCAAGGTCGGCCGGCCCGATCTGGACGAGGACATCGAGCGGGTCGCCACGGTACGCCGCATCATCGGGCCCGACCGGATGCTCATGATCGACGCGAACCAGCTGTGGGACGTCCCCGCCGCCCGTCGCGCGGCGAAGGCCCTGTCCGCATTCGACATCCACTGGCTGGAGGAGCCGCTGCCCGCCGACGACACCCAGGGGTACGCACACCTGCGTCAGGCGATCGACATTCCCATCGCCACCGGTGAGAGCCTCTACACCGAACGCCAGTTCCGGGATCTGCTGGTCGCCGGCGGATGCGACTTCGTTCAACCCAACGTCTGCCGCGTCGGCGGGATCACCCCTTTCCTTCGCATCACCCGGCTCGCCCGGACTTTCGACATCCCCGTCATGCCGCACCTGCTGCCGGACATCTCGGGACAGCTCGCCCTCTGCCTGCCCCTGCCGGCGCTGGTCGAGGACATCGACTCCGCGTCCTTCGACGCGCTCAGCGCGCTGTCCCGGCCCAGCGGGGTCACGCTGACCAGCGACGGCGTGCGCGCTGACACGCCAGCCGGGCATGGGCTGGCCTTCGCCACCGACCGCCTGACGCGCGTAACGGGGACGTCGCGCCCGTGACTCGCACCCCGCTCCACTCGGCATCGCCGACGGCTCCGACGACCGAACCGCGTTCACTGAGGAAGGTGTGGCGATGAATGTAGACCAGCCGGACCTGCGTCCGCCGACGCATCAGCTCGACCCGGACGCAGCGGTCCGCGAATTTCTCGACTGCGGCATCACCCACGTGGTCACCGTCCCCGACTACGTGATGCTGTCGGTCTACCGCGCGTTGGAGGCGAACCCGGCGCACCCGCAGCTGATCTACACGTGCACCGAGGACGAAGCCGTGACGATGGCGGCCGGGCTGCACATCGGCGGAGCACGCCCGATGGTCATGATGCAGAACCAAGGTCTCTACGCCTCGCTCAACGCGATCCGTGCCGTGGGTATCGACGCGCGCCTGCCGCTGTTCATGATGATCGGGCAGTTCGGGCGGGAGTACGCCAACCTCGGCAGGCCGCCGCAGGAGTCCGCGCGACCGCTGGTCCGCAACTGCGAGCGCATCCTCGACGCCCTCGACATCCCGTACTTCCCGTGCGAGCGACCGGAGGACGTCGGCAACCTGAGCAAGGCGTACCGACTGTCGCACGAGCGGCAGTGGCCCTCCGCGGCATTGGTCGGCACCTACACCGCCTGGCCCGGCAGTGCGACGAGCGATCACAACGGCGCGGGCGGTACGCCTGACACGGCACAAGTCCACGACGCGAAGCGCTGACAGGGGGTCCAGGAAATGGCAATGAGCACGGCCGAGGCGGCGTCAGTGATCGCGGCCAACCGGCCGCCGGACGCCGTCGTCATCTCGACGATGTCCTCGCTGCGGCAGTTCCCGCGGCTGTCTCCGAGCCCCCTCAACCTGAGCTGCGTCCCATTGATGGGCGGCGCCTCGGCGTTGGGTCTGGGCATCGCCATCGCCCAACCAGACCGGAGTGTGCTCCTGCTCGACGGGGACGGAAGTCTGCTCATGCAGCTTGGGTCGTTGGTGACGGTGGCCGGGGTCCGGCCGAGCAACCTGTACCACTTCGTCTTCGACAACGGTGTCTGGTTCGAGGGAGGCGCCAACTTCGCGCTGCCCGCCGCCGATCGGATCAGCTGGACGGGACTGGCCAGCGCCGCCGGCTACGCGGCAGCGCACAGCTACCCCGACGCCGCTGCGCTCGCCGCCGACCTCGACACCGTCCTCGCCGCCCCCGGACCGTGCCTGATCCGGTTGGACATCGACAAGGACGCCGCGGACAGGACGCAGTGGTCCGGCGACAACCTCCAGGAGGAGACCCCCGACTCGCAGTTCACCCGGATGGGCGACGAGGCCCGCAACGTGATGCGCGCCCTTCAGCAGAGCAAGGTAGGACAGGCATGACCAGCAGCACGACAGCGCCACCGCACGCCGAGGGCGTTCTCTCCGCCCTCCTGACGCCATACGGCGCCGATGGCAAGCCGGATGAGACCGCACTGGCCGTTCTGATCGACTTCCAGATCAGCCGCGGCGTCGACGGCCTGTTCATCCTCGGCACCTCGGGGGAGGGGCTTCTGCTCTCGGCGGATGAACGCAAGGCATTCACCGAGACGGCGCTCAAGATCGTCTCGTCCCGGGTGCCCGTCGTCGTGCACTGCGGTGCCGTGGACACCGCAACGGCGGCGGAGCTAGCCCGCCACGCGGCCGGATGCGGAGCCAACGCGATCGCGTCGCTACCGCCGCTGTTCTTCCCGTACACGCCGGAGTCCCAGCTCGAGCATTTCACCCGCGTCGCGCAGGCCGCGCCGGACTGCGCCCACTACGTGTACGACAACCCGGACCGGACCGGCTACGCACTGGGCCCGGACCTCGTGATCAAAATGATTCGCGAGATCCCCAACCTGTGCGGGCTCAAGGACACCGGGGACTCGCTCGCCCGGATCACCACCTACCTGTCCCAGCCCGATCCGCCGGTCGTGTACACCGGAAACAACGTCCTGCTGCTGGGAGCCCTGACGATGGGCGCCGCGGGCGCGGTGTCCACATTGGCCAACGTGGTCCCCGAACTGTTCGCGGCCATCGTCGCGGCGCACCGCCAGGAACGCCTCGCCGAAGCCCGGGACCTGCAGCTCACCGTCGCGCGGTTGCAGGCCGCGACGGCCGGGCTGCCCTACATCGCGTCCGCGAAGCACCTGCTTGACCGGCGTGGGCTACCCGGCGGAGCACCCCGGTCCCCGCTGCCGGCCCTGTCACCCGAGCACCGCGCGACGCTCGATGCCAGGCTGGCCGCTGACCCTGCGCTGCTGACCTGGCTGCGACCGGTCGACTGACACCGATGGCCGAGCCGTATCCGCGCCGACCCGCTCCGGCGACCGCCGTGCCGGCGACGCCCCACCCATGGGAGGCAAGATGACAAGGCTGGACGGCGAGTGGCTGCTCACCGGGGCCGCTGGGCAGATCGGTGGAATTCTGCGTACCGGACTACGCCCCGTCGTGCCGGGCCTGCGGCTGCTTGACATCAAGCCGCTGACCGCCGAGTCGCCAAACGAGCGCGTTTACAGCCTGGACCTGCAGGACCTGCCCGGCCTCACCGAGGCAATGGCCGGCGTCCAAGGCGTCATCCACCTCGCTGGAATAGCCGACGAGGCCGACTTCCGGGACCTCACCGAGGTCAACATCGTCGGTACCTACCACGTGTTCGAGGCGGCCCGGCGGGCAAGCGTTGCGCGCGTCATCTTCGCCAGCAGCAACCATGTCACCGGCTATTACCCTACGACCGTACCGGTGGTTCCGGACATGCCAGTACGCCCCGATGGGTTTTATGGCGTCAGCAAGGTTGCGGGCGAAGCCGTGGCCAGACTCTACGCCGACAAGTTTGGCCTTGAAGTGGCGTGCCTGCGCATCGGAAGTTGCCGGCCTCGTCCCACCGAGCCTCGACACCGCCACACCTGGCTCAGCCCTAGAGACGCAACGGCCGCCTTCGTCGCGGCAATGTCAACCCCCGACCTCACGTACGCGACCTTCTATGGGGTCTCGGCGAACCAGCTGGGATGGTGGGACCGTGAGGCCGGCCGCGCCATCGGCTACCACCCGAGCGACAGGGCCGAGGACCACCTCGGTGGGGCGACCTGGGAGCCAGCCACCGACGAGGTCCAGGGCGGGGTCCTCGCGACCGCTGCCTACACCCTCGACAGACAACGTCCCATCCGCACTAGCGCCATCGGACCCAACGAACGCAATCGATGATCCACGTGACGACGACCACCGTGGATAGTGCCGCTGTGGCGAAGACGGACCCAGCCCCACCGCCGGCGGCTTTCCTCCTACAAACAACCCAGACACGGGAACTGTCCGGTGCCGCCTACGCGTACGCCCGCGAGGTCGAGACTCGTGAGCCGATAGTGGTGGGCGTCCACCGGTTCCCGGCCCGGACCGAGCCGCTCGACGTGTCACGGGTCAACCCCGCGCTGGAGGAGGCCCAGGTGCACTCGCTGGCCGCGCTGCGGGAGCGCCGCGACGCCCGTGCCGTCGCCGCCATCGTCGACCTCACCGCCGCGGCCCAGGCCGGCGACAACCTCATGCCCGAATGTATCGACGCCATTCGCGCAGACGCGACCGTGGGGGAGATGGTCGCCCGGCTCCGCAGTGCCCACGGGCCGTGGACGCCGAGCACCTCCTACTGACGATGTTCAGCTACCAACTGCTGCTCGTTGTCGGGATCGCAGCGTGCGTCGGCGCGCTCGTACAGAGCAGTGTGGGCTTCGGCCTGGGCGTCGTGGCGGCACCGGTCATCACCGTCGCCGACCCGTCCCTGATGCCCGCGTCGCTGCTGGTCGTCAGCACGGTGCTGCCGCTGCTGACCCTGGTCAGGGAGTGGAGGCACATCGACTTTCCCGGCCTGGGTTGGGCGCTGCTCGGCCGCCTCCCCGGCACGATTTGCGGAGTCTGGCTGATCGCCGCGTTCCCCGGACGCGGTATGGAGGCCGTGGTCGCCATGACCGTGCTGGTGGCCGTGGGCATCAGCCTGCTTCCCGTGGACGTGCCCCGCACGCGTCTGACCCTCTCCGTCGCGGGCGGCGTCGCCGCAGTCACCGCCACCACAGCTGCCATCGGAGGCCCGCCGATGGCGCTCATTTACCAGCGGGCGGGCGGTGCCAAGCTGCGCGCCACACTTTCGGCGTTCTTCGTAGTCGGCGCGGCCGGCTCACTGAGCATGCTGCAACTGGCCAATCATCTCGAACGGCGCTCGGTCATTGGTGGCCTGCTCATGCTCCCGTTCGTGGCGGTCGGCTTCGCACTGGCGGCCCCGCTGCGTAGGCGCCTCGACTCGGGAAGGATCCGGCCCGCTGTGCTCGCCATCGCCGCATGTGCCGCCACGGCCCTGCTCGTCAAGGCCCTGCTCGTCAAGGCCGCGACATAGAGCTTCGACTCGAGGAAAGCGCGACGGTACGCCGCGAGGCGGTCCGAGCGAACAGAACGGTAAGGACGCTCCCCCTCCAGCCGTAGCGATCCACGTTGTGGCCTGCGGCCACCGCAAGATCTTGGGGCTCGTCCACACCACATAGACGATCGCGCGGTGGCCGCGCCACGTCTACCCCGGCCCGACCAGCGGCGTCCGAAACGGCGGCCGGCAATGGGACTGTCCGATCTTCGGCTCTGGCACGGAGACGGTGGTCGGCAACCAGATTTGTCATCCATGTGCGTCGTTGGGCGCGCCGGGCGCGAGACACCCGTTGCGGTCGGCACCGAGTCGCTCAAGGATCTCCGAGACGTCCGGGGCTTGAACGGGCTTGGCGGTGTAGTAGGTGTCAGTGACCTCCTCGCTGGAGTGCCCAAGCTGCGCCGATGCGCTTTTGGTGTCCGCCTCGTCCTTGATGAGGGTGGCCATTGTCGGCACAGCGCGGCCCGGACGGTGGTCAGTGCCCACGTCGCGGCAGGCCAACGCTTGTCCCTGGCTACGAACCTGATGACGATAGTGAATCAGGGACGGGTGCTTCGCTCACGTCATCAGGTTGGTAGCGCGGAGAGCAGCGGGCCGCGCAGGTTCTCGTCAGGGGTGCATCTCGTACGCGCCTGCGAGGGCGGCGACCTGTTCCCAGATCCGGGCGGTGCGCTCGGTGTCGCGAATTGTCGGCCTCGAAACCCTTGGCGGCGATGACGTCCCAGAGCAGGTCGATGACCTTCTCGCCCTCGGTGGTGACCTTCATCTTGGTCATCGGGTTGAACGGCAGGTACCGCCGGTCGTCCGGTCCTGCCGAGCGGAAGTAGTCGACCGCCCGGTCGCTGAACAGCTTCATCGCCACCAGGCGGGCGTCTCGCGTCGGTCAGTTCGCGTCGCACGTGCGGGAAGTCGGTGACCCGCCGTCCGTAGAGCATGCGGTGATGGGCGTGGGTGACCGCCTCGTACATGGCGTGCTCACAGATGCCGATGGAAGCCGTGCAGAGGTTGAACTTGCCCACGTCGACCGTGTTCAACGCGGCGTCGAAGGCAGGTTGGTCCGGTGTGCAGCACGTCCTCGGCGCGCACCGGATAGTCCTCGAGCCGGAACTCGCTGACGTACGTCTGCGCGTTGACCACGTTGCGGACCAGCCGGTACGCGGGGCGCCGGCTGTCGGCGGCGAAGAAGACGTGCCCCTCGGGGCCTTCGATGTCGACGCGGCGGCCGAAGACGGAGACCAGCCCGGCGACGTTGCCATTGCCGATGTAGGACTTGCCGCTGTTGACCCGGAAGCCGCCCTGCCCGTCGGGGTGAGCAGCATGTCGGTGGAGTAGATGTCTGCGCCGTGCGGCCGCTCGGAGAGGCCGAAGGCCATGACGTGTTCCTCGTCGAGCAGCGCGGCGGCGCGGGCCCGGGCGGTGTCGTTCCCGCTCTGCCAGACCGGCCCGAGGCCGAGCACGGTGACCTGCCAGGCGTACCAGTAGCCGAGGCCGTAGAAGCTGAGGATCTCGCTGAGCGCGGCGTTGCGCGCGGTGTCCCAGCGCTTGTCCGGGGCGCCGTCGCCGTCGCCCGCCGGGGTGAGGAAGGTGGCGAAGAGCTTCTCCTCGGCGGCGAAGTCGAGGAAGTCGGCGTACCACTCGTGGCGGTTGTAGCTGTCGACCAGGGCCCGCTTGCCGCGCTGCTCGAACCAGTCGACGGTAGCGCGCAGCAGCCGCCGGGAGGTCTCGTCGAGTCGCGGCGCTCTCCGACCAGGTAGCCGGCGAGGGTGGCCGCGTGGTCGGCACGGTAGCGCTCGACCTCGGCGAGGAGGGCCGTCCGGCCGTCAGCGTCGGTGAACGCGGCACCGCGAATCTTGACGGCGAGTTCGTGTCGGACGGCCTCGGGCTGCGCCGGGGCGCGCAGTCACGCGACCAGGGCGGACCGCCCGGTGGAGGTGACCAACCAGAGCTTCTTATCCGGCAGCCCGGGCTGGCCGACCTCCTCAGCGGTGATCCACTCGTCGCTCTCCATCCGCTTGGAGACGCGATAGATCTGCTGGTGGGTGGCGGTCCAGAAACGGCCGATCGAGCGGTCGAAGCGTCGGGCCAGCTCGTAGCCGCAGGCGGGTTGCTCCAGCAGCGAGACGAGGATGGCGTGCTCCAGCGACATGCCGAGCATCAACCTATGCAACGAGTTGCACAACAACGGGGGGTCAAGGGCGCCAGGGCCGCTGCGCATCAGTTCGCTCCGGCGGTTTGTGGTCAAGCGCGTTTGACCACCCCGCGACTCACCTACCGGCCCTGTTGATCTCCGTCTGCGGACGGGGGTGGCCATCGTGCCCACCGGTGTCGTGTCCCCGGTCGTCCCGCCTACGGTGTCTGGCAGCCGCCAGCCGGGGCAGCCAACCCCTCGGGCCGCGTTGCTGGTCGCGGACCTCGCCTCACCGGCGGACCGTCGCCGGCCTGCGGGATGGCGGCGATCGACTGCTATAGCCGCCAGGCTGACGCCATCGTCATCCCGTCGATGGGTTGGGTGGCGGGTACCCGTGGCAGCGCATCGGCACGCGTCTGCCGGGGGTGGCAGCCCAGCAGATCAGCACCCACTGGCTGCGGCGCACGACGCTGACGTGGGTCGAGATGGGGGAGTAGCGCGTGCGGTCACCGCTGTTGTTCGGGCGCATCCGAGCGCCGCTCCCGGTCGTCGCCGAGGAAGAACGCGCCGATGCTGCCGGCGAGCGTAGCGAAGACCAGCACCGAGTACGCGGCGAGCACGACCTCGATGATCTCTCCGACGCCGCTTCCTTCAATAATTGGTTGGCCGACGAATGCGCTGATCGCCGTGTCGTGCAGGGCCTTGAGGTAGGACGAGTAGCCGCCCGAGAGGTAGACCAGGTGGGTGGCGACCAGGATGACGATGGCAGTGAACACGGCCAGCCGGATCACCCGACCGGACAGCAGTTGGACGGAGTGTGAACCGCGTACGGCGGAGCTGATCACTTGGGCGAACGCGGCGATCCGCAGCGCGCGCAGCAGCGCGAAGGTCCGCAGGATCGGGACCGCGAGGATGATGATCCGCCACCAGTTGCGCTTGAGGAATTGGCGGCGGTCCGAAGCGATCCACAGCCGGAGAAGGAACTCCGCGATGAATGCCGCCCACAACACGTAGATGGTGATGGTCAGGACGAGGGAGAGGGTCGGGTTCCGGCTGAGCGGTTCGGCCAGGACGACGACCAGGAACAACAGCGCCAGCGCGCCCATGAGCCAGTCCAGACGGCGTTCGAACCGCTCGCCGTCGGGCGGGTTCGGCTTAGTGGCGCGCTGTTTCAAACTGGTTCCTAACTGGAGCGGGTACGCCCATAGTCTCCAACCTTGTGCCGATTCATCACTCGGCTTCGAGCAAAGACCCCAGAGTCGGTCGATGGGGAATCTCCCTGCCGCCCGTCACGATGTCCACGGGCTGGCTGCACGAGGCCTGCGTGAGCGCGATCATGAGCCTTCCGGACCGGTCACGGCCCACAGGCTGCGCCATTGCGATTGTCGAGCGCCGGCTGGATCGCCGCGGCGGCAGCGGCCAGCACGATGCCGAGGGACGCGAGTTGCACGAGGGGTGCCCACATCGGCGCGCGTACCGCGAGCAACCCGCCCAGCGCCGCGCCCGCGATCAGCCCCAGCAGGGTGAGGACGCTCTGCGCGACGTCGCGCAGCCGGTGCCCGGAGGTGAGTCGGGCGATCACGGTGGTCAGCGTCCCGGTGAGGTAGGTGGTCGACAGGCCTGGCACGCCGAAGCGCTGCACGGTGCTGCTCTGGACGCCGAGCGCGAGCGCGTTGAGGGCCAGCAACGCCAGCTGCAACTGCCCCGACGGCTGGGCGCCGGTCACCCACCAGCCCACTGCGTACGCGGTGAGCACCACCGCCTCGACAGCCAGCGCGCGGGTCACGGCGGGTGGCCACACCGGGTCGTCCGGTCTCGGGGTGCCGGCGATGCGCGTGCCGAGCGAGCAGCCGAGGATGAAGCTGGCGATCGCCGCCCCGGTGTTCATGGCCAGCGCGGCGTCGGGCCCGGCCGCGGCGACCCCGAGCAGGACGAGGTTTCCGGTCATCACGCTGGTGAAGGCGCCGCCGAGCACCAGGAACCCGATCGCGTCGGTGGCTCCGCTGTTCACCGCCAGCACGACCGCCATCCGCTCCCGCCACCGACGCTGCCGGTCGCTGCTGCGCCTGGTCGGCGCCCACTTGAGCCGGCACCGAGGCGCGCTGTCGATCGTTGCCACCGATCCACGATGGCACATCGGCCGGCGACCATTCCGTGGGCTTCTTGCACAGAACACCACGGCGAAGGATGTGCATCTTCACCGTGGGGCGCGAGTCGTCGGCTCCCTAGCGTTGGTGACACCCCAGGGATTCCCGTGGCGCCACGCTGAGCTGCCGGGACCGGACACACAGAGAGAGGGGCGACCAGATGACCGACTTGCTCTCCCGCGACGAGTTCCGCGCTGCCCTCGAAGAGGCGATCAAGGGCCGGGAGGCCAAGAACGCGTCGTTCAGCCAGGCATGGGCCGACGGCAAGCTGCAGCGACACCACTTCGCGCGCTGGGCGGAGAACCACTACCACTACGTGGGCCCGTTCGCCGACTACCTGAGCTACGTCTACGCCAACACCCCCGACACCTGCACCGACGCCAAGGACTTCCTCCTCCAGAACATGTACGAGGAGGAACTGGCCGACATCCGCCACACGGACCTGCTGATCCGCTTCGCCGAGGCGTGCGGGACGACGCGGGAGCGGATCGAGGACCCGAACAACATCAACGCGGTGACCCGCGGCCTTCAGGCCTGGTGTTACGCCACGGCCATGCGGGAGCACTTCGCGGTCGCGACCGCGGCACTGGTCGTGGGTCTCGAGTCCCAGGTGCCGAGCATCTACAAGCGGCAGATCGTCCCGCTGCGCGAAGTGTACGGCTTCACCGAGGACGAGATCGAGTTCTTCGAGCTGCACATCACCTCGGACGAGGTGCACGGCGAGCGCGGCTACCAGATCGTTCTGGATCACGCCGACACGCCGGAGCTGCAGCAGCGCGCGCTGCAGTTCGTCCGCTGGGGCGCGGAGATGCGCTTTTCCTACACCAAGGCGCTCTACGACACCTATGTGGCGCCGGACCTGGTCAGCGCCTGACCTGAGCCACCAGACGGGTGGGTCCATCGGTGGGGCCCACCCTTTTGGGCACCCCGGTCAAGCGTCCCAGACACGGAGGGAGTCGGGAGTGAGCGAGACCAACCCCGGCGAGTGGGTGCTCGTGGCCGAGCTGCCCGAGCTTGCCCGCCGCAAGCGGAAGCAGGTGTCGATCGGCGGGACGCCGATAGCACTCTTCCTCATCGACGGCCGGGTCTACGCGTTGCACGACGTCTGCGTTCACAAGCAGCGCTCGCTGAGCAAGGGAACGGTGCTGCACGGGCGGATCATCTGCCCCGGTCACCAGTGGTCCTTCGACCCGGCCACCGGCGAGGCAGCGGACCAGACCGAGTGCCAACCGACGTACGACGTGCGGGTGGACGACGGGAAGATCTACGTCAACCCGCGACCGGGCGCCGGGCGCGCGCTGCCCGGTGCCGCCTCCCACCCGGCCCGGGCAGCGGGGTGAGACGCCGATGACCAGGACCATCGTCACCATCGGCGCCGGTCAGGCCGCGGCGGTCGCCGCTCGTACCCTGCGCCGGCGCGGCTTCGACGGTCGGATCGAGCTGCTCGGCGCCGAACCGGACCGACCGTACCAGCGGCCGCCGCTGTCGAAGGAGTACCTCGCCGGCGACGACGACTGCGGCCTGCACCTGTTGCCCGAGGACTGGTTGGCGAGAAACGACGTACACCTGCGGCTCGGCCAGCCGGTCGTCCGGATCCGGCCCGAGTGGGGGCTGGTCGAGTTGGCCGACGGCACCGAGGTCGCCGCCGACGCCATTCTCGTCGCCACCGGCGGGAGCCCACGCCGGCTGCCCGGCGTGGAGGGCGAGCGCATCCACTATCTGCGCACCCTGCGGGATGCGGACCGGCTGCGGGCCGCGCTGCGTCCGGGCGTCCACGTGATCGTCATCGGCGCCGGTTTCATCGGTGCCGAGGTCGCCGCGACCAGCCGCGCCACGGGCGCCGACGTCACGGTGGTGGAGGCGCTCGACGTGCCGCTGCAGCGCGTACTCGGCCGCGAGATCGGGGCCAGCTGCGCGGCGATCCATCGCCGGCAGGGCGTCAGGCTGCGGCTGGGCGAGTCCGTCGAGTCCGTGGTGGAGACTCCGACCGGCGTGGTCGTGACGACCAGCGGTGGCCGACTCGAGGGCGACCTCGTGGTGGTGGGCATCGGCATCACGCCGAACACCAGCGTCGCCGAGCGGTCCGGCCTCGCCGTCGACAACGGCGTCGTCGTGGACCAGTACTGCCGGACCGCGGTGCCGAACGTGTACGCGGCGGGCGACGTGGCCAACCACTGGCATCCGCTCTTCGGCGAACGGATCCGGGTCGAGCACTTCGACAACGCGAGCCGGCAGGCGGCCGCCGCCGCCAACAACATGATCGGCCGGACGAGGGTGTACGCGGACCCGCACTGGTTCTGGTCGGACCAGTACGACCACAACCTGCAGTACACCGGTCACGCGCCGGTCTGGGACGAGCTGGTGGTGCGCGGTTCGGTCGAGGAATGCGACTTCTCGGTGTTCTACCTGCGCGACGGCCTGGTCCGGGCGGCGTTCGCCGTCGACCGCGGGGCCGACGTCCTCGTCGCCAAGGAACTGATCGCCGGGCAGGTCACCGTCAGTCCCCAGGTCCTCGCCGACGAGGACGTCGACCTGTCCGAATTGACGGCGTTGGAGGAGCAGCTGTGAAGGGCAACTTCATCGGTGGCGAGTGGGTGGGCTCGGCCAGCGGGCGTACGCGCGAGCGACGGAACCCGGCTGACGAGCGCGACGTCGTCGCGGTCTTTCCGGACTCCGACGCGAAGGACGCCCACGACGCGGTGACCGCGGTCGCGGCGGGCTACCGGGAATGGGCGGAGCGCGGTCCGGAGGCGCGGGCGGCAGTCCTGCACCGGGCCGCGGACGTCCTCGCCGCCCGCGCCGACGACCTCGCCCGGGAACTGGTCCGCGAGGAGGGCAAGACGCTCGCCGAGGCGCTCACCGAGACCCGCCGCACCCCGGCAAACCTGCGGTTCTACGCGGGTGAGGCGCTGCGCGTCGCGGGCCGCACGTACGCCACCGGCGACGGCAGCCTCGTCTACACCTCCCGGGAACCCGTCGGGATCGTCGTGGCCGTCACGCCGTGGAACTTCCCGCTGAACATCCCCTCCCGCAAGCTGGGACCGGCCCTTGCGGCGGGCAACGGGGTAGTGTTCAAGCCGAGCGAGGTGACCCCGCTGATGGGGCAGCGGCTGGTCGAGGCGCTGCTGGAGGCGGGTGTCCCGGCCGGTGCGCTCGCCCTCGTGCAGGGTGGCGGGGAGGCCGGCGCGGCATTGGTCGCGGATCGGCGGGTGGGGGCGGTGACGTTCACCGGCTCGTCTGACGTCGGAGCGGCCATCCATTTGGCGGTCGGACCGAGCCAGCGCTGCCAACTGGAGATGGGCGGCAAGAATCCGGTGATCGTGCTGGAGGATGCCGACCTGGACCGGGCGGCCGACATCGTGGTCCGCGGGGCGTTCGGCCTCAGCGGCCAGGCGTGCACCGGCACCAGCCGCCTGATCGTGCACGACGCGGTGCACGACGCGCTCGTCGAGCGGGTGGTCGTCCTCGCTCGCGCCCGTCGGGTGGGCGACGGGCTCGCCGACGGGGTGCAGATGGGCCCCCTCGCAACCCGCGCCCAACGGGACAAGACTCGGCTGTACCTGGACCTCGCGGCGGCCGCCGGCGCTCACCTGCGCGCCGGTGACGAGCCGCTCGGCCCGGGCCTGGAACACGGCAACTTCGTCCGCCCGGCGGTCTTCACCGACGTCGACCCGTCGTCACCGCTGGCGCAGGAGGAGGTCTTCGGTCCGGTCCTCGCCGTGCTGCGCGTCGACTCCTTCGACGAGGCGATCAGCGTCGCCAACGACACGGCGTACGGGTTGTCGGCCGGGATCGTCACCCGCGACGTCGGCCGCGCACTCGACTTCGCCCGGCGGGTCGACAGCGGCCTGGTGAAGGTCAACCAGCCCACCACCGGCATGGCGATGAACGCGCCGTTCGGTGGGCTCAGGAACTCCAGCACCCAGACGTTCAAGGAACAGGCAGGGGAGACGATGATGCACTTCTACACCGTCGACAAGACCGTGTACGTGGCCTCATGAGCACGCCCGACACCGCTGGCCCGGCGCCCACGGGAGCGGAATCGGGCACCGTCAGATTTGTCTGCGTCGCCCGCTCCGGCCAGGTGCCCGACGGATACGTCCGTCGCTTCTACGCCGACAGCCTGGAGCTGTGCGTCGCCCGGTCTCAAGGCAAGGCGTACGCGACGTCGAACTACTGCACGCACCTGGACTGCCTGCTGTCGTCGGGCAAGCTGGTCGACGACGGGATCGGCTGCTCCTGCCACGGCAGCGTCTTCGATCTCGAGACGGGCGAGCCGGTCTGCCCGCCCGCCACCGAACCCATCAAGACGTTCCCGGTGCGCGAGGAGGACGGGCAGATCTACGTCGGCGTGACGCCGGAGGACATCGCTTCCGGCGGCCCGCGCCGCCGCCGACCGGTCAGGTGACCCGGGTGAGCGTGGACTGGCCGGCACCGGCCCGCAACGCGGTCCTCGCCGGCGAACACATGGCCGCCGCGAGCCACCCGGCGGTCAGCGCCGTCGGTCATCGCGTACTCGCCGACGGCGGCACCGCGATCGATGCGACCGTGGCGATGGCCGCGATGTCCTGGCTGGCGCTGCCAGGTCAGTGCGGCGTCGGCGGCGACGCCTTCGCCGTGATCCGTGAGCCGGACGGGTCGGTGTGGACGATCAACGGCAGCGGGTACGGGCCGGACGGCGCCGAGCCGGACTTCTACCGGGCGCGAGGACTGTCCGCGATTCCCCTCACCGGGGCGCTGGCCGTGGCGGCTCCGGGTGCGGTTCCCGCCATCGCCGCACTGCACGTCCGCGGAGCGACGCGCAGCCTCCCCGAGTTGTGGGCGCCGGCGATCGCGGCCGCCGAACGCGGTCTGCCCTGCACCCGCAAGACCCGCGCGGACATCCTCGAGCACGAGGCGCAGTTGCGTGCCGACGAGGGAGCCCGGCGGACGTTCCTGCGCACCGGCCGGGCACCGCAGGTCGGCGAGCGGCTCGCGCAGCCGGAACTCGCGGACTCGCTGCGGTCGTTGGCGGCCGATCCCCGCGCCCTGCACACCGGCGACCTGGCTGATCGCGCGGTGGCCGCGCTGGCGGCGGCCGGTGCCCCGTTCAGCGGCGACGAGTGGGCAGCCTCCGGCGTCCCGATCGAGGGCGAGGCGATCGCCGGGCGGTACGGCGACCTGGTCGTGCACGCGACGCCGCTGCCCACGCCGGGTTGGATGGTGCTCCAGCAGGCGGCCGTCTGCGACGGGACGCTCGCCGGCCTGCCGTGGCTGGGCGCCGAGGCGGTGGGCTGGCTCGCCGGTGCGGCCCGGCAGGCCTTCCGGGACCGCTGGGACCGGTGTGCCGCCGACACCGACGCCTGGCGGGCGCTGCTGCGACCCGAGGCGGTGGCGGACGTGCGCGCGAGGCTGTCCACCGGAGGGCGTTCCCTCGTCACGGCCGGGCTGACACCCGACGGGGACACCACGACGACCGTCGCGGTCGACGGCGACGGCCGCGCGGTCAGCTTCATCCACTCGCTCGCCTTCACCTTCGGCGCCCGGATCACCGTCCCCGGCACCGGCATCGTGCTCAACAACCGGCTGGGACGCGGCGCGTACCTGATCGACGGCCACCCGAACCAGGTACGACCGCGGCGCCGTCCGCTGCACACCTGCCTCGCGTGGCTGGTGACCGACGGCACGGGAGCCCTGCGCCACGTCGGCAACACGCCCGGCGGCGACGGGCAGGTGCAGTGGAACATGCAGGTGCTCTCGCACCTGGTCGACCACGGCCTGGATCCGCAGGAGGCGGTGTCGGCGCCGCGGTTCAGCGTCTTCCCGGGCAGCGACGCCGACGTGGTGGGCGCGCCCGACGAGCTGATCTGCGAGTCGCGGCTGAGCGAGCGGGTCCTGGCGGGTCTGCGCGCCGCCGGGCACCCGGTCCGGGTGGTGGGGCCGTGGGACGCCGGCGGCAGTGCCCTCGTGGTCTCCGTGGACGAACGGCTGGGCTGCCTCGTCGGCGGTGCCGACCCCCGGCAGGACGGGGTGGTGCTCGGTGGCTGACCCGGCCGGCCGGGGCGCCCTGGCGGCCCCGCCGGCCCCGCAGGGCCACTACGTTCCGGCGGTGGTACATGCCGGCACGGCATACGCGGCGGGCATGACCCCGCGGGTCGACGGCCGGCTCGTTGCGCGCGGGCTGGTGGGCGTGGATCTGACCGTGGCCGAGGCGCGCGCCGCCGCCGGCCTGGCGGCCGGCAACGCCCTCGCCGCCGTGGCGCAGGCGGTCGGTGGACTGGAGCAGGTGCGACGGTGCCTGCGGATGACCGTGTACGTCGCCTGCCGTCCCGGCTTCACCCAGCACACTGCGGTCGCCGACGGCGCGTCCGAGGTGCTGCGGGACTGGCTGGGCGACCGCGGCGCCGTCGCGCGCTCGGCAGTCGGGGTGGCGAGCCTACCGTCCGACGCCCCGGTCGAGGTGGAGCTCACCGTCGCCGTGACCGCTCGTTGAGCCCGGTCGGGCGGCCCGGCGGAGGCGGTCGGGCATCCCTGCCCGGCCGCCTCTGCAGCAGGTGTTGCCGAGAACTAGGGGAAGAAGACCACCGCGAAGAGGGTCCCAACCACGAGCCCACTGATGACCGGGATGAAGCACTTGCGGGCAAGGTCGATCACCGGCACCCGGGCGAAACCGGCGACGGCGATGAGTGAGGACCAGGCGACGAGCGTCCCACCACCGGACCAGATGTTGCCCATCTGCCCGACGGCGGCGAGCGTCTCGGCGCTGATCCCGGTGGCCGGACCGAGGCTGCCCGCCAGCGCTCCGGTGAGCGGCAGGCCGGAGAAGCCGGACCCGTCCAGGCCCGCGATCAGGCCGACGATCAGGATGCCGAAGGCCGCGACGAAGCCGCTCTGGGGGATGTGGTCCTGGGCCGCCACGACCAGGTCCGGCAGGAGGGCCGGCCCTTTGGTCGGGTCGGCGGTGCCGAGGATCTGGCCGGAGAACTCGCCGTTGCCGATGAAGAAGAATCCAGCGATCGGCAGCACGACCCCCATGGCCTTGAAGGCGAACACCAGTCCGTTGACGACGTGCTTCGCCGAGCTGTCCAGGAAACCCTTGCCGTCCCCGGCGAGCGCCGCCAGGAAGACGGTGAGCGCCGCGATGCCACCGACCAGCGCGGCGGCGTCCCCGCCCCGCAGGTCGGGCACGCTGTCGGAGAAGGTGGCGACCGCCATGTACACGATCAGCGACAGGTAGGCCGCCGGTACGAAGATGGCGAAGAAGGTCGGAATCATCGGGTTGCCGCGGTAGCTGACGGCGGGCTCGTCGGGGCCGCCGTCCCGCCCCCTGTCGTACTCCTCCCGCAGCGCGACGCCGTGCCCGATGGTCGGCGCGGTACCCCGCGGTGGCGGGACGTCGCCGCCGCCGGCCTCGCGCTCGCCCGCGCCGACCTCGATCAGCTCGCGCTCGCGCCGGGTGACCGCCAGATCCCGCGCCCGTTGGTCGCCGCTGCTCGTCGCGGTCTCCCACTCGACGAGCAGGGCCGGCTCGGGCCGACGCATCCGGCGGAACTCCATCAGGTAGGCGACCGCCAGGGCGACCCCACCGACGACGAGGGACAGCACCAGCGCCCGGTCGGCGACCAGGTTCGCGTCCGCCCCGGCGGACGTCGCCGAGAGCCCCGGAGCCACCCGGATGACGTAGTCGGAGGAGAGGGCCATGCCCTGGCCGGCGATCGCCACCACCAGGCCGACGGCCATCGGCCGTAGACCCGCGCGGATCGCCACCGGTATGAGTACGGCACCGATCAGCGGCACCGCCGGGGTCGGCCAGAAAAACAACGAGATGAAGTACGTGACGACCACCAGCGTCCAGAACGCGAGGTGGCCGTTGCGCATGACGCCCCGGAACGGGGCGACCATCTTCCGGTCGGCGCCGATCGCCTGCAGCGAGTGCAACATCGCCGTCACCAACGCGATGATCAGAAATATGTTGAACAGCGCCGTGGCCGCCACAAGACTCGCGTTGAACACCGCGGAGAGCGCACGGACGATGCTGTTCGAGAAGACGAGCGCGGTCGCGAACGTCGCGACCACCGCCGGGACTACGATGTTCTTCCGGGCGATCATCGTCCCGATGATGACCACAACGCCGGCGAGATAGACCCAGTGGGTCGCCGTTAGCTGCATGTGCCACCTCACTGCCGCTTGCAGGGGGTCGATTGCTGGTCAGCGTCCGCGTGCGGACCGGTAAGCGTCTAGCGCCGATGTGCACAGGCCGGCGGGCAAAGATTGTGCAGGGCGGCCGTAGCACTACCCGGCCGTCGCGGTGCACGCTCGGGCGGTATGTGACCTGCGCATACGACGGGAAGGACGGGACGTGCGGGACACTCGGCCGCGGGTCACAGCCGCGCAGTCGTTCACCGCCCCGGCCAACCCGCAGGGTTCGCCGCGGCGAAGGTCCGGCGGGCTCGGCGTACTGCTGACCCTGCTCGGTGCGACGCTGCTCGGCACGGTCATCAACAACGTGCTGAACGTGCCGCTGCGCGACATCACCACCGATCTCGGAGTGTCGCTCTCCGCCGGCGTGCTCGTGGTGAGCAGCTTCGTCCTGGTCCTGGCCGCCGGCATGGCGTTGAGCGGCTGGGTGGGCGACCGGTTCGGCCGACGCCGTACGGTCATCGTGGCGCTGGCTGTGATGGCGGTGGCCATGGTCGGTGCGGCGCTGGCGCCGTCGCTGCCGGTGCTCGTCGCGATGCGTGCCCTGCAGGGCGTGGCGTGTGCGGCCTACCCGCCGGCCGTCATGGGGATGCTCGCCACCATCTACGGGCCGACCCAGCGGGCCCGCACGATGAGCGCGTGGGCGGCCGCCAACGGCATCGGACAGGCGATCGGCCCCCCGCTGGGCGGTCTGCTGGCCGATCTGGCCGGCTGGCGGGCGATCTTCTGGTGTCTCGCGCCGGTGGCCGTGCTGCTGCTGGCCGCCACGGTCCTGGTCGTGCCGGACGACCGGGGCCACACCACCCCGCTGCATTGGCCGGGCGCGGTCTCGTTGACCCTCGGCGCCGCGTTCGTGATGACCGCCGCCACCGCGGTCCCGCAGGACATGGTGCCGCCCTGGCTCACCGTCACGCTCGCCGCGACGGGCGTCGTACTTCTGGCGGCCTTCGTCATCTCCTCGGCCAGGGCTGCGGCGCCAATCATCCGACCGCGTCTCATCGTCGAGTCGCGGTTCCTGCGCAGCACCGTGGCCGCGGCCGTACAGATGTTCTGTCTCGCCGCGACACTCGTCGCGGTTCCGCTGTACGTCACGGGCGCCCTCGGGCGAACCACTGCCCTCACCGGCCTGCTGGTCCTGGCGCTTCCCGCCGCCATGGCGCTGCTGGCTCCGCTCGTCGGCCTGCTCAGCGAGCGCACCCGGCCGCGCTGGATCCTGCGCGTCGGACTGATCGTGCTGGGCACGGCGGAACTGCTGCTGGGGCTGTACGCGGGCAATGCCGGCCGGAGCGTGGCGCTGCTCGTCGCACTGCTCATCGCGGTCGGGGTGGGCGTGGCCCTCGTCCAGACGCCCTCCGCCGCCGGGGCGACCCGGTCACCCGCGGGCCGATCGGGAGCGGCCCTCGGTCTGTTCAACATGATGCGATTCGGCGGCTCGGCGCTGGGTGCGGCCTGGGTGGCCGTCGTCTACCCGCACGATGCTCTGGTGCTGCTCTTCGCCGGAGGCGCGGCGGCCGCCGGGCTCGGGCTGGTGGTCAGCTTCATCGGCCCCGACCCGTCCCCGCCCGACGACGACGCGACGTCGCCCGCTACGCCGGGCTGAGATCCCGGTCGACGGCCGTCACCGTGTCGGCGAGCAGCCCGAGCTTGTAGGCAAGCCACACCGCGAACTGGTGCTCCGCCTCGCGTAGGTCCAGTTGCAGAAGCCGGGAGGCGCGGTCGAGCTTGTAGAGCATCGTGTTGCGGTGGATGTGCAGGTCCCGCGCGGCGGCGTTGAGGTTTCCGCCGGATGCGATGTAGGCGATGACCGCCTGCTCCAGGTCGTTCCCGCCGGCGCGGGCGCCGCGCAGCGGGGCCAGCACGTCGCGGGCGAAGGCGCGCCCCTGCGGGCTCTCGGCGAGTTCCACCAGGGTGGCGTACACGCGCAGGTCCTGGAAGCCGCACACCCGGTCCATGCCGAGACGGTTGCGGATCCCGAGAGCGATGCGCGCTTCGCGGTAGCTGTCGAAGATCCGGGCCGCGCCGCCGACGCAGCGCCCGTACGCCACGGCCACCCGGTGGTGTGTCCTTCGTTCCAACTCCGTCTGCAGGGTGTACGCGAAGTCCGCCAGCGCCCGGTCCTCCGCGCCCGGCGAATCCCGCCGGCCCGCCGGATCGACCTGGCGGACCACCGCGAGCACGTCGCCGACGACGGTCGCCAGGGTGTGCGCGTTCGGCCGGGCGTCCAGGCGGGTGACATGCCGGGCCAGCTGGAACAGGGCGGTCGGGGAGTCGGGGCTGCCGACCGAGCCGAGTCCGCTCGCGACGACCACGCCGAAGGTCGCCCCGACCGGGAAATCGTAGTGCGCCGCCCGGGCTTCGAGCTCGTGCTGAGTGGAGAAACGGCCGTGCAGCAGTGCGTGAACGAAGTCGCCCCGCGCCCGCTCCTGCGCCTGCTCGATGCTGCGCAGGCGCAGCATCTCGGTACCGACGATGGTCGCGGCCTGCTCGACGACCACCCTGTGCTGCGCGATGTCGTGCGGCAGGGGTGGATCGGCTGACTCCACGATCACCACCCAACCGTCGTGGCGACCGCCGAGCAGGATCGGGTTGAGCACGCACGTCGCGCTGGCCCCGTCGATCAGCAGCGTCCGGACCTCAGGACCGGTGTTCGGCTGCTCGGAAACGAGCGGTGGCGGCGCCGCCGCGGCGTCCTCGCGCAGCGCGTCCGCCACCGCCGCCGCCTCGAACACGCGGTCGCGGCTGCGTTCGAACGCCAGGACCCGGTACTGCGGGTCGAGGATCGCGGCCGTGCACCCGGACAGCCGGGCCATCTGGTGCCCGAGCGCGGCCAGGCCGGCCCCGCGATACAGCAACTCCACCAACGAGCGGTGCACTCGCAGGCCGTAGCGGAGGACGTGGGTGTCCCGGGCCAGGACGAGTTCCGCCACAAGCTGGCTGAGGTGTCGGAACGCGACGTGCGCACCGACGTGGATCACCGGCAGGTCGACCGCGGGCTGGGGAGGATCAGCGATCCCGCCGGCGACGACGACGGCCGTGGCGTTGCGCCGCCCAAGACCGGCCAGGAGCGTCGGTCGGAGCTGGTCGGCCCGGGCATGGACGACGACGCCGGGCAGCGGGTCGTCGCTGGCCTGGACCTCGTCCCAGGGCAGACACCAGGTGACAGCGGTGTCGAGCAGGTCGGCCGATGCCGCCGTACGGGCGGGGCGGAGCAACCGTTCCTGCATCAGTCGGCCCACCGTCAGGTGCTGCGGATCCGCGTCGCCGGGCGGGCTGTCCGGCACACTGGCCGATGGGTCACTCACGACAACTCCTTGGACAGGTTGCACAAGTTACCCTCGCGGCCTCGCGGCAGTCTAGCCATTGTTCGCGATCTCCGTGCCCCGGCAGGCTGTAGCCACGGACCGCCCGGCAGTGGGCAGAGGAGGCACGGTGCACAGGATCTACCGAATCACGCTCGACGACGCACTCCCCATGCTCGCGGCAGCTCGAGCGAAGGCGGAGGAGATCGGCGTCAGGCAGACGATCTGCGTCTGTGACGACGGCGGCCATGCGATCGCGCTGCACCGGATGCCGGGTGCCCGCCTCACCGGGGTCGACATCGCGATCGCGAAGGCGTTCACCGCGGCCGGCCACGAGCGGGCGACCCACAAGTTCAACGAGCCGCCGAACGGCCCGGCGCTGCCGGGCAACGAGGCGTTCGGGATCAGCCACATGCACCCCGGAAAGTTCGCCATCTTCGTCGGCGGGTTCCCCATCGAGTACGACGGCCAGATCCTCGGCGCCGTCGGGGTCAGCGGCGGCAACGGCGAGCAGGACAAGGCGGTCGGCGCGGCCGCGCTCGAGGCGTTCGCCAAGCACGTCGCGGACCTGGGGCTCGGCGGGTAGTCCCGGGTCACCCGCGTCGTCGCTGACCTGCCGCCGACGAAGCCGGCACGTCAGCGGCGCCGTCCGGACCGGGCCGGCGCCGCTACGGATACCGTCGGGCCTCGGTGAGGACCAGCGGGGCGTCGAGGACCACCACCGTCGCCGAGAGCTCCGTGCTCGGGTCGTAGTCCTTGAGGACGACCCGTACCGCAAGTCCGATCTTGTCCCGGAACTCCTGGGCCAGCCGCCGCTTGCCCTCGTCCAGCAGCGCCACGTCCACCTCGCGGGTGATGTCGCGGTGGGCGGGATCCAGCGTCGCGAGCGCCTTGACGCGCTGATGCTGGGCGAGGATGAGGATCCGGTCGTCCAGGAGGTCGACCCGCTGCCGGCTCACACCGACGCCGGAGATCCCCTGGTTGACGCTGTTGTACACCCGCAGGATCTCCTGCTTGAGCTCTCCGGGCGTCCGCGGCGGGGTGCTGGCTGAGCGATCCATGGCGCGACTCTAGTGATCGTCGGACGGTTCGGTCGAGGTCTTGACACCCTCCGGCGGGCGCCGATATATATCACACACCTCTGAGGCGCTGTTCCTACGGGTACGGGCCGACGAGGACGTCGTGTTCAGAGCCGACGAACGGTCTAGGGAGCTTCCGTCCCGAAGAGCCCGACAGCTGTCGCCGATGGCGGTTGGCGGTCTGCGCGAATTTCGCGCACGCCGCCAAGTCCGAGCGGTGGCAGCTTCTTGCTTCCGCCGCACCCGATCCAGTGCGCGTCGCACTGACATCAACGGAAGGCGGACGAAACGCGTGACGAACAAGACAGCGTCGCAGACCGGTCCGACGGTGGCCGATGTGGTCGCGGCCCTCGATGGGCTGACCGGCGGCCGGGTCACCAGCTCCGACGGGGGCCGCAACCCGTACGTGATCAGCAAGGACTCGGGGATACCCGGCAAGGCGGTGACCGAGCGGCCCGGCCTGGTCTGGGGGGCCTCCGACAAAGCGGTGCGGCGGCTCGCGGTCGCCATGACCATCACCGAGCACCACATCGAACTTGCGCATGCCAGCGGCGTGGACGCGATCGTTGCGCACCACCCGATCGCGGACGCGGCGAGTTCCGGTGGAGTGACGCTCGCCGACTACCTTTCGCTGTACGGAATCGCGGTGCTGGAGTGCCACGAAGCCTTCCACGGACTGCACCCCGGCATGGCCTACCTCCACGGCCACCAGCCCTTCTACGTCAACCCCGCCTACGACGGGGTACACGGGCTGGTGGTCATGGTCGGCCGGCCGCTACCGGGCGTCACCACGGTCGGTGACGTACTCACCCGGCTCGACGCGGGCCTGGAGCGGTCCCTGGACCTGCGCATCCTGGACGGGGAACGCTCCGTCCGCCAGTGCGCCGACCTGGTGGACAGCGCCACAGCTCCGGGGATGCGGGTGCTCGCGGGTGCTCTCGACGATCCGCTTGGCGAGGTTGTCCTGCACGCCTTCCCACACACCGGCTTCGGGGAGAAGCAGCTCGCCCAGCTGCTCGCCGAGTATCCGGCCATCTCAACGGTCATCTTCAGCATCAGTGCGGCTCCCCCGGACTCGGCCGTGGTGGCGAGCGCGGCCGCGCGCGGACTCAGCGTGCTGGTGGGCAGCAGCCATGCCTCGGAGGTCTTCGAGAACGGACTTCCGCTGGCCTTCGGACTGTCCGCCCTGCTGCCGAACGTCGACGTTGTCCTGTTCCGGGACCGGGTCGTCTCGATCCCGATCAACAGCGTGGGCACGGGCGCCTTGCGCGAGTACGGGCGGTCGGTGGCGCAGGAGCACCTGCTGCCACTCGCCGAGGCCGTCCGCGCTCGCGCCGCCGCGACGACGCTCGCGGCCACACCCCTTAGCCACTCCGAGCACGCAAGCTAGGAGACAACCATGGAAATAGCGCCTGCGCACTGGGTGTACCTGGCAGGTCTGGCCTCCCTGATCGTCGTCATGGTCGCCCGGAAGAACGTCGTCGTTCCCGCCATCGCCGCGACCTTCCTCACCGCCGTGACCTTCACCGGCAGCGTGCCCGGGGGAGTGGCGTCCGTGTTCCGCGCCAGTCTGGTGGCCGCGTCGGAACTGTTCAACATCTTCCTCATCATCGCGCTCGTCACCGCGATGCTCGCGGCGCTGAGAGCCATCGGGGCCGAGCACCGGATGGTGGCGCCGTTCCGTCGGCTGATGGTGAGCGGGCCGGTCGCCTACGTCGTCCTGTTCGTTGTCACGTACATCTTCGCCCTGTTCTTCTGGCCCACGCCGACCCTGGCGTTGATCGCGGCGATCCTGCTCCCGGCCGCCATCCGGGCGGGCCTGTCCCCGATGCTCGGTGCGATCGCGATCGCCATCGCCGGACAGGGCATGGCCCTGGCCTCCGACTACGTCATCGGTGTCGCGCCGAGTCTCTCGGCGAGCGGCGCCAACGTGTCGGCCGACCTGATCGCCGACCGGGCCCTGGTCCTGTCGTGGGTGGTCGGAATCGTCGCACTGGCGATGAGCTATGTCCTGACGGTGCGTCGTCGCGGGCTGAGCACTGCGGCGGCAGATGAGCCCAGCGCCCAGACGAACGTGGCGCACCGCGCCGAACTCGCGATCGCTGGAGTGGCCGGCGTCAGTGGTACGGGTGGCACCTCCGGGCAGCTCGGCCACGCTCTGGCGACGAAGCAGCCACCGCCGGAGGCGCTGGAGGAGCGGGAGGCGGTAGCCAGTGACGCCCGGCTCGACGACGATCCTGCCGGCCAGCGTGGACAGGATGGGCGGGCCAAGCTGTTCGCCGTCCTGGTGCCCGTCGCTTTCGGCGCGCTGCTCGTCTACATGCTGCTCGGGCGGTTCACCGACCTGGTGTCGGTCGACGACGGTGCGGGGGCCCCGCTGGTCGGCGGCATGGCAGCACTGCTGCTTCTCGCCGTTGCGGTGACCAGCGACGGGGTCCGCTCCCTGGAGAGCTGCGCCGAGCACGTCGTCGAAGGCCTCTCCTTCGCGTTCAAGGCGATGGGCATCGTCATCCCCATCGCCGGCTTCGTCTTCATCGGCATCTCGGACTTCTCCGGCCGCATCATGGGGTTGGCAGAGGACCAGACGGCGCCAGGATTCCTGTTCGACGCTATCCGCAGCGTCGAGGAGCACATCCCGAGCAACCCGATCGTCATCATGTTCGCCGTCCTGCTCGCCGGCATGACGGTCGGGCTTGACGGATCGGGTTGGGCGGGGCTGCCGCTCACCGGCTCCCTTTCGGAGGCGCTCAGCCCGCACGCCGGAGTCGACACCGCCACGCTCGCCGCCATCGCGCAGAACGGCGCGTCCTGGACCGGCGGCGGCACCCTGGTCATCTGGTCGTCGCTCATCGCCGTTGCCACCTTCTGCGGGGTGTCCGTGGTCGACCTCGCCCGCAGGCTGTTCCTGCCCGTGGTTACGGGACTGGTCGTCAGTGTGGTGGTCGCCGCGATCATCTGGTGAGGCATTCGCTCACCAGAGCGGACGACGCCGGCGCTGCTGTCGCGGATACACCGTGCGGCAGCGCCGGCATCAGGAACGCCAGGACGTCGTCCTCGGTCAGGCGTTCGTCGCCTTCAGGCGGTCCAGCACGAAGGCGAGGATCTCGACCTCGTAGCGGTAGTGCGCGTACCGGCCTGCGGTGCCGAAGTTGCGGGACGCATACCGGCGGCAGCGCGGCAGGAGGTTTTGCCTCCATTGACGGCGTCGTTGCCGACGACAGCCGGCAGCATCCAACGGGCCTGGCCGTCTGCCCGGCTTGTGGACGTCATCAATGACCTGGCTGCCCACGATCAGGCGGTGCTGTACTTCCAGCTGTGGGCAGTCATGGACGGTGGCGCGTTCTGGAACGGCCACGAGCGGCTCGACAAGCCGCTTGACGTCGGCAAACCGTGGCAGCAGGTCGTCGAGGATGCGCGTGAGTCCGCACTAATTGAGGCCGCGTTCGTGGTTGCCCGGCCCAACCTGTTCGCGACCGTCGAGTGGATCGATCGTGCGGATGTCTGAAGGCGACGGACGTCAAGATGAGGGACCGCGCGGGCCGATGACCGGCGATATTGTGGACACCGTCGCACTTTCGCGGCTGTGGGATGAGCGGTGGCCGGGCTGTTCGAAGCTGCCGCATGAACTTCGAGCCGTGCGGGACCGGTGGGTGCGGTTCCACACTCTGCTGGGCTCCAAGCGCTATTCCGACACTGAGAACGAGTACGCGGTCGTTCTGGGCAGGTACAACACCGTCCTCGCCGAACTGGTTATTTTTACCGGTCCCGTACTTCTGGTCGTCACCGCGGGCTACTCCGATGCTCCCGAGCCATGGAAGCCCTGCCGGCCGCCGGAAACCGTGGCGGCGCACCCGAACCCCCTTCAACGCGGTTTACGAGTGAAGGCCGTCGGTACGCCGAGCGGGTAGCGGGGCATAAGGCGCGGGACACCCAGCCGCCCTAGACCGGCGACCGAACCGCGGCTGTCGAAGGGCGCGTCGCCCGCGACGCAGAATGTCGCCGGGGGATTGCTATGCAACGAGTTGCATAGCAGGATCGCCGGTGTGGCACTGGAACACGCGATTCTCGTCTCGCTGCTGGAGCAGCCCGGGTCCGGCTACGAGCTGGCCCGGCGGTTCGAGCGCTCCATCGGCCGGTTCTGGACGGCTACCCACCAGCAGATCTATCGCGTCCTCAGGCGGATGGAGACCGACGGCTGGGTCACCGCCGAGGAGATCGGCCAGGATGGGCGCCCCGACAAGAGGCGCTACTCCGTGACCGCGGCTGGCCGAGGGGTGCTCGCGAGCTGGCTGCGGGAACCCGTCCAGCCAGAGACGGTCCGCCACGAACTGGCCGTGAAGATCCGCGGCGCAGCGTTCGACGACGATGCCGGCCGGGCTGCACTGATCGTCGAGGTCGAGCGGTACCGCGCCGACCACGAAGCCACCCTCAACCGCTACCTGGCCGGCGAGCGGCGTGATTTCCTCGACGCCGGCGAGCTCGACGCGGGCCAGCGGTTGCGGCACGTCGTGCTCCGGGGTGGCGTCGCGTACGAGCGGATGGTCCTCGACTGGCTCGACGACGTCCTCGAAACCCTCCACGGCCTCGGCCGCTGACTCCCCAGGAAGGCACTGCCACCATGGCGAACTCGTTGTTGCTGAACCCGCGCACCTACGACCCCGCACACCTCGACGACGAGACGCGCAGGCTGCTCCGCGCCACTGTCGACTTCTTCGAGAACCGCGGCAAGAAGGCACTGGTCGACAGCTACAACGACCGGGCCTGGTACGGCGACTTCCTGGACTTCGTCGCGAAGGAGGGCCTGTTCGCGACGTTCCTGACGCCGGCAGCCGACGGTGGCGGGGCCGAGGGCAGACGCTGGGACACCGCGCGCAACGCAGCGCTCAGCGAGATCCTCGGCTTCTACGGTCTCGGCTACTGGTACACCTGGCAGGTGACCGTCCTGGGTCTCGGGCCGGTGTGGCAGAGCGCGAACCTGACCGCCCGCGCCAACGCGGCCCGGCTGCTCGCCGACGGTCATGTCATGGCGTTCGGCCTGTCCGAGCGCAGCCACGGCGCCGACATCTACTCCACCGACATGATCCTCACTCCGGACGGCGCGGACGGATACCGGGCCAACGGCGGCAAGTACTACATCGGCAACGGCAACGTCGCCGGCCTTGTCTCCGTCTTCGGCCGCCGCGCCGACGTCGAGGGGCCCGACGGCTACGTCTTCTTTGCCGCGGACAGCCGCCACCCCGCCTACCGCCTGGTCAAGAACGTGGTGAACGGGCAGATGTACGTCAGCGAGTTCCGGCTCGAGGACTACCCGGTACGCGGCGAGGACGTGCTGCACACGGGCAAGGCCGCGTTCGACGCCGCGCTCAACACCGTCAACGTCGGCAAGTTCAACCTTTGCACCGCTTCCATCGGCATCTGTGAGCACGCGATGTACGAGGCGGTCACCCACGCGCACCGGCGGGTGCTCTACGGCAAGCAGGTCACCGACTTCCCGCACGTGCGGCGCGAGCTCACCGACGCGTACGCCCGGCTGGTCGCGATGAAGTTGTTCAGCGACCGTGCCACCGACTACTTCCGGTCGGCGGGCCCTGACGACCGGCGGTACCTGCTGTTCAACCCGATGACCAAGATGAAGGTCACCACCGAGGGCGAGCGGGTGATCGACCTGCTGTGGGATGTGATCGCCGCGAAGGGTTTCGAGGCGGACACCTACTTCGACAAGGCCGCCAAGGACATCCGTGGCCTGCCGAAGCTTGAGGGCACCGTGCACGTCAACCTCGCCCTGATCCTGAAGTTCATGCCGAACTACCTGTTCCAACCGGCCGACTTCGCGCCGGTACCCACCCGTCAGGACCCCGCCGACGACGAGTTCCTGTTCCGGCAGGGGCCGGCCCGCGGCCTCGGGGCGATCCGGTTCCACGATTGGCGCGGCGCGTACGACACGTACGCCGACATCCCGAACGTGGCGGTGCTCCGGGAACAGGCCGACGGACTCTGCGCACTGCTGCGTGCCCACGCCCCGGACGAGGATCAGCAGCGCGACCTGGACTTCCTGCTCACCCTCGGTCAGCTCTTCGCGCTGGTCGTCTACGGTCAGCTGATCCTGGAGCAGGCCGAGCTGACCGCCCTGGATCGGCACCTGCTCGATGAGATCTTCGCGGTACTCGTCGGGGACTTCTCCGCCTACGCGACGGAGCTGTACGGCAAGGCGGCCACCACCGACGCGCAGGCCGCCTGGGCCGTGGCGCACCTGCGCCGCCCGGTTCCGGACGCGTCCCGCACCGCCGCCGTCTGGGCTCAGGTCGAGGCGCTCGCAGGCGCGTACGAGATGCAGCCGTAGGACGCGGTCGGCCTGATCGAGCGCTGCGGGCGGCCGGGGAACGTCCCGGCCGCCCGCGGTTGCCCCGCCGGTATCGGCCATCCCGGCAGCGCGGAGGCGAGGACGCCCGGTCGAGCGGTATGGCGCACCGAACGAAGTCGTCAGGAAACCGGGGCAGCGGCTGTTGTGGTGCGGTACTGATGCCGGCGTCGCTGTCGTGACCATCAACGTATGTGGCGCCGGGTCGGACGCCGGTGATCAGGTGTGCAGCAGACGGCGGACCTCGCCGAGGGCGAGGGGTATGAGGTCCTACCGGTCGTCCTGTCAGCGCTCGGGCGCGGTCCTCGGCGGTGCCGCTCAGCGGGCCTTCTTCGTCGCCCGCTTGCGGGGCGGCGTCAACAGGTCGGCTATTCCCGCGATCGCGGACGGCACCAGGCGGTAGTAGGCCCAGACGCCGCGCTTCTCGCGCTCGAGCAGGCCGGCCTCGGTGAGGATCCGAAGGTGGTGACTCACGGTCGGCTGGGACAGGTCGAGCGGCGCGGTGAGGTCACTCACCGACGCCTCGCCCTCCGGGGCGGACTGGATCAGACTGAGCAGTCGCAGTCGGGCCGGATCGGCGACTGCCTTCAGCACTCCCGCGAGCCGCTCGGCGTCGGCACGCTTGATCGGCTCGCCGGCAAGCGGCGAGACAGCAGGCATATCAGTTCTCACAGATCCCACGCCTTCCATCGTCGCACCAACACCAGGATCGGCCGCGTGAATCAAGACGCTGTCACCGTCCGTTCGCGGGAAGGGAACAGTTGACGTGCGCTTGTCAGGCTGGCGGTTCACCTGGATGCCTCGTCGTTCTCAGTTGGTCAACCACCTACGTTCCTGGACATGAGGCGGTCAAACACCGACCCTGACGCGGGGTGGCTCAGCCGTCGCGCCCGGCACCTCGATCGGGTGCGCTCATGTCCCCCGTCCCGGGCGTGCCACCGGCGAGCCCGTAGCGCAGGTACACGGTGCCCTGCTGACCGGCAACCGGCGGTTCGAGGAGTGTCAGGTTCGTGGGCACCGCGCCACCGTCGAACACCTTCTTCCCGACGCCGAGCACGATCGGGTACACCCAGAGGTCCAGACGGTCGAAGAGCTTCTCGCGCAGCAGAGTCTGCACCAGGTTCAGACTCCCGACGACCTTCACGTGCTCGTGCCGGTCACGGATCTCGCGCACCGCGCCGGCCAGATCCGGGCCGAGCCGGGTTGACCCGGCCCACGAGAGGTCGGGCCTGCCGCGCGAGGCCACGTACTTGGGGACGCTGTTGAACAGCGTGGCGATCTCGTTGTCCTCGCCGCCCTCCTGGTGCGGCCAGTAGGCGGCGAAGATGTCGTACGTCCGCCGGCCGAGCAGGAGGGCGTCCGTGCCCTCGTACGCGGCACCGACCTGCGCCCCGGTGACCTCGTCCAGCAGGGGCGCCTGCCAGCCGCCGAACGGGAACCCCACCGGATCCTCGTCGGGGCTACCGGGCGACTGCCCGACGAAATCCAGGGTCGTGAACAGCTCGATGTGGATCAGGCCCATGCCTTACTCCCGATGAGTCGGTTGTCTCGGTCGGAGAGGTAGACCAGTGGGCGCCGGCAGACTCATCGCTGCCACCGGCGCCCAGCTTCGTCGTCGTCACAGCATCGCCCGGCGGGTTACCTGCGCCGACGTCCCACCCTATGCTCTCCAGCGTGCCGATCAAGCTCCTCAACCGCGCCGCGTCCCCCACCCACGACCCCGTCGAGCACTATCCAGATCTGGCTCCGCTGCGGCAGGCGCTGCACGCCGAGGATTGGCGTGCCGTGGTCGCGTTCTTCGATCGGCTGCCCGACGGTGACGATCCGACGGTGGCCACTGACATGGTCGCGCAGATGAGGGGCGTGGAGACGTACCTGCGGTCGGTCGGCGGGCCTGCCGAATCGCCGCTGGCGGGCACGCTACTGGGGGTACGTCTCGTAATGCTGGCCTGGGAGGCGCGCGGATCGGCACGGAGCCAGTACACGAGCAGTCGCCGGTTCGCCTCGTTCCACGAGACCCTGCGGGAGGCAGAGGCGGTGTTGAGTGAGGTCACCGCGGCCGATCCGGGCAACATCGCCGCCTGGACGGCTCGGCTGTGCATCGCGCGCGGGTTGGAGATGGGACCGGCTGAGGCGAACCGGCGCTATGAACGCGCCGTCGGAGCGCGGCCGCACCCGTTCACCGCGCAGCTGGCCTATGTGCAGCAACTGTGCCCCAAGTGGGGTGGTTCGCTGGAGAAGATGCATGACTTCGCGCGCCGCTGCGCCGAGGAGGCACCACCGGGTTCGCTCAATGCCGCCGCGGTGGCCGAGGCACATCTCGAGGACGCGTTCTACGAGGGCACGTTCCACTACCTGCGCCGGCCGAGAGTGCTCACCGAACTGCAGGATGCGGTGGCGGTATCGGTCGGGCATCCGGACTACCGTCCCGTGCACGGCTGGGTCCGGGCACAGAGCAGCTTCGCGATGGCCCTCTGGTACGCCGGCGACCGAGCCGGGGCCGCGAGCCGAATGGCCACGCTCGACAACCGGATCACCGAGTACCCGTGGCGCAGCGTCCGTCAGTTCCGAACCGTGCGTCGCCGCCTGCTGCGGATCGGAGCACGGGGATGAAGCAGTACGAGATCGACGGAGTGCCGGCGCTGTTCGTCAAGGCGACCGGGCCGCTGCGGGCCGGCCTCATGTTCCGCGTCGGTCGAGTGGACGAGCCGTTGCCACTCGCGGGCGTCTCTCACCTCGCCGAACACCTGGCGCTGCACCGGCACGGGCTGATGGATCACCACGCCAACGCCACGGTCGATGCGACGACGACGCACTTCCACACCTCCGGTACCGCGGCAGAGGTGGTCACCTACTTCGCGAAACTGTGTACCGGGTTGATCGACCTGCCGGTGGACCGGCTTGGTGTGGTGAGGGAGATCCTGCGAACGGAGGCCGCCGGACGTGGCGGCGGCGTGAACGCGAGCCTGCCCCTGTGGCGCTACGGCGCGCAGGGGTACGGCCTGGTCAGCTACGCCGAGTTCGGCCTCAACCAGATCTCCGGCGACGACGTGCGGTCGTGGGTTACGGAGAACTTCACCCGGGACAACGCGGTGCTGTGGGTGGCCGGTGACGACGTGCCGGCTGATCTGCGGCTCGACCTGCCGCCCGGGCGGCGGCGACCGCTGCCGGCGCCCACTTCGGCGCTACCTGACACGCCCGCCTACTACCACGCCCCGGTCGACGGCATCGTCATGGACACCGTGGTCCCCAACGGGGTGGCTGGGCAGCTGTTCGCGGCCCTGCTGGAGCGCGCGCTCTATCGCGAGCTACGGCTCGAAAGCGGGATCAGCTACACGGCTTGTGCCGACTACTCGTCGCGGGGCGACGGCATGGCCACGATCACGGCGTACGCCGACGCGCTGCGTGAGAAGCACACGGCCGCCGTCAACGGCTTCGTCGACACCTTCAGGCAGCTGGCGAAGGCGGGCATCGATGAGCAGGAGCTGAATGCCGTACGGACGAAGGCGCTGCAGAGCCTGGCGCATCCCGAGTACGAGGCGAGCCGGCTGCCGGGCGTGGCGGCGAACCTGCTGACCGGTCAGCCCGTGCCGACTGTCGACGAGGTCTCCGAGGGACTGCGGTCGGTGACCGCCGCCGACGTTCACACCGTTGCCACCGAGGCTTACGCCAACGCGCTGCTCCAGGTGCCGTACGGCGTTCCCGCCGACACCATCGGGTTCACGCCGGCACCGACGACCTCGGACGCGGCGGTGGAGGGCAGGCGGCACGCCGCGCGCAGCGGCGACGGGCAGACGTTGATCGTCGCTGACGACGGTGTCTCGGTGACCGACAGGTCGGGCAGTGCGCTGACGGTGCGCTTCGCCGAATGCGCGGCGCGACTGCGGTGGCCGGATGGCGCCAGTGTGTTCCTCGGGCTCGACGGCATCACCGTGTCGGTCGAGCCGACGCTGTACCGCGTCGACGCCCTCGACCTTGCTGCGCTGGAGCGGGACGTGCCGGAAGGGCTGACCGTGACGATGCCGGAGCGTAGCCCCGACCAGATCCCGCAGCCCGAACGGCGTGGCTTGGCTCGTCGCCCTGTGCGCAAGACGGAGTTCATGATCCTGGCGCCGATCACCGGGCTGCTGGCATGGGCTCTGGTCAGTCTGGCGAACGCCTGGCGGCCGGAGGACGGCGAGTTCGCCGAGAAGTTGCTGCTGGTCCTGTTGGTAGCCGTCGCCGTGTGCTTCGTCCGGGTGTTCCTGGTCGGGCTCTACCGCATCCGGTTCGGCCGTTGGTGACCGGCGACGCCTACATGGACGTGGGCGAACGGCGGGCGCTCGGGCCAAACAGCTCGGTCACGGCTCGCGGCTCAGCTCCTGGCTCCGTGTCACCGCGGTGTGGTACCTCAGCCGCCGATCTCGCTGACCTGGGCGAACGGCGCGTCGTCGCGCCACACCACGTGGATGACGAAGTGATGATTCGTCTCCAGGAAGAAGACCGCCAGGTTGTCCGGGGTGTTCTGCACGGTCTTCGCCGAGTAGCCGGGGCCGGGTGTGGCGGTGACGAGTTGCACCCGCCCGCGGCTGGCGCGGACAACCGTCTGGCCGCCCTCCACCCGGAACGAGCGAAGGTATGTCGCCACGCCCGCGGCGTCCGTGGTGACCGTCCAACCGTCCCGGGTGGTCGTGGTCCGCGGCGCGCCGGCGCTGGGGGTCGGCGTCGCGGCGGCGGACGGAGGTGCCGATGACGGCGACGCGACCGACGGGGTCGGCTGCGCCGGCGTCGTGACGGTCAGTGGCGGCTCGTCGCCGGCGCCGCCGCGTCGCAGCTCGTGGACCGAGGCGAGCGTCTCCTCGCCGGCCGGGGCGGTGCGCAGCACGGGGAGCAGGGCGGCCGAGGCCAGCGCGATGCTGGTGGCGGTGGCCGCGAGCCAACCCAGCGTAGGCATCCAGTTGCGGAGCGTTCGCACGATCATCCTCCGTCCCGCCGGTGCCTATGGTGATCCTATGGCGCTGATCCTGCTGGTCGAGGACGACCGCATCATCACCGCGGCGTTGTCCCGCGCGCTGACCGACGCGGGTCATGTCGTGCGGGCCGTCGGCCAGGCCGCCGAGGCGTTGCGCATCCTGACCGAGGAGCAGCCCGACCTGATCCTCCTCGACCTCGGGCTGCCCGACATCGACGGTACCGATGCGCTCCGTATGATCCGGTCCGTCTCCGACGTGCCGGTCGTCGTCGCCACCGCGCGCCGGTCGGAGACCGACATCATCCACCTGCTCAACGCGGGCGCCGACGACTACGTCACCAAGCCCTTCTCCGGCGGGCACATCCTGGCCCGCATCTCCGCCGTGCTTCGGCGGTACCGCAGCGGCGTCGACGAGGAGGGGCCCGGCGCCATCACCGTCGGGCCGCTGGTGATCAGCCGGAAGGAGCGGCGGGTCAGCTTGAACGGCGAGCCGCTCAAGCTGACCCGGCGTGAGTACGACGTGCTCACGTACCTGGCCGAGCGGGTCGGGCAGGTGGTGAGCCGGCGGGAGCTGATGACCGAGGTCTGGCGGCAGGCCCGCATCGGCGAGGAACAGACCATCGACGTCCACATCTCCTGGCTGCGGCGCAAGCTCGGCGAGACGGCCGCGAAGCCCCGGCTGCTGCACACCGTCCGCGGGGTCGGCGTCATGATGGTCGACCCGGAATGACGGTCGGCTCCCGGACGAGGCGGAGGTCGCGATGAGGTGGGCACTCAACCGGCTGGCGCTGGCCATCACGTCGATGGTGGCGCTGGCCTTCCTGGTGCCGCTCGCGGTGGTGACCCGCCAGCTCGCGCACGACCGGGCCATCGGCGACGCCCGTCAGCAGGCGGCAGCGATGGTGGCGGCGCTCGCCGTCGACGCGGACCCGCAGCTGCTGACGCGTGCCGTGGTGAGCACCGCCGCCGGCAACGAGGGACGGCTCGCCGTGCACCTGCCCGACGTGGCCCCGGTCGGGGTGGTGCACGCCACCGCCGCCGACGTGACGCTCGCCGCCGGGTACCGGCGCCCGGTCACCGCGGACGCCGGCGGCGGGCTGGCGTACCTGCTGCCCACGGTGATCGGCGACGGCCGGACCGCGGTGATCGAGGTGTACGTGCCCCGCGAGGACATGGAGCGCGGGGTGTGGCGGTCCTGGCTGGCCCTCGCGGTCCTCGCCGTCGTCCTGGTCGGCGGCTCCACGCTCGTCGCCGATCGGCTGGGCAGCCGCATCGTGCGGGCCACCGGCCGGCTCGCCGGCGCCGCGCGGCAGCTCGGCACCGGCGACCTGACCGCCCGGGTCACCCCGGACGGCCCGCCGGAGCTGCGCGACGCCGCGCAGGCGTTCAACGGGCTGGCCCAGGACATGCGGCGGCTGATCGACGCCGAGCGGGAGTTGGCCGCCGACCTGTCGCACCGGTTGCGTACGCCGCTGACGGCCCTGCGCCTCGACGCCGAGGCGATGCCGCCCGGGCCGATCGGGGAGCGGATGCGGCAGGCCTGCGACCTGCTCGACGAGGAGTTGGAGGCGATCATCACGGGGGCCCGGCGCAGCGTGGGCGAGCGCGGCGCCGAGAGCGCCGACCTGGTCGAGGTGCTGGCCGACCGGCTGGCGTTCTGGTCGGTGCTCGCCGAGGACCAGCGGCGCCCCTGGTCGGTGGTCGGCGGCGACCGGCCGGTGCTGCTGCCGCTGTCGCGCGGCGACCTGATCCTGGCGGTGGACGCCCTGCTCGGCAACGTGTTCGCGCACACGCCGGAGGGGTCGGCGTTCCGGGTCACCGTCTCGCCGGAGGGGCTCGTCGTCGACGACGCCGGCGCCGGCATCGCCGACCCCGCCGCGGCCGTCCGGCGCGGCGCGAGCGGAGCCGGCTCGACGGGGCTCGGCCTGGACATCGTGCAGCGGGTGGCCACCGCCGCTGGTGGCCGGCTCGACATCGGACGCGGACCGCTGGGTGGCGCCCGGGTGGCGTTGGTCCTGGCGGGGGACGCCGCGCCCGCCTCGCCGGCCGGGCCGGCCGAGCGTCGCCGGCGCGCCGATCGCGGCTGAGCCGGCACCGCCCGTACCGTGCCGGGGCGATCACGGTCCGCGCTCTAAAGATCCTTTCTGGAGTCTTTAAGGCTTCGTTATGGCGCCCGTGCCTAGCGTCCTCAGTCGTAACTCGGGGTGCCGGACGGTCCGGTGACCCACCGACAGGACGGTTGACGAAACGATGGCCACTCGCAAGATCATCGCCTATCCCCTCGCGGCGGTCGCGGCCGCCGCCGGCTCGACGCTGGCGTTCCAGTCGCCCGCCTCGGCGCACGGGTACGTCTCCTCGCCGCCCAGCCGGCAGGCGCTGTGCGCGCAGCGCGCCGTACCGGACTGCGGCCCGATCCAGTTCGAGCCGCAGAGCGTGGAGGGGCCGAAGGGGCTCAAACGCTGCGACGGCGGGCTCTCCCAGTTCGCCGTGCTGAACGACGACAGCCGCAACTGGCCCGCCCGCGCGGTGGGCGACACCGTCAGCTTCAGCTGGACGTTGACCGCCCGGCACCGCACCAGCACCTGGGAGTACTTCATCGGCGACACCCGGGTCGCCGTGTTCGACGACGGCAACCGGCAGCCCGAGGCGGTCGTCACCCACCAGGTCGACCTGAGCAGGTTCCCGGGCCGGCAGACGGTCCTGGCGGTCTGGAACATCGGGGACACCCCGATGGCCTTCTACAACTGCATCGACCTCAACATCGGCGGCGGAGGCGGCACCCCGCCGGCCCAGACGCCGGCCCCCACCCCCACCGGCACCCCGACGCAGGCCCCGACCGGCCAGCCCACGCAGACCGCGACGGCAACCGCGCCGGCGAACCCGGGCCAGACCGGTGCGCCGACCGGTGCCGCCTGGGCGGCGGGTACCGCGTACCGGATCGGCGACGAGGTCACGTTCGACGGGAAGCGCTACCGCTGCCGGCAGCCCCACACCGCGATCCGCAGCTGGGAGCCGTCGCCGTTCACCCTCGCCCTCTGGCTGCCGGCATGAGGCGCGGCACCAGGATCGGTGCGGCCCTGCTGCTGGCCGTCGTGGTGCCGCTGTCGACGGCCGCCTGCGGCACCGCGCGCGACGAGCCGGCGCCGCCGGCGCCGGCCCCCGTGGCCGTGCAGGCCGGCAACACCCACAACGACGCCGACGTCATGTACCTGCAGATGATGGTCGCCCACCACGGGCAGGGCCTGCAGCTCGTCCGGCTGGCCAAGACGCGGGCGCAGCGGGAGGAGATCAAGACCCTCGCCGCGGCCGTCGAGGCCACCCAGGGCGACGAGGTGACGATGATGAAGTCGTGGCTGGACACCTGGTCCAAGCCCACGACGGTCGACCACGACCCGGGCTCGCACGCCGCGCACGGTGGGTTGCCGGCCACGGGGGCCGAGCAGATCGCCGCGCTGGAGAAGGCGGCCGGGGCCGACTTCGACCGGCAGTTCCTCAACCTCTTCGTCGGCCACCAGCACAACGCGGTGGAGATGTCCCAGCGGGAGGCGAAGGAGGGGGCGAACCCCGAGACCAAGGAGTTCGCCCGCCGGGTCCAGGAGTCCCGCATCGACCAGATCGCACAGATGCTGGCGTTCCTCAACGGCTGACGGAACCGCCCGAGATCCCGGGTCGCCGTACTCCGCAATGGGGGGTGCGGCGGCCCGGCCAGCTCTTGGCCGGGGCGATCACTGCACCGGAGGTGAGCACCGTCCTGCTCAATGATCGTGGCCTTCGGATCCGAGAACTCCTTGCACTCGGCGCCCGGGCCGGCGCACACCGTGAACTCCGTACCGTTGCGCGCCACCATCGCCGACAGCCACGGCAGCACGTCGCCCCCGGCCGGCGCTGAGTGGCTTCGCCGCGCTGGATGTGAACGAGACGCTGGTGCAGGGGACACCCTTGTCGGGCCGCACGGTCTACATTTCGTCGACGGGTCGTGTTCAAGGGCGGGAACAGAGGTACGGGTGGGCGACGAGACGGGCAACAGCGTAGGTCTGGAGAACGGGTTCGACCTGGTCGTCACCCCTGACGCCCGGTTCGCGCGGTTGCTGCGGCGAGACGTGCGCCGTACCAGTCAGATGTTCGCCATGGTCGGTCTCCTGCTGTCGGTCACGAGCCTCGGTACGTTCGCGGCCGACGGCTTGTGGTTCGTCGCCGGGCTGTTCGGTCTCCCGATCGGGGTGATCTGGTGCTTCGCCGGGGTGGTCAACGGCCCGCTGCACACGCGACGCAACCCGGACCTGCTGGTGCCGTTGCGGTACGTCTGCACCGCCGATGCCGTCGAGTGGCACACCGTCCACACCTCGCTGCGGGTGCCCTGGACAGCGATCGAGCATGCCACTCGCTCCCCGGCGGCGTACCACCTGAAATGCGTCGACCGGCAGGAGCGGTACCTGTGCCGGACCACCCTGACCGCTGCTGAGGACGCGCAGTTGGCCGGGTACCTCGACGAGCGGCTGGCCGCGCGGGTGGCCGCGAAGACGTCCGTGCGGTCGTCGCCTCCCGCGGGCGGCAGCGCGTAGTGCGTTTCAGGTCCGGGGGAAGAACCAGCCACTCCTGACCCTCGGGCCTCAGTCGGCGCGAAGCCCAACGTTGGGCGCTCGGGCATCAGCCGTTTGCAGGGGCGGGTGCAGGGTAGGTAGGTGGTCGTGACAGCACCGGGACAGAGCCATTCGCAGCAGGAACAGGCCCTTGAGCGCGGCGAGGTCTACGAGGACGCCGAGGGACGCCGCACCGTGGACCCGGCCGCCGGGGCTGCGCACGCCGACAGCGAAGCCGACCGCAACGCCGAGCACCTCCAGCGTGGCGAGGTCGGTCCGGGCGTCCCCGAGGAGTAGCTGCCAGGTGAGCAGCGGCCGCGGGCCCCGCCTGCCCCGACGATGCTTCGTCCACCGACCGAGCCGCTCTGGACGACGTGGGCGCGGCACCGCAGAGTGGTGTCGTCCGAAGGCGCGGCTGCGCGCGCCTCAGGGTCAGGACGAGAAGCGGAGTACGCATGGCGAAGCCGATGAGCGACGGGGAGTGGCAGCGGTTCGTCTCGTACGGCCGGACCTGGCCGAGGCGTACGGGACGCGCAACGCCGTGCCGGGCGAGCTGCTGGTGCGCCTGACCGTGGAGAAGGTCGTCGGGTACACCGGCATCTCCGACTGAGCGCGGTGCCGGCTACGGCGAGATCCGCACCTCCACCGAGCTGATGAACCACCGGAAGTCGGATTCGCTGTGGATCGCGACGTCGTTGGTGCCGCTCTTGTCGAACGACCGGGTCCCCGCGCACACGATCACGGGCTGACCGGCGGGCACCGGTCCCGCGCTGAACAGGTGCGCGAAGTAGTGGGCGCCGCGGGTCAGGTTCTCCCGGTCGTGGGTCGCATCCTCGTCCTCCTCCTCCACGAAGACCGACATCTCGGCGTACGACGGCTCGGCGACGTCGGGGTGCAGGACGTCGAGCATCAGGGAGTTCTGCTGGCTCGTCCTGGACTCCGACCACCCCCACTCGTCCTCCGTCTCCAGGTGGTGCGTCGCCAGCACGGACTGGGCGTCGATGAGGACCTCCACCAGGCCCGATGTCGGCGGGGTGAAGGAGAACGCGACAGTGCTGAAGCCGTCGGCGGAGGCGTAGTCGAAGTCGTCCGCGTCGCTGTTGTCCATCGTGGTGGTGATACCGACGTCACCGAGCGACGGGTTCAGGGTGTGCACCCGGTCGACGACGAAGTTGTCACTGCGCACCGGGAGGAAGCCGAAGGTGAACCCGAAGAACGGCGGGCGGTGGACCGCCCACCGGTGTGGGCCCGGCTCGTCGTCCGGCTTGATGTCTCCCCAGGGGAGCGCGTGGTCGTGGAGCGGGGACAGCCGCAGCCACGCGTCGAGGTTGTCGGCGAGGTGGAAGCCGGGGCTGACGTGCGCGTCGCAGGGAGCGAGGACGTCGGCCAACGCCTCGTGGTAGTCCTCCCGGATCTCGGCGAGCTCGTCGCGCCTGATCTTCCGGGCGCGAAGGAACGCGTCGGCCTTCTGCTTCCGGGCCTGGTTGAGGTCGTCGAAGCGTGACGTCAGTCCGTGCGGCGGCTGGAGCAGGTCACGCAGTGCCAGTCGTTCCTGACGCATCAGCGTCGTCAGGTCCGACCAGTTGTCGTCTCCCAGCAGCCGGCGCAGCCGGTCGCCGGCGCCGGCTGTCACCTCGGCGGCTTTGCGGTTGCGGTCCTCGATGACCGTTCGGCGGCGCTCGGCGCGCTCGTCGACGGACGCGTCGGCCATTCGCTGGGCCGCGGCCGGGAAGTGACGAAGATTCCGGCTCGTTCGGTAGGGGTTGACCATCGTGTGCCCCCTGAGCTGGGCGACTGCTGTCCGGAGCATAGGCAGGTCTCCCCCGCGCGGAGGAGTCGCTGTCCGGCATGTGCCAAAATGCCCGCGGCTCGCCCTGACCGGGGTGTTCCGCGCGGTCGAGGACGTGTGAGATCCATCGCCGGAGGGATGGCGGGTGACGTCCGCGCTGTTGTCCGGGATGTGCCAGAGACGGATGTCGTGGTGATCGGAGCGGGGCAGGCGGGCCTGTCCAGCGCGTACCACCTGCGCGCTTCCGGCCTCGACTTCGTGGTCCTGGACGCCAACCCGGCGCCCGGCGGGGCCTGGCAGCACCGGTGGCCGACGCTCCGGATGGAGACGGTGCACGGGATCTTCGACCTGCCCGGCCTGCACTTCACGCCTCCGGCGCCCGAGGAGCAGGCCGCCGACGCGGTGCCCGCCTACTTCGCCTCCTTCGAGCAGGAGTTCGGGCTCGACGTACGCCGGCCGGTCGCCGTCACGGCCGTCCGCAACGGCGACGACGGGCGGCTGCTGGTGGAGTCCGACCAGGGCACCTGGGCCACCCGGGCGTTGATCAACGCCACCGGCACCTGGACCAGGCCGTTCGTACCGCGATATCCCGGGCAGGAGACGTTCCGCGGCCGGCAGTTGCACACCGTCGACTACCGCGCGCCGGAGGAGTTCGCCGGGAAACGCGTGGTGGTGGTCGGTGGCGGCGCGTCCGCCGCGCAGCTCCTCGTGGAGATCGCCGACGTCGCGACGGCGACGACCTGGGTGACCCGCCGACCGCCGGTGTTCCGTGACTCCGCGGAGTACACGGAGGAGTACCGGCTCGGCGTCATCGCCAAGGTGGAGGCGCGGGTGCGCGCCGGCCTGCCGCCGGGAAGCGTGGCCAGCGTCATCGACCTGCCGTGGACGCCGCAGATGGCGCGCGCCCGCGACCGCGGTGTCCTCGTACGCCGGCCGATGTTCGACCGGATCACCCCCGACGGCGTGGAGTGGCGCGACGGCGCGCGGGTGGACGCCGACGTGATCTTCTGGTGCACCGGCTGGCGGCCGGCGCTGGACCACCTGGCGCCGCTGCGGCTGCGCGGGCGCGGCGGCGGCATCGTCATGGACGGCACCCGGGTGGTCGCCGACCCGCGCATCCACCTGGTCGGCTACGGGCCGTCCGCGAGCACGGTCGGCGCGAACCGCGCCGGGCGCGCCGCGGTACGCGAGCTGCGGGCGCTCCTGGCGCGGCACCCGCCGCGTCGACCCGCTGACCCCGTCACCGGGGGGGCGCAGCCGCCCTGTGGTCGAGGGCCACGCCCTGCGTTTCACCCTCGACGGGTGGGTAATCAGCCGCGCCGGGTGCAGGCCGGGCGGTGTGCGTACGCGCCACCGCCCCGACGCAAGGGAGCGGACGTCGTGTCAGATCAGCAGCCCACGGTCGTCCTCGTCCACGGCGCGTTCGCCGACTCGGCGAGCTGGAACGGCGTGATCGAGCGGCTCGGTGCCGGATACTCGGCGGTCGCCGCCGCCAACCCGCTGCGCGGCCTGGCGGGGGACGCCGCGTACGTGCGGGACGTGATGCGGGGGATCGGCGGGCCGGTCGTGCTGGTCGGCCACTCGTACGGCGGCATGGTGGTCACGGCCGCCGCAACGGACGACCCGTCGGTGCGTGCCCTGGTCTACGTCAACGCGTTCTGCCCCGACAGCGGCGAGTCGGCGCTGACGCTGTCCCAGAAGTTCCCCGGCAGCACGCTCGCCGACACCCTGGTGTCCTATCCGGTGTCCACCGGCGGCAACGAGGTGGCGATCGGGCAGGACGCCTACCACCAGCAGTTCGCCGCGGACGTGCCCGGCGACCTGGCGGCGGTGATGGCCCGGACCCAACGGCCGGTGACGGAGCAGGCGCTCGGCGAGGACCTGAGCGCGGCCAGCCCGGCCTGGCGCTCCCTGCCCTCCTGGTTCATCTTCGGCGACGCCGACCGGAACATCCCGGTCGCCGCACACCGGTTCATGGCGGATCGGGCCGGCCCCCGGGGCTCCCGGGAGATCTCCGGCGCCTCGCACGCGATCGGGGTGTCCCAGCCCGCCGAGGTCGCCGAGACGATCATCGAGGCGGTCCGCGGGACGGGCGGCTGACGCCGGCGGTCACGGGTAGCCGAGACCGTCGGTGCCGATCCAGGTGGCGACGCAGGCCTCGTTGCCCTCGAGGAGGGCTGGCGGCGGTCCGGGCCGAGTCGGTACTCCGGGCATCCTCTCTTGACCTTGACCTTCGGGGAAGGCCGAGTCTGGGGCGTGCCGGCCGCGGTGGCCGGTACGAGGAGGATGGCGACGTGGAGCTGCTGACCATCGGATCGTTCGCCCGGGCGGCGGGTCTGACGCCGAAGGCGTTGCGCCTGTACGACGAGACGGGACTGCTCCCGCCCGCCGCGGTCGACCCGGAGTCCGGTTACCGGCTCTACAGCCCGGACCAACTGGAGCGGGCCCGGCTGATCGCCACGCTGCGCCGCATCGGCATGCCGCTGGCGGAGATCCGTCGGGTGTGCGAGCTGCCGGCCGCCGGGGCGGCCGACGCGGTGCGCGCCTGGTGGCGGCACGTCACGGCGGACACCGTGGCCCGCAGCCGGGTCGCCACCCACCTCGTGGACCTCCTCTCCGGAAGGGACACGACCATGTCCGATGCGAACCAGGCCCTCGGCTTCCGCTTCGCCGTCCGCTGCGAGACCGGAACGGCGCGGGACAGCAACGAGGACGCCGCGTACGCCAGCGAGCGCCTGCTCGCCGTCGCCGACGGCATGCGGGGACCCGGCGGCGCCGCCGCCAGCGCCGCCGCCATCGACGCCCTCACGTCGCTGGAGGCGGCCGACGGTCCCGCCGCCGCGCTGCTCCCCGTGCTGGCCGACGCGGTCGCCGACGCCGACCGCACCGTCCGCCGGGCGGCGGTCGACGACCACCAGCCGGTCACGACCCTGACGGCGCTGCTGCGGTCCGGCGGTCAGCTCGCGCTCGTGCACGTCGGCGACACCCGGGCGTACGTGCTGCGGAGCGGGGAGCTGTCCCAGCTGACCCGGGACCACACGTATGTGCAGTCGCTGGTCGACCGGGGCGCGCTCGCCGCCGACGAGGCCGCCACCCACCCGCGGCGGGCCCTGCTGGTCCGGGCGCTCGGCGCCGGCGGCACCCCGGTGGAGGCCGACCTGGCCTTGCGTACGGTGGTCGTCGGCGACCGCTACCTGCTCTGCTCGGACGGGCTCTGCGCCGTCGTCGACCGCGCCGACCTGGCCGCCACGCTCGGCGCGGCCGCCGGTCCGGAGGAGGTCGTGGACCGGCTCGTCGAGCTGGCGTACGAGCACGGCGCACCCGACAACGTCGCCTGCGTCGTCGCCGACGTCGTCACGGCCTGACGCCCACCCGCCGGCCCTCCGCGCAGCGGGGGGCCGGCGCCCGCCTGCTGTCCGTCGGGCAACAGCAGACGCCGTCCGGCGCGGGGGAGTCACCACCCGGCACCGGCCGTCGCGTGGAGCGTGGCCTCCCGGCGGGCCGAGCGAGCCGGTGGGGACCGGGCTCTAGGTAGCGGGCTGGGCCAGGGTGCCGGCGCGGTGGCCCTCGGCCTGGTCGGCCGCCGGCGCCACTGTCGGCGCAGTCGCCGGGGCGGGCCCGGTCGAGTCGCGGACCACGAGGAGATGCCCGGTGGGACGGCGTCGGGGGCGGGTCGGCCGGGGCTTCAGCGCCAGCGACAGCGCCATCCGGCCCATGTCGGTCATCGGCAGCCGGATGGTGGTGAGGCTGGGTGCCAGGTCGGCGGCGACGGAGACGTCGTCGAACCCGACGACCGACATCCGCTCGGGCACCGGGATACGGTGCGCGCGCAACGTCGACAGCACACCGATGGCCATCGCGTCGTTGAGCGCGACGATCGCGGTCGTGTCCGGGTGGTCGCGGAGGATCTGCTCGGCGGCCACCCGGCCACCGTCGCGGGTGAAGTCGGAGTGGACCACGGGAAGGTCGTCGAGGGAGAGCCCGTGCTGCCGCAGCGCCGAGGCGACTCCGGCGAGCCGGTCGGCGACGGTGGTGAGGCCCGCCGTGCCGGCGGCGACGGCGATGCGGCGGTGCCCCAGGTCCAGCAGGTGCCGGGCGAGCGCGCGGCCGCCGGCCTCGTTGTCCGGCAGGACCGCGTCGACGCCGAGGGCGTGCCGGCCGATGACGGCGACCCGCCCGCCCTGGCGCTGGAACTCCGCGAGCTCCGCCCGCGCCTCCGCCTCCACACGGGCGTCGTCGTAGCCGGAACCGGCGATGAGGATGATGCCCACCCGCTGGGCGATGAGGTGGCGCAGTTGCCGCAGCTCCGCGTCCGGGTCCCGGCCGGAGTGGCAGATCTGCACCAGCAGCCCCTCGTCGGCGGCGACCTGGATGACCCCGCCGGCGATCTCGGAGAAGTACGGGTCGTCGACCTGGTGCACGACGAGGCCCACAGTGGAGCTGGCGCCACCGGCGAGGGTGCGGGCGTACGGGTTCGCGACGTACCCCAGTTCCTGGGAGACCTGCCGGACGCGCTGGGCCACCTCCTCGCTGACCCCGTCCCGCCCGGCGAGGGCGCGGGAGGCGGTCGCGAGCGAGACGCCGGCGCGCTCCGCCACGTCGATCAGGCGCAGCCTCGGGCCAGGCTTGGGCATCGGCAACTCCCCGGAAACTTCTCTGTCATCTGACTATTGCCAGTGACGCCGACCACAGCCTAGTCTACGAAAGCGCTTTCGTAAGCGCTTCCGTCCCGGCAAAGGAGCGTCTCGGGATGACAACCCGGATGAAGCGAATCCAGTGGATGACAGCACTCGGCGCCAGCCTCACCCTCGCGCTGACGGCCTGCGGTGGTGGTGATGACGGCGGGTCGGCCGGCGCCGACGACCCGATCGTGGTGGGGATCTCCCTGCCGCTGACCGGCGACTTCTCTGAGCCGGGCAAGGGTGTCCAGCGCGGTTACGAGGCCTGGGCCAAGATCACGAATGACAAGGGTGGCCTGCTCGGCCGCAAGGTCGAGCTGAAGATCCTCGACGACCAGTCCAACGCCGACCGGGTGGTCGCCGACTACGAGCAGCTCATCGGCAAGGACAACGTCGACCTCGTCGTGGGTCCGTTCTCGACCCGCCTCGTGGTGCCCGCGGCCCGCGTCGCGGAGGAGTACGGCATGCTCTTCGTCGAGCCCGCGGGCGCGGCGAAGGAGGTCTTCGAACAGGGCTTCAAGAACCTGTTCTACGCCGCCCCGGCGGTGGCCAACGACCACTACAACCACCTCGCCGAGTACATCCTCGCCCTGCCGCCGGACCAGCGGCCGAAGACCGCGGCGTACGCGGCCATGGACGACCCGTTCGCGCAGGGCACGGCGTACGGGCTCAAGGAGAAGCTCGAGGCGGGCGGTGTCCGCACCGTTGTCGACGAGGTCTACCCACCGAACACCACCGACTTCGGCAGCATCGCCGCGAAGATCGCGGCGTCGAAGGCCGACATGGTGGTGGGTGGTTCGCAGTACCAGGACGGGGTGAACCTCATCGTCGCCCTCCAGCAGCTCAGGTACCAGCCGAAGCTGGCCGCCTTCTCCACCGCCCCGACGAACCCCGAGTTCGCCGCGGCGATCGGCAACAAGACCGAGGGGATCCTCTCGCCGACCGGGTACACGCAGGACGCGAAGTACCCGAGCAACACGGAGTTCGTCGAGAAGTACACCGCGCAGTTCGGCTCGCCGCCGGAGGAGGACGAGGCCAACGCGTACACGACCGGCCAGGTCGTCGCGGCGGCGGTCACCGCGGTCGGGTGCGCCGAGCAGGGCGACTGCCAGAAGAAGCTGGTCGAGTGGGTCCGCACCAACACCGTGGAGACGGTCGTCGGTCCGCTCTCCTGGGACGAGACGGGCAAGCCCAAGGGCGCCCACATGATCCAGCAGTGGGTGGGCGGCAAGATCCAGATCGTGCTCCCGGCCGATGCCAAGGAGACCGACCTGGTCTACCCGAAGCCGGCCTGGTAGGACGTCATGCCCTCCGGTGCCCTGCTCTTCCAGAGCATCATCCTGGGTCTGCTGCTGGGAGGGCTCTACGCCCTCCTGGCGGCGGGCCTGACCCTCTACTTCGGAATCATGCGGGTCGTGATGATCGCCCACTCGGCGTTCCTCATCCTCGCCGCGTACCTCGCCTGGTGGTCACACACCCGGCTGGGCGTCGACCCGCTGCTGTCGATGATCGTCACCGTGCCGCTCTTCTTCGCGTGCGGCGTACTGCTGCAGCGGGTGCTGCTGGCCCGGCTGCGGCCGGTCACCCTGACGATGATGTCGGTCCTGCTGACCTTCGCCATCGCGGTGCTCATCGAGGGCCTGCTGGGCTACGTCTTCACCGGCACCCAGCGGCGCATCCAGCTGGGCTACGGCTCGGCGAGCTTCGGGATCTTCGGCGCCCGCGTCGCGGTCGTCAAGCTGATCGCGTTCGGCCTCGCCGCCGTCGCCCTGCTCACCCTCTACCTGCTGATGAAGAAGACGACGTTCGGCTGGGCGCTGCGCGCGACCATCCAGCACCGTGACGCGGCGCGGCTCGTCGGCATCGAGACCGAGCGGGTGGCCGGGTACGGCTTCGGCCTCGGCCTCGCCACCGCGGCCATCGGCGGTACGGCCCTCGCCCTCGACACCACCATCTACCCGTCGCTGCACTGGCACTGGATCGGCCCGCTGATGGCGATCATCGTGGTGGGCGGTCTGGGCAGCGTACCCGGCGCGGCGATGGCCGCCATGGTGCTCGGCATGCTGCAGAGCCTGCTCCAGATCCCGCTGGGCACGACCTGGGCGCAGACGATCTTCTACCTCGCCCTGTTCGCGACCCTCGCGTTCCGGCCACAAGGTTTCTTCGGAGGTCGCCTTGCCCAGCGCTTCTGAGCCGACCACGGCACCGGCGACCACCTCGCCGGCGACCGTACCGCCCACCGGGGCGGCGACGACCGGGCGGCGCAGCGTCGACCGGGTGGTCAAGGTGGTCGCCGTCCTGCTGCTCGCCGCGGCGGTGCTCTCGTTCCCGTCCCTGGCGCCCAACCCGTACATCCTGTCGGCGGGTGTGGTGGTGCTCAACTTCGCGGTGCTCTCGACGTCGTGGAACTTCGTCGGCGGGTTCACCGGCTACATCTCCCTCGGTCACGGGGCGCTCGCCGGCCTCGGCGGCTACGGCACGGCGCTGCTGGTCACGAAGGCCGGGCTGCCGAGCTTCGTGGCCCTGGTCGTGGCGGCGCTGCTGGTGGCGGCCCTCGCCGTACCGATCGGTTTCGCCGCGCTGCGGGTCCGCGGGGCGTCGTTCGTCATCGTCTCGATCGCGCTGGTGCTGATCCTGCTGCTGGTCTTCCAGAGCTGGGCGTCGCTCACCGGCGGATCGCGGGGACTGGTCGTGCCGCGGCCCTTCCCGGACCTGCTCCGTCCCGAGCACCACCGGGTGTTCTACTACCTCTTCGCCGGCCTGCTCGCGCTCGCGCTGCTGGCCTGGTGGTCGATCGACCGCTCGCGGTTCGGGCTGGGGCTCAAGGCGATCCGGGAGGACGAGGACAAGGCGGAGGCGCTCGGCACCCCGACGTTCGCGTACAAGTTGGTGGTCTTCGTGGTCTCGGCGGCCTTCACCGCCCTGGGCGGCGGGCTGTACGCGCTGTGGTTCGGCGACCTCGACCCGGTCTTCCAGTTCTCCATCCTCACCGGCTCCTACCTGGTGCTGATGGCGCTGCTCGGCGGTGTCCGGAACCTGTTCGGCCCGCTGGTCGGCGCGCTCATCGTCGGCATCGGGCTGGAGTACTTCAAGGTGGAGTTCGGCGACACGCAGCTGCACCTGGTCGCGACCGGCCTGCTGCTCGCCCTGGTCGTGCTCTTCATGCCCGACGGTGTGCTGCCCGCGATCGGCTCGCTGCTGGGCCGGCTACGGCCGGCGCAGAGCTCGATCCGCGAGGTCACGGCCGCGGAACTGCGCGAGCAGCGGGCTGCGGCGGCCGGCGTGCCGGCCGCCCGGGAACCGGTGGACGCCGCAGCGGGTAGCCGCCCTGAGTCCACCAGGGAGGGGACGGCATGAGCGAGGTACGGAGTCTGGCGACCGACGGGCTGACCAAGGCGTTCGGCGGGGTCGTCGCGCTCGACGGCGCCACCGTCGAGTTCCGCCACGGCCAGGTCAACGCCCTGATCGGCCCGAACGGGTCGGGCAAGACCACCTTCTTCAACTGCGTGACCGGGATGATCCGGCCGGACGGCGGACAGGTCACCTACCGCGGGCGGGACATCACCGGCGCGGCACCGCACTCCATTGTCCGCGCCGGTGTGGGGCGTACGTTCCAGCTGTGCCGGGTCTTCCCCCGGATGACGGCGCTGGACAACGTCCTCGCGGCCGTACGGCCGGTCGGGCTGACCGGGCTGCTGCGGGGCGCCCGGGCCCGCGCGGAGGTCGACCGGGCGCGCGGCTGGCTCACCCGCCTCGGCATCGAGCACCTCGCCGACGTGGAGGCCCGCAACATGTCCTGGGGTCAGCAGAAGCTGCTGGAACTCGCCGGCGTGCTGATGAGCGACCCGGAGACCGTACTGCTCGACGAGCCGGCCGGCGGCGTCAACCCGGCGCTGCTGGACCGGATCGGCACCCTGGTCCGCGAGCTCAACGCCGAGGGGCGGACCTTCGTGATCGTCGAGCACAACATGGACCTCGTGATGAGCGTCAGTGACCACATCGTGGTGTTCGACCGCGGCCGCCCGATCGCCGAGGGGCCGCCGTCGCTCATCCGCTCCGACGAACGCGTGCTGGGGGCCTACCTTGGCGTCTGAGATCGAACTCGTCGACATCCAGGCCGGCTACGGGCGCGCGGCGCCGGTGCTGCGCGGCCTCACCGTCTCGGTGCCCGCCGGGCGGATCGTCTGCCTCGTCGGCCCCAACGGCGCCGGCAAGTCCACCGTCCTGAAGGTCGCCAGCGGGCTGCTCAAGCCCCGCTCCGGGAAGATCCTGGTCGGCGGCGTGGACGTGACCGGCCAGGGCCCGCAGCGGATGCTGGCCTCCGGGGTGGCGCACGTCCTCCAGGGCCACAGCGTGTTCCGTGAGATGACCGTGGCGGAGAACGTGCTGCTCGGTGGCTACACGCTGAGAGACAAGGCGCTCATCGCCGAGCGGACGGCCTTCGTCAAGGAGGTCTTCCCGGTCGTCGCGCAGCGGTGGAACTCCCTCGCCGGGCTGCTCTCCGGCGGCCAGCAGAAGCAGGTGGAGTTCGCCCGGTCCCTCATGGTCAGCCCCAAGGTCGTACTCCTCGACGAGCCGTCCATGGGACTGGACCCGAAGGCCACCACCACCGTCTTCGAGCAGGTCGTGCGGATGCGCGACGCCGGTACGGCGGTGCTGCTGGTGGAGCAGAACGCCCGGCGGGCGCTGGAGACCGCCGACCTCGGGTGCGTACTCGACCTCGGTCGGGTGCACATCTCCGGGCCGGCACCGCAACTCCTCGCCGACCCGCAGCTCGGCGAGCTCTACCTCGGCGGCCGGCCCGCCGAGCCCACGGCGACCCCGAAGCGGTAACCACCCCGACGTGACAGCGGCACACACGAGAGTTGGAGCGTGAGCGCGTAAGCGCTTCCGAAAGCGGTTGCAGTGCCCACGCAGGAGCTGAAACGAGGTGTACGCGATGACCAGAACGAGACGGTTCGCCGTCGCCACCGCCGCCGTACTGGCGACCGGTGTGCTGGCGGGCGCCGGGGCGCTCCCGGCGCACGCGGACCGGAACAACCCGCGCGATGTCCACCCGCACCTGCGATCGAGCCTGGTCGCCTTCTACGACTTCGACCACCCGGTGGAGGGCGATCCCGCCCTGGAGCGGGACCAGGGACGCTCGGGCACCGAGATCGAGCTCGTCAACGGCGGCGCCGCGATGCGGGTGCCGGACCGCGCCTACCGCGGCAGCGGTGACGCCCTGCAGACCCGGCAGGTGAATCCGGCCCAGGCCGGCAACGACGACTGGAAGGCCGGGATCTGGTCGGCGAGCGGCGTGCGGACCCTGCGCGCCTTCGCCGGCACCGAGGGCACCACCGTCATGGGCTGGTTCAAGTCGGAGATGGACGCGCCGGCGCTCAACTCCACCACCGCCAACCCGACCGACCGGTTCAACGCCATCGGCCTGGCCGGGGTGCTCACCGGCGACTCCGACGGCCACGGCGTCCGCGCCCTGCTGGAGCTGATCGACGTCAACGGCGAGCTGCGCCTGGTGGCGCTGGGCCGGCGCCTCGACGGGGGCAACTCGCAGACGTTCGCCGCGAGCGAGGACTGGCGCACCCTGCTGCCGAAGGGGGAGTGGGTCCACCTCGCCGCCACCTTCGACTTCAACACCGGTGCGATGGCGCTCTACCGCAACGGCACGCCGCTGGACGGCTTCTACACGCGCAGCGACGACCCGTGGCTCGTGTCCGGTCCCGGCCCGCACGTGACGACCGCCTCGGATCCGCGAGGCATCAAGATCGGCGGGAGCTTCCCGCAGGACACGCTGGAGCGGAACCCCTGCGACTGCCGCATGGACGCCCTGATGTTCCTCGACAGCGTGGTCTCGGCGAGCGACGTCGAGAAGCAGTACCGCTACATGGCCCGCTGACCACCCTCCGTACCGCCTCACCCGCGAAGGAGACCCGCGTGCGCAGTATCGGCAAGATCCGCAGATCCACGCTGACGGCTGGGCTCACCGCCGCCGCGCTCGTCCTGTCCATCCTGGTCGCCGGCCCCGCCCGGGCCGCCGAACCGGTCGACGACCCGATCGTCGAGATGCCCACCCAGTCCCGCCTGGGCCTGGTCCTCACCGAGTACGCCAGCTTCCCGCAGTCGTTCCCCACGCCGGCCCCGACCGACCAGCGGCTGATGCGGACCGCCCGGATCAACACCCTCATGGAGTTGCCCGACGGGTCCGGCCGCCGCGCCGTGCCGGACCTCAACGGCACGCTCTACCTGGTGCAGGACGGCGTGCCGCACGTCTACCTCGACGTGGCCGCCACCTTCGCGCCGCAGTTCTTCTCCGGCCGAGGCCTCGGCCAGGGCTTCGGCTACGTCACGTTCCACCCGGAGTTCGGTAGCAACGGCCGGTTCTACACCATCCACACCGAGCAGGCGTCGCTGGCGACCAGGACACCGGACTACGCGCAGGCCAACGCCATCTTCCATGGCGTGATCAACGAGTGGACGGCGACCGACCCGGCCGCCGACACGTTCGCCGGCAGCCGCCGTGAGGTACTGCGGATCGGCTTCGCCGGCCAGATCCACGGCGTCCAGGAAATCAACTTCAACCCCACCGCGCGGCCCGGCCAGGACGACTACGGGCTGCTGTACCTGGCCGTCGGCGACGGCGGCACCGGCGTGCGGAACACCGAGCCGCAGAACCTGGGCATGGTGCACGGCAAGCTGCTGCGCATCGACCCGAGCGGCACCAACTCCGCGAACGGGCGGTACGGCATCCCGGCGTCCAACCCGTTCGTCGGCCGGGACGGCGCTCTCGGCGAGGTCTACGCCCTCGGCTTCCGGGACCCGCACCGGTTCAGCTGGGACCGGGCCACCGGTCGCATGTACCTCGGGCACATCGGTGAGCACGCCATCGAGGCGATCTACGAGGTGCGTGCCGGGGACAACTTCGGCTGGAGCGAGCGGGAGGGCGCGTTCGTCTTCGACAAGGCGGGGAGCGCCTGCGACAAGCTGCTTCCGCTGCCGGCGAACGACGCCGAGTACGGCTACACGTACCCGGTCGCGGCGTACGACCACAACCCGGCGCCCAACTGGAACTGCACCTCCGACGTCGGCGTCGCCGTGGCCGGCGGGTTCGTCTACCGCGGCAAGGACGTGCCGAAGCTGAAGGGCAAGTACGTCTTCGGTGACCTCGTCGACGGTCAGGTCCTCTACACCGAGGCGCACCAGATGCGCCGCGGCGAGGGGCTGGCGCCGATCCACCGGCTCGCCCTGTTCGACGCCGCCGGCAGCCCGGTGCGGATGCAGGACCTGTCCGGCCCCGGGGCGCCGGGCAACCCGGAACGGGTCGACCTTCGCTTCGGCACCGACGCCGCCGGTGAGCTGTACATCCTCGCCAAGGCCAACGGCAAGATCTGGAAGGTCACCGACACCAGGGAGTTCGCCAGCGGCGACGTCGGCCGCACCCGGGTGCACAAGCCGTCCGGCCCGGACAGCTGGGCGCCGGTGACGCCGTCGAAGTGGCAGTTCGACAAGGACGAGATCATCCTCGCCGAGGCGGGCGTGAGCCGGCCGGGCCCGCGCCGCCCGTTCGAGTACGCCGTCCTGACCGAGGGCCCGGCGTGGTCGTCGGTGGAGATCGAGGCGCGGGTGCGCCTGGACACGCCGGTGGAGGTGACCAACCGCGACGTGATCATCGTCTTCGGGTGGCGCTCGGACACCGAGTTCTACTACGCGCACCTCTCGACCGACAACACGATCCTGCCGCACAACGGCATCTTCAAGGTGAACAACGCCGACCGGCAGCGCATCGACCACCAGTGGAACGGCCGGTCGCGGGGCGCCGACCCGGCGATCGTCGACGCCGACTGGCACAAGGTGCGTGTCGTCCACCTCCCGGCCACCGGGGAGATCGCGGTCTACCTGGACGGCCGCAAGGACCCGCTGATGACCGCGAAGGACACCACGTTCAGCTCCGGGCGGGTCGGCTTCGGCTCGTTCGACAACATCGGCCGGATGCGTCACCTGACGGTGACCGGAACGCCGGCCTGAACCGGCCGGCCGGGGACGGCGGCAGAGCCGCCGCTGTCCCCGCCGGTCAGCGGCAGTGTGCGGCACCCGGCGGACCGGGTGCCGGGGAATGACGCCTTACCTGGAGGGTGGGACGATGACGGCACGTGTCCCGATCGGAATCGTCATGAACGGCGTGACCGGGCGGATGGGCTACCGGCAGCACCTGGTCCGGTCGCTGTTGGCGATCCGCGAGCAGGGCGGCGTACCGCTGCGCGGCGGGGGCCGGCTCTGGCCGGAACTCGTCCTGGTCGGGCGCAACGAGGCCAAGCTGAGGGACGTCGCGACCCGGCACGGGCTGACCGCCTGGACGACGGACCTGGGTGCCGCGCTGGCCCGACCGGACGTCTCGATCTACTTCGACGCCCAGGTCACCAGCGAACGGGAGAAGGCCATCGGTCTCGCCGTCGAGGCGGGCAAGCACATCTACACCGAGAAACCCGTCGCCACCACCCTGCACGGTGCGGTCGAGCTGGCACGTGCCGCCGACGCGGCCGGCGTACGGCACGGCGTCGTGCAGGACAAGCTGTTCCTGCCCGGCCTGCGCAAGCTCGAACGGCTCGTACGCGGCGGCTTCTTCGGCCGCATCCTGTCGGTACGCGGAGAGTTCGGCTACTGGGTCTTCGAGGGCGACTGGCAGGAGGCGCAGCGCCCGAGCTGGAACTACCGGGCGGCCGACGGCGGCGGCATCGTGGTCGACATGTTCCCGCACTGGCACTACGTGCTGGAGCAGATCTTCGCCCCGGTCCGGGCCGTCACCGCCCACGTCACCACCCACGTACCGCGCCGGTGGGACGAGGACGGCCAGCCCTACGACGCGACCGCCGACGACGCCGCGTACGCCATCTTCGAACTCGACGGCGGCGTCGTCGCGCAGATCAACTCGTCGTGGGCGGTGCGGGTGAACCGCGACGAGCTGGTCGAGTTCCAGGTCGACGGCACCGAGGGCAGCGCCGTCGCCGGCCTGCGTCGTTGCCGCATCCAGCACCGGGCCACCACCCCGAAGCCGGTCTGGAACCCGGACCTGCCGTCCACCGACGACTTCCGCTCCCAGTGGCAGGAGGTGCCGGACAACGACGTGTTCGACAACGGTTTCAAGGCGCAGTGGGAGATGTTCCTGCGGCACGTCGCCGAGGACGCCCCGTACACCTGGGACCTGTGGGCCGGCGCGCGGGGCGTGCAACTGGCCGAGCTGGGCCTGCAGTCGGCGCGTGAGGGCCGGCGCGTCGAGGTGACGGAGCTGCGCTCGTGAGCGCGAAGGTGGTCCTGCCCGACGGGCCGCTCACGCTCTCCGGCGCCGGCCGCGAGCACCTCACACCCGGCGCCCGCTTCACCAGCCGCGTCGCGTACGCCGCCGCGCACGTGGTCGCCGACCCGCGGGCGGAGAACGTCCCGGGCACGCCGGCGGCCGTGGACTGGGACGCGACGCTGGCCTTCCGGCGGCACCTGTGGTCGTACGGGTTCGGCGTGGCCGAGGCGATGGACACCGCGCAGCGGGGCATGGGCCTGGACTACCCGACGGCCCGGGAACTTGTCCGCCGGTCGGCGCAGGCGGCCCGCGCGGACGGCGCCGCCATCTGCGCCGGTGTCGCCACCGACCAGCTGCCGTCCGGCCCGGCCACCCTCGACGACATCCGCAGGGCGTACGCGGAGCAGCTCGCCGACGTGCAGGACGCCGGCGCCCGGCCGGTGCTGATGTGCAGCCGGCACCTGGCGGCGGCGGCCCCGTCCGCCGAGGACTACCTCGACCTCTACGGCCGCCTGCTGGCCGAGGCGGACGGTCCGGTGGTGCTGCACTGGCTCGGCCCGGCCTTCGACCCGGCTCTGGCCGGCTACTGGGGCGCCGCCGACCCCGCGCGGGCCGCCGACACCGTGGTGGCGCTGATCAGCGCCCACCACACCAAGGTGGACGGCATCAAGCTGTCGCTGCTCGACGAGGACTTCGAGGTCGCCCTGCGCCGGCGCCTGCCACCGGGGGTACGCCTCTACACCGGCGACGACTTCAACTACCCGACCCTGATCCGGGGCGACGGCGACAGCCACTCCGACGCGCTGCTCGGCGTCCTGGCCGCCATCGCGCCACCGGCCGCGGCGGCGTTCCGGGCGCTCGACGCGGGCGACCCGACCACGTACGACGACCTGCTGGCACCGACGGTGCCGCTGGCGCGGCACCTGTTCGGCGCCCCGACCTTCTACTACAAGACCGGGATCGTGTTCCTCGCCTGGCTCGCCGGTCACCAGGACCACTTCACCATGGTCGGCGGCCTCCAGTCCGGACGGTCACCGGCGCACCTGGGCCGGCTGCTCCGGCTCGCCGACGCCGCCGGCCTGCTCCCGGACGCCGAGCTGGCGGCCCACCGGGCCCGGGCGTTCATGACCACGGCGGGGGTGGCGCAGTGAAGCGGTTCGCGCTCAACTCCGCCACCACCAAGCGGTGGCCGCTGCCGGAGCTCGTCGCCGGCTGCGTCGACGCCGGGGTCACCGGGGTGGGGCTGTGGCGCGAGGACCTGGCGGCCCACGGGGTCGAACCGGCGGCGGCGCTGGTGCGGGACGCCGGCCTTACCGTCACCTCCCTGTGCCGCGGCGGCTTCTTCGAGGTCCCCGGCTGGCTGGACGAGAACCGGCGGGCGATCGACGAGGCGGCGGCGGTGGGCGCACCCGTGCTGGTGCTGGTCTCCGGTGGCCTGCCGGCCGGTAGCCGCGACCTCGACGCCGCACGGGCGCACGTGCGGGACGCGATCGGCGAGCTGGTGCCGCACGCGGTCGCCGCGGGGGTCCGGCTGGCCGTGGAGCCGCTGCACCCGATGTTCTGCTCGGACCGGTGCGTGGTGGCCAGTCTCGGTCAGGCACTGGATCTGGTCGCGCCGTACCCGGCGGAGGCGGTGGGCGTCGTGGTCGACACGTACCACCTGTGGTGGGACGACCAGGTGTGGGCGCAGATCGACCGGGCCGGCCGGGAGGGACGGATCGCCTGCTTCCAGGTCGCCGACTGGGTGACGCCGCTGCCGGCGGGTGTGCTGCTCGGCCGGGGGCTGCCCGGCACCGGCTGTGTCGAGCTGCGGCGCTTCCGGGAGGCGGTGGACGCCGCCGGGTACACCGGCCCGGTCGAGGTGGAGGTCTTCGCCGAGGCGGAGTGGGCCCGGCCGGGCCGTGAGGTGCTCGACGAGGCCATCGCCGGCTACCGCACCCACGTGGCCTGACCGGGTCGGCGCGGTCAGGCCACGCCCACCGATCGGCGGCCCGGTGGCGGTACGGCGACGGCTCAGGACAGGCCGATGCGGGCGATGGGCTCGACCAGTTCCCGCTCCTCGTACGCCAGGTGCGACAGGAGGGTGTCGCTGAGCAGGTCGACGGCGGCGCGCAGGTCGGCCATCCCGTCCGGGACGGAGACGAACGCCACCAGGGCCCGGTCGACGCGTTCCAGCACGTCGTGGATGAGGTGGTGCTCCTGCTCGAGCCGGTCGATGACCGGGGCGAGCCGGGCGTCCCCGCGGCGCAGGTGCGGAAAGAGCGACCGGTCCTCGATGGTGTGGTGGGTGGTGACCAACCGGCAGTAGGACTCGCAGTAGGTGCCCAGGGTCCACTTGTTCTGCCGCATCGTCATGGTGTTGATGTGGGAGCGGGCGGTGCCGGCGTCGATCGTGCCGGCCGCCACCTGCTCGATCAGGTCGTGGATCTGCGCCAGCTCGGCGCGCAGCCCGTCGTGCACGTCGACGAGGTGCTGGCTGGTGGCCAGGTCGTGCGCCGCGTACGTACGGTCGGGGTCGCGGGCCGGGCCGGTCGGGCGGGCGGACTCGTCCCAGACCCGCTCGCCGCTGCGGCGGACGCCGTCGTCCGGCGTCGGTACGACGGAGAAGGCGCTGCGGCCCGCGGGCGCGGGCCGGCCGGCCCGGGGTCCGGCCGCCGCGACGGCCTCCGCCGGTCCCGGCCTGGCGGTGGCGTCCCGCTCGACCGGCCCGGCAGCGGAGTCGGCGGGCGCGGAGTCGGGCCGCGCGGCGGCGGAGGCGCGCTCGGCGGCGACCAGTTCGCGGACGGCGGGCGCCACCTCGGCGGCGAACCGGCGCAGGTCGTCGGGGTCGTCGCTGGCGAGGATGAAGGTGCTGATCCCGTCGGTGAGGGCGAGGTCCGCCAGTTCCTCGGCCCACTGCTCGGCGGGGCCGTGCAGGGGCCCGCGGCCGACGGTGGCGAACCGCCCGTTGACGTTGAGCAGTCGCCGGACGTCGCCCGGCGACCGGCCCGCCTCCCGGGCGGCGTCGTCGATGATCGCGTTGCCCCTGGCGAGGTCGCCGGGCTGCAGGTACGCCAGCGACGGTAGCCAGCCGTCGGCCCGGCGGCCGGTCAACGCCAGCATGCGCGGCTTGTAGGCGCCGAGCCAGATTCCCACGTCGTGTGCGGGGACGGGCCCGCGCTTCGCGCCGACCACGCGGTGGAACTCGCCGGCGACCCGGACGCCGCCGCGGGTGTCGGCGTCCCACGTCTGGCGGATGACCTCGATGGCCTCCTCGAGGGCCCGTACGCCCTCCGCCGGGGTGAGCCGTCGCCCGCCCATCGCCTCGATGGCGTCCCAGAACGCGCCCGCGCCCAGGCCGAGTTCGATCCGCCCGCCGCTGAGCAGGTCGAGGCTCGCCACGCTGCGGGCGAGGACGGCCGGTGGCCGCAGGGGGAGATTGGTGACGTTGGGGGAGAGCCGGACCCTGCTGGTGCGGGCGGCGACGAAGCTGAGCAGCGTCCAGGTGTCCAGGTACGCGGGCTGGTACGGGTGGTCCTGGAAGGTGACCAGGTCCAGCCCGACCTGCTCGGACAGGGCGGCGAGCGCCACCACCCGATCCGGGTCGGCGTTGGCCGGTGTCAGGAACGACCCGAAGGTCAGTGGGTGGCCGTGGTCGCTCATCGGAGTCCTCCCCTGAAGTGCTGTCAGACAGATGTTATGCCACACAGAACATCTGTTGCCAACAAGGTCTGTCCAGCTCAGCTATCCTGGGCGGATGACCGGTGCGACGGCGGCACACCCACGGCCGGACCCGCTCGACGACGACCTCGGCTGGATGCTCGGCGTCGTCTTCCGCGCCTACGTCCGGGCCGCCGACCGGGCACTGGAGGACATACCCGGTGGGCCCCGGGGCTACCAGGTGCTGTCGGCGGCGGTCCGGGAGCCGGTCCGCAACCAGGGCGCGATCGCCGAGGAACTCGGCATCGACCGGACCGTGCTCACGTACCTGATCGACGACCTGGAGCGGCGCGGGCTCGTGTTGCGCCGGGCCGATCCCGCCGACCGGCGCAGCCGCCTGGTCTGCGCCACCGACGAGGGCCGGGTCGCCTGGCGGGAACGCCAGCGGGCGCTGCGGCAGGTGGAGTCGCACGTGCTCGGCGCCCTCGATCCCGCCGACACCGCCGCCTTCCGGACCCTGCTGCGACGGGTCGCCTGTGCGGCGCAGCGCCGTGACCCGCTGACCGACCTCTGCGAGGCGGTGGCGGAGGCGCAGCCGACCGACGCCGGCCCGTCCCCGGCGCGCCCCCGAGCCCGGCGGAAACCCTGATGCGGACCGCCGCGCGGTCCGGGCCGCTCAGCCGGCCGGTTCGTCGGCCCGGTCGCGGGCCGGGAACGCCAGCGCGAGGGTGAGGTCGAGCACCGTGGCGGGGTCGTGCAGGCGGTCCCCGTACAGCTCGCGGAGCTTGCCCATCCGGTAGCGCACCGTCTGCGGGTGCACGAACAGGTCGGCGGCGACGTCGTCACGGCGGCCGTGGTGCAGCAGCCAGGAGCGCAGCGTCTCGGCGAGCCGCTCGGCGGTGGTCGGCGGCAGCGCCGCCAGCGGGGCCAGCACGCGGGCGCGCAGGTCAGCGAGGCCCTCCGGGTCCATGCCGAGCAGCAGTTCGGCGAGGTGCGCCTCGGTGTCCAGCGGCGGCCCGTCGTCGGCCGGGCGCAGCCCGAGCGCGAGGGCTCGGGTGGCCCGCTGCCACGAGTACGTCACCCGCGTCCACGGCCGCGCGGGGCCGAGCACGGCGCGGCGGCCGTGCAGCGTCCGGGTGAGCTGCCGCCGCCGGTCGCCGTGCGCGTCGGGGACGAGCAGCACGGCCAACTCCTCGCCGACCGCGGCGCCCGGCAGGTCGTCGCCGCTCTCCAGGGTCTGCGCCGGAAGCAGCGCGAGCGCCGCGCGCAGGTTGGCCCGGGGGAGGAGTACGACGGTGAGCGTCTGCGGCGGCGGCCAGTCGGCTCGTTCGGCGCTGCGCAGCAGCACGTCCTCGGCCGCGCCGGTGACCAGCTGCTGGGTAAGGCGCTCCAGGTTGCGCCGGCGGGCCCGGCCGGCGCTGGCCAGCTCGTCGGCGTGCCCGGCGACGCTGGCGGCGGACAGCTCGTCGATGTAGGCGAACATCAGCTCGGCGAAGTCGGCGACGGTCACCGCCGGGAGCCCGCCGCGCACCGCGATGGTGGACATTTCCCGCCAGGAGACCCGCGCTCCCACCCGGTACGCGGCCAGCAGCGCGTCCATGCTCCGCCCCGAACGGGCCTCACCGCTGCCGAGGGCGTACGCGGCCTCCAGCGCGGGGACCAGGGGGGTGCTCGGGTCCGTGGCGTGGGAGCGTTCGAGCAGTTGCAGGAAGTTGCCGAGCGCGATCTGCACCGCGGTCTCGATCTTGTCCCGCATCTGGCCGGTCAGGGTGCCGGAGTAGCTGGGCACCTCGGCGGTGATCGCGGTGACGGTCCGCTCGGCGAGCAGGGGCAACCGGTCGCGGAGGCCGCGGGCCACCCCCTCGTCGAGGGCGAGCCCGGCGGCGCGGCGCGTCGCCTCGGAGCGGTCCGCCATTGTTGTTCCTCCCGCACAAATCGACAGGCCCGGTTCACCTTCGCGGGCCAAGATTTTATGCCAGTGTGCCGCGACTATCGGGATATGACCACCACCGTTCCGCGCCCACCCGCGGCGGCGTCGCTGCGGCGCCGGTTCCTGCGGCTCGCCGCGGCGGTCACCACCCCGCTGCTGCCCGACGACTACCTCGACCTGGTCGCCCCGCTGCGCTCCGGCGCCGACCTGAGGGGCCGGATCCTCGCGGTGCGGCCGGAGACCCGGGACGCGGCCACGGTGATCGTGCAGCCGGGGCGGGACTGGCGGGGGCACGTCCCCGGGCAGTACGTCCGCCTCGGGGTGGACGTCGACGGCGTACGGCAGTGGCGGGCGTACTCGGTGACCTCGGCCCTCGGTGGCCGCCGCGACCCCATCGCGATCACCGTGAAGGCGATCCCGGACGGGGTGGTCAGCAACCATCTCGTCCGGCGGGTCCGCCCCGGCACGATCGTCCAGCTCGACCAGGCGACGGGTGACTTCGTCCTGCCCACGCCGACGCCGGCGGGCGTGCTGTTCGTGACCGCGGGCAGCGGGATCACGCCGGTCATGGGGATGCTGCGCAGCGGCGTCCTCGCCGGCGCCGACGTCACGCTCGTGCACTCCGCGCCGACACCGGCGGACGTGATCTTCGGTTCGGAGCTGCGGGGCCTCGCCGCGGCCGGCGCGCTGCGGCTGGTGGAGCGGCACACCGACCACGACGGCGTGCTCACCATCGCCGACCTGGCCGACCTGGTGCCGGACCACCTCGACCGGCAGACCTGGGCGTGCGGCCCGGTCGGGCTGCTCGACGCCCTGGAGGCCCACTGGTCCACCGCCGGTCGGGCGGAGCGGCTGCACACCGAGCGGTTCCGGCCGACCGTCATCTCACCCGGCGAGGGCGGCACGGTCACCTTCGGCCGGGCCGGTGTGACCGTGACCGCCGACGGCGCCACGCCGCTGCTCGACGCCGGTGAGGCGGCCGGAGTGCTCATGCCCTCGGGCTGCCGGATGGGCATCTGCTTCGGCTGCGTCCTGCCGCTGCGCCAGGGCGCGGTTCGCGACCTGCGCAACGGGGCGCTCACCACGGCGGTCCCCGGCGACGGCGTCCTCATCCAGACCTGCGTGTCGGCAGCGGCCGGCCCCTGCGACATCGACCACTGACCGGAGTGCCCACGTGACCGTCATCCAGCGCAAGCCCGTCAACCCGATCGCCCACCTCACCGCCGAGGACATCGAGGTCATCGGGAAGGAACTCGACGCGATCCGGGACCGGGTCCTGGCCGACCGGGGTGAGCGGGACGCCGCGTACATCCGCAAGGTCATCTCCACCCACCGCAAGCTCGAACTCGGCAGCCGGGTGGTGCTACTCTTCTCGCTCTTCCCGCCGGCCTGGGTCGTCGGCACCGCCGGCCTCGCCGTGGCCAAGATCCTCGACAACATGGAGATCGGGCACAACGTCCTGCACGGCCAGTGGGACTGGATGCGCGATCCGAAGATCCACTCCACCACCTGGGACTGGGACCACGTCTCCCCGCCCGACCAGTGGCAGCACTCGCACAACCAGCTGCACCACCGGTACACCAACGTGGTCGGCAAGGACAACGACCTCGGGTACGGCATCATGCGGGTCGACGAGGACCAGCCCTGGCACCCGGTCTACCTTGGCCAGCCGCTGTGGAACTTCATCAACGCCTGCTTCTTCCAGTACGGCATCGCGGCGTACGACCTGGAGCTGGGCCACAACCTGAAGAACGGCCGGCACCGGGATCCGGAGTTCCGGGCCCGGGCCCGCGCGGTCGGTCGCAAGATCCGCCGCCAGGTGCTGAAGGACTACGTGCTGCACCCGCTGCTCTCCGGGCCGTCCTTCCTCAGCACGCTCGCCGCGACGTTCACCGCCAACCTGATCCGCAACCTGTGGAGCCACTCGGTGATCATGTGCGGGCACTTCCCGAACGGCGTGGAGACCTTCGAAAAGACCTCAATCGAGGGCGAGACGCGCGGCGAGTGGTACCTGCGGCAGATGCTCGGCTCCGCCAACATCAGCGGCAGCCGGCTGCTGCACCTCATGACCGGCAACCTGTCGTTCCAGATCGAGCACCACCTCTTCCCGGATCTCCCGAGCAACCGCTACCAGGAGATCGCCCCCGAGGTACGGGCGCTCTTCGACCGGTACGGCCTGAAGTACACCTCCGGCTCCCTGCCGAAGCAGGTCGCCTCCGCCTGGTGGAAGGTCATCCGGCTGTCGCTGCCGAACCGCAAGCCGCGTGGCCGGGTCGACGACCGTCCGACCCCGGCCCTCGCCGCGACGGGCGCCTGACCCTGTCAGTCGGTGACCGTGACCGAGACCTGCCGTCGCTTCGCGTAGACGAACCGGACCAGCATGACCTCCAGCAGCCCGTAGTCGACCTTCGTCAGCTCAGGAAAGCCGCGCTTGAGCAGCGCATCGCGTACGTCTCGGAGCAGCTCGTCGTCGAGCCGCTGGTCATCGTCCCGGTAGGGGATCGGGTAGTTCGACATGCCCTGCCTCCGTTCACGTGGCGACCACCTCGACCCTCACCTTTCCTGCCGCACACGACAGTGTCAAGTATGACAGCTGTCATATGCGCTAGTCTCGGGTTGCATAGCGTCGATCCATGGTTCGCAGGCTGTACGGCAGCGCCGAGTTGCAGGAGCGCCTCGGTGTCTCCCGGGCGCGCATCGTGCAGATCGTCTCCCGGCCCGACTTCCCGGAGCCCTTCGATCGGCTGGCCGGGGGAGCGGTATGGCTGGTGGAGGACGTGGAAGCGTGGATCACGGAGCACCGGCCGCACCAGGCTCGGGGCGCTGACCCGGACGAGTGCTGAGGGCTCGGACTCCCGTCCGGCCCTACGCGGTACCGCGACCGGACCCAGCCGCGTGCCCGGCGGCGACGGCGTCGTACAGCTTCTCCAGCCGGTGGGTCTGCTTGTGCAGGTCGAAGCGGTCCTCGACGTGCCGGCGGGCCTCGCGGCCGAGCCGCCGCCGCAGGGTGTCGTCGGCGAGCAGGCGGGTGATGTTGCCGGCGAGCGCGGCCCGGTCGCCTTCGGCGCCGAGCAGGCCGGTTTCGCCGTGCACGACCGCCTCCGGGATGCCGCTGTGGTGCGTCGCCACGACCGGCAGGCCGAGGCTCGCCGCCTCCAGGATGGTGGTGGGCAGCCCCTCGGAGTCGCCGTCCGCCGCGGTCCTCGACGGTGCGGCGAGCAGTGCCGACCGCGCCAGGTGATCGGCCACCACCTCCGGTGGCTGCGCGCCGAGGAAGGTGGCGTCGAGGCCGAGTTCGGCGGCGCGGGCGCGTAGCGGCCCCTCCAGCGGCCCGTCGCCGATGAACAGCGCCCGGGGCCGCCGGGGCCGCAGCGACCCGAGCGCCTCGACGAGGTCGTCGACGCCCTTCTTCTCGACGAACCGGCCGACGAACGCCACGTCCCACCCGGGCGGGGTGGGCGCCGGCAGGGGCGGGACGGGCACCCCGGTGTGGTGCACCCGGACCTTCGCCGGGTCCGCGCCGAGGGCGACCGCCCGGTCGCGGATGAACTCGCTGACGGCCACGACCAGCGCCGCCCGGTCGAACGCCACGCGCAGGTTGTGCCGCTGGCGGGCGCCGCGCAGGCCCGGGAGGGCCGGCTGGCGGGTGACATCCTGGCCGTGCACGGTGACGACCAGCGGGATGTCCAGGTCGGCGGCGGCGCGGCTGACCAGCCAACCGTCGTTGCCGAAGTGGGCGTGCACCAGTGCCGGCCGGAGCCGCCGCAGCAGCCGGGTGAGCCGGGGGGAGCGGCCGGTGGCCTTCAGCGCGAGCAGGGCCCGCCGGTCGCGGGCGGTGTCGCCGAACGCGACCACGTCGGTGTCGCGGGACAGTGTCGAGGCGACCCGCACCGCACCGAGGTAGGTGGCGCGCCAGGCCGCCAGCGCGTCGGCCTGGTTGCGGATGAACGTCTCGGAGCCGGCCAGCAGGTGGCTGCGCCAGATGACGACGTGGGGCACCTGTTCAGCGTGCGGCACGGGTCACGGGTTCCCGGAGTCGGCGGCGGCGAGGCCCGGTTCGGCGGGCCGGGCCGACCCGGCGGCGGCCGGTGGGGCGGGCGGGGCCGGGCGGCGACGGCGGTCCAGGATCCGGTCCCGCAGACTGTGCCGGAGTTGCGGCGGGATCAGCCAGATCTGCAGGTACGTCAGGTAGTCGATGGCACCCGGACGCCCGTGCCGGCGGGCGTCGGCGAGCACGGTCCGGAAGACCTTCGGGTCGCGGGTCGTGGCCGCCATCGAGCCGACGACGCTCAGCGCGATGGCCGCGTACGCCCGGGGGGTGAGCAGGGGACGGCTGGACCGCAGCCACTCCAGCTGAGCCGCCCACGGGGAGGAGAGGCTGATCCGCGGCCGGTCCTCGTCCTGGTGCCAGAGCACGAGCGGCTCGGGCGCCATCAGCAGCCGTACGTCGTCGTGCGCGAGTGCCCGCAGGGTCCAGTCCAGCTCCTGTTGGCGGCGCAGGCCGACGGTGAACGGCACGCGGCGCAGCAGCTCGGTCGGCGCCATGATCGTCGAGGTCTGGATGAAGCCGTCGCCGTGGAACAGGCCCCGGCGCACGGTGAGGTACTCGCAGATCGGCTCGCCCGGCTCCGGCAGCCGGCGGGGCAGCACGAACTCAGCGCGCGGGGTGCGGTTCACCAGGCGGCTGGCGACGATCGGGGACGCGACGGTCGCGGTGGCGGCGAGCGCGAGCTGCACCTCCAGCTTGCGGGGCAGCCACTCGTCGTCGTCGTCGAGGAACGCCGTCCAGCGGGCACGCGCGGCCTGGACGCCGACGTTGCGGGCGTTCGGCGCGCCACCGCGCTCGGGCAGCGGCAGGACCCGCAGGCGCGGGTCGGGGATCGCGGCGAGAGCGGCCTGCGTGTCGGGGTCCGCGCCGTCGACCACGACGACGACCTCGATCTCCGCCACCGTCTGGGCGAGGGCGGTGTGGACCGCGCGGGTCACCAGGTCCGGCCGGTCGCAGGTCGGGATGACCACGCTGACGTCAGGTGTACGCGACATGAATACCCGCTTACGCATTGATTGCGGTTTCCTCGTGCGCCGGCGAATGGGCGGCATCGGGCGCCGGACGAGGCTCTGCGAATGACCTAACCGGCCGAAGGAAAAACGGCGGTGAGGGGAAGATGACCAGAGCGTATACGGCGGGGAATCAGCTCGTGGCCGAACCGTCGGGTGGCGCGAAAGCGCGGCGGTGCAACGATTCCGGAGACCGGAACTGCCGTACACTCGCCGGGCATCCGCTGACGTCAGGAATCGGAGAACAATTCGTGCGGCTCGACGGTGTCACCGCGACCGGCGGTGGCCGGGTGGTCATGCTCGTGGACAACGGGGTGGACGGCGACTCCCGGGTGCAGAAGGCGGCCCGCTCGGCCGCCGACGCGGGCTGGGCGGTCACCCTGCTGGGCTGCGCCCGCGTCGAGCGGGAGTGGCGGCTCGGCGACGCGCACGTCCGCGTGCTGCCGATGGGCGGCGGGGCGCCCCCCGGCGGGCGGCGTACGCTGCGGCAGCGGCTGGTCGCCCGGGGCGGGCCGGTGCTGCGGGCGGCACGGCTGGCCCGGCGGCCGGTCGAGCACGCCCAGGTCCTCCTCTGGGGTGCGGTCTCCGGCGACCGGGCGTGGCGGCGGCTGGAACCGGGGCTGTGGACGTACGAGCGGGTGTTCGGGCCGGTCGTCGACGCCCTGGCGCCGGACCTGATCCACGCCCACGACTTCCGGATGCTCGGCGTGGCCGCGCGCGCGGTGGACCGGGCGCGGGCCGCCGGCCGGGACGTGAAGCTCGTGTGGGACGCGCACGAGTGGCTGCCCGGCGCGAAGCCCCGCCGCGACAACGTGCGGTGGCTGCCGGCCCACCTCGCGTACGTGCGGGAGTACGTGTCGCACGCCGACGCCGTGGTGACCGTGTCGGAGACCCTGGCCGACCTGCTGCAGGAGGAGCACCGGCTGGCGGAGCGTCCGACCGTGCTGCTCAACGCCCCGGCGTCGGTCGCCCCGACACCCGGGGGAGCGGAGGTGCCCGACCTGCGTGACCTCTGCGGGGTCGGCCCGCACACCCCGCTGCTCGTCTACAGCGGTGCGCTCGCCGAGCAGCGCGGGGTGGCCACCGCGGTCGAGGCGCTGCCCCGGTTGCCCGGCGCCCACCTCGCGCTGGTGATCGCCGACCCGTCCGCGACGTACGTCCAGCACCTGCGGGCCCTCGCCGACCGGCTCGGCGTCGCGGAGCGGCTGCATCCCGTGCCGTACGTGCCGCACGGGCAGGTGAGCGCCTTCCTCAGCGCCGCCGACGTGGGCCTGATCCCGATCCACCACTGGCCGAACCACGAGATCGCCCTGATCACGAAGTTCTTCGAGTACGCCCACGCAGGGCTGCCAATCGTGGTCAGCGACGTCCGTACGATGGCCGACACCGTCCGCGCCACGGGGCAGGGTGAGGTGTTCCGGGCCGGCGACACCGCCGACCTGGCCCGCGCGGTGCGGGCCGTGCTCGCCGACCCGCGGCGGTACCGCCAGGTCTACGACGGCCCGGACTCGCCGCTGCCCGGGTGGACGTGGGAGGCGCAGGCGGACCGCCTCGACGCGCTCTACCGCCGGCTGCTGGCCGGTGCCGGCGCGCCCACCCCGGTGGAGGCGCCGTGAGCACGCCCGCCGTCAGCGTGGTGGTGCCGGTCTACAACACCATGCCGTACCTGACCGGCTGCCTCGACTCCCTCGTGGGCCAGACGATCGGGCTGGACCGGCTGCAGGTCGTGGCCGTGGACGACGGGTCGACCGACCGCAGCGGCGCCGAACTGGACCGGTTCGCCGCCCGGTACCCCGGCGTGTTCATCGTCATCCACCAGGCCAACTCCGGCGGCCCCGCCGGACCGTGCAACCGGGCGCTCGACGCCGCCACCGGCCGGTACGTCTTCTTCGTCGGCGCCGACGACCACCTCGGCCCCGAGGCGCTGGAACGGTTGGTCACCGCCGCCGACGAGTGGGACTCCGACGTCGTGCTCGGCAAGGTGGTCGGCGTCAACAGCCGACACATCTACCAGGACATCTTCGCGGCCAACCGGGTCGACGTGGACCTGTTCGACTCGCCGCTGCCGAGGTCGCTGGCCAACACCAAGCTGTTCCGGCGCGAGCTGCTGGAACGGCACCGGATCCGCTACCGGGAGGACCTGCCCCTCGGCAGTGACCTTCCGTTCACCCTGGAGGCCTGCTACCGGGCGCGGCGCATCTCGGTGCTGGCCGACTACGAGTTCTACTACGCCGTGCGGCGGTTCAACGCCACCAACATCACGTACCTGAGCCGCCACCTGGACCGGCTGCGCACCGTGGAGGCGACCACGGCGTTCGTGGCCGACCTGATCGGCCCCGGCAAGCAGCGGGACGCGGTCATGGCCCGACGCTTCGACCACGAGATCGCCAAACTGCTGGAGGACGACCTGCTGCGGCTGGACCGCGACACCCAGCAGCGGGTGCACGACGGCATCGGGCGGCTCGTGGCCGCGTACCTCACCGACGACATCGCGGGCGAACTGAACGCGGAGACCCGCATCCGGCTCGCCCTGACCCGCGACGGCAGCCTCGACGACCTGCTCGCCGTGATCCGCCGGGACGCCCGTACGGGGGTGCCGCCCACGGTCGTCGAGGACGGCCGCCGGTACGCCGCGTATCCCGGGTTCCGGGCCGGCGTGCCCGACTCGTGCTTCGACGTCACCACGGCACCGGACTGGGTCGCGAAGCTGGACGTCACCGGTCTCGGCTGGGAGACCGACCGGCGGGGGGAGCGGGTGCTCACCGTGACCGCGACGACGCCCGTGCCGGATCTCCCGCCGCTCAGCGTCAGCGCCGAGGAGATCCTCGCCGACACCGAGACAGTGACAGCCGGCCCGGACGGGACCACGCTGCGGATCCGGTTCCGCGCCGCCGACCTGCTCGCCGCGACCGGGCCCACCGGCCGGCGGCGGGCGGTGTCCGCCCAGGTCGGTGGGTTCGACCCGGGGCTCGCCCAAGGGCTGCACCGGGCCACCGGGGCGGCCGGCTCGACCGCCCTGCGGGCACCCCGACTGCGGGTGACCGCGCCGCTGGTGCGCCGGCGCGGGGCCCGCCTGTACGTCCTCACGCCGGTCATGGACGAGTCCGGCCGGCTGATGATCGCCGTGGTGCCGGTGACCCCGAACCGCGTCCTCGCCCAGGTCCGTCGCAGGGTGAGCCGCCGCCGCTGACCACCGCCTGCGCCGCTCCGCGCCGTTCGGGCCGGTGGGCCAGGAGCGGGCCGGTGGCGGCGGGGCGGATCCGCTGCCAGACTCGGTGTGGTCGCTGCCGCAGGAAGGGCGGAAGATCATGCCGGACCAGCACCGGCCGGGCGTGGACCGCGTGCAGCGGTTCGGCGCGCGGGTGAGCATCGACGACCCGGAAGGGCTCCTGGCCGCCGCCCGCTTCGGGCCGGTCCTGCTGCCGCTGGACGGGCCGCTGCCCCCACCGGTCACCGGCGTGCGCCTCACCCTGCACACAGTGGACGCCGCGTGCCGGCTGACCGCCGAGATCCGCGCGTCGGGCGGGCTTGCGGCCGGTGCCCTGCGCCTGCTGGCCCTCGGGGTCGCCGGCCCGGCCGGCTGGCTGCTCGCCCGGCACCTCACCGCCGATCCGGGCGGGCCGCTCGCCCGGCGCGCCGGACGGCTCGCGGCGCAGGCGTCACGGCGGCTCGGCCGCCCGGCCGGCACCGGGGGCGGCTCCGCCGGCACGGTCGTCTCGGACCGGCCGGGTCCCGTCGACCCGGCCGCCGCCGAGGTTCGCGGGGAGGCGGCCGCGCTGGGCCTGCGCCCCGAGCAGGACGTGACCGAGGTCGACGGTGAGCGGCTGGTGATCCTCCGCGCCACGGTGCCCGCCGAGGAGGTCACCGTCGCACACCTGCGCGCCCTCGTCGGGCTCGCTCTCCAGACCGTCCGCGACCTCGCCGGTGACGAGCCCGAGCCCCGGGTGCTGGACGGCCGGGCGTACGCGCTGCGCCGGACCGTCGCGCCGGCCCGGCCGGCACCGCGGGCCGCCCCACCGGCGCCCCCGGCGGGCAGTGAGTCGGTGACCCTCGACCAGGTCGGCGGCCTCGACGACGTGGTGGCGCGGTTCCGGGAGATCGCGATCTCGTTCCGCCACCCCGCCGTCATGGCCCGGTGGGGCGCCCGCCGGCCGCAGGGCATCCTCCTGTACGGGCCACCCGGCACCGGCAAGACGATGCTGGCCCGCGCGCTCGCCAACGAGATCGGAGCGGACTTCCGCGAGATCCGCACGCCGGAGATCCTCGACAAGTGGCTCGGCGGCTCGGAGCGCAACATCAAGCAGATCTTCCGCGAGGCGCGCCGCTACCGGCAGCCGACCGTGCTGCTCTTCGACGAGTTCGACAGCATCATCAGCTACGCGGGCGCCGGCGGCGACGCGGCCAGCCAGGCGGTCAACGCGGTGGCGGGCATCTTCAAGCAGGAGATGAACACCCTCTTCGAGGAGAACCCGCACGTCATCGTCGTGGCCACCACCAACTTCCCGCAGCGGGTGGACGCCTCGCTGGTCCGCTCCGGCCGGTTCGACGTGAAGCTGTCCATCCCGCCACCCGACGAGGCGGGCCGGGCCCAGATCATCGCCAGGATGATCCGTGACCTCGTCGTCCGGCACGACCACGCGGGTTTCCGGATGTTCGCCGACGACGTCGACCCCGCCGCCCTCGCCGCCGTCAGCGCGGGGTTGACCGGCGCGGACATCCGCGAGGTGCTGCGCCGGGTGCAACTCGCCAAGGCGATGCGTGAGGCCACCGGCGGGAGGCCGGCGGGCCCCATCGACCAGGCCGACCTGTACGCGGCGATCGAGGGCCTGCGGCGCGGCTGAGCGTACGCGGTCAGCCGGCGAGCAGCCGGTCGCGGACCTCCCGGCGCAGCACCTTGCCGATCTGCGACCGCGGCAGGTCCTCGACCACCATCACCCGCCGCGGCACCTTGTACGCGGTCAGGTGCTGCCGGCACGCCGCGCGGATGCCCGCCTCGTCCGTGGTGCAGTCGGCGTGCAGCACCACCGCGGCGACGACCTCCTCGCCCCCGCCGGACGCGGGCAGCCCCACCGCCGCGGCGTCGAGGACACCGGGCACCCGCCGCAGGGCCTCCTCCACCTCGGACGGGTAGACGTTGAAACCGCCGGTGATGATCAGCTCCTTGATCCGGTCGACCACCCGGACGAACCCGTCCGGGTCCATCTCGACGACGTCCCCGGTGCGCAGCCAGCCGTCGGGCAGCAGCACCGCCGCCGTCTCCTCCGGCCGTCGCCAGTAGCCGGCGAACACCTGCGGGCCGCGGACCAGCAGCTCGCCGGCCACGCCGGGGGCACGGTCGTGGGACGGGTCCTCCGGGTCGACGATGCGGATCTCGGTGGACGGGAACGGCACGCCGACGGTGCCGGGCCGCCGCTCCGGCGACACCGGGTTGCCCAGCGCCACCGGGGACGTCTCGGTCATCCCGTAGCCCTCGACCAGCAGCCCACCGGTCACCGACTCCCACAGCTCGACCGTGGCCGGGGGCAGCGCCATCGCGCCGGAGATCGCGTACCGGGCCGAGGTGAGGTCCACCCCGCGCTCCCGGGCCGCGGTGGCGAGCTTGTCGTAGATCGGTGGCACGGCGGGCAGGAACGTGGGGGGTCGGCGGCGCACCGCGTCGAGGGTCTGGTCCAGGTCGAAACGGGGGAAGAGCACGAGCGTCGCGCCGATGCTCACCGAGAAGGTGAGGCACAGCGTCAGCCCGTACGCGTGGAACAGAGGCAGCACGGCGTACACCGTCTCGGCGCCGTCCCGCAGGCCCGGCACCCACGCACGGCCCTGCGCGGCGTTGGCGCGCAGGTTGCGGTGCGTGAGGACGGCGCCCTTCGGCGTGCCGGTGGTGCCGCCGGTGTACTGGAGCAGCGCGGTGTCGTCCGGCCCGGGCGCGGGGTGGTCGGCGGCCAGCGGGCCGGCGGCGGCCACGATGCGTTCCCAGGACAGCGCGCCCGGCGCGGGCGCGGTCATCGCGGCCCGGGCGGCGCGGACCTTCGGCAGCGGCAGCCGCAGCGCCCAGCGCTTGAGCCGGGGCAGTGCCGCGCTGAGGTCCACCGCGACCACGGTCTGCACGTCGGTGGCGCCGGCCGTGCCGAGCACCAGCGGGGCGACCTTGTCCCAGACCACGGCGACCCGGGCACCGTGGTCGGCGAGCTGGTGGGCGAGCTCCTGCTCGGTGTAGAGCGGGTTGTGCTCGACCACCACCGCGCCGAGCCGGAGCACCGCGTAGAAGGCGACGACGTGCTGCGGGCAGTTCGGCAGCACCAGCGCCACCCGGTCGCCCCGGCCGACGCCGAGGCGGCGCAGCGCCTCGGCTGCCCGGGTCACCTGGGCGTCGAGTTCCGCGTACGTGGTGGTGGCGCCGAAGAAGTCCAGCGCGACCCGGGAGCCGAACCGGCGGGCGGCGGCGCGCAACAGGTCGACCAGTGATTCGTCCGACGGGGCGATGGTCGCCGGCACGCCCGGGGGGTAGCTGCGCAGCCAGGGTCGCTCGACGCTCAGGTCCATGTCTCTCCTCGCTGGTGACGCGCCGTCGAGCCGCGCTTCGGGAGACGTGGCCCGCCCCAGCCTAAACTACGCGCCGGTAACCTACGTCTCCGTAGGTTCACCGGTGTACGCGCTCCATGCCGCGTGAGCGACCCGCCGGTCGCCTGACGTGCCAGGACGGCGGCGGCCGATGCCCTGTCGACCTGCGACAACAACCTCAAACCGGAGTGTGCGCGACGTACACCGTGTTCGCGGACTCGCCGCCGGTCAGCGGGTTCGGGAAACGGACGACGTGCGGCTCCACCGCCGCGAACACCCGCGCGAGGACCTCGGTGAAGGCGGCGTCGGGCGGGTCGTCGGACCAGAGCGCGAACACACCGTCCGGCCGCAGGCAGGCGGCGAGCCGGCGCAACCCGTCCCACGTGTAGAAGGCGGCGTGGCTGGGGTGCAGGACGTTGCGCGGGGAGTGGTCGATGTCGAGGAGCACCGCGTCGAACCGCCGCCCCGGGTGCTCCGGGTCGAGGCCGGCGCCCCCGGCGACGGCGGCGAAGAAGTCCGCGCGGACGAAACGGGTGCGGGGGTCGCCGGCGAGCCCGGCCGCGAAGGGCAGCAGGCCACGCCGGTGCCAGTCGAGCACGTCCTCGACCGCCTCCACCACCAGCATCGAGGCGACCCGGTCGTCCTCCAGCACGGTACGGGCGGTGAAACCCAGCCCCAGGCCGCCGACGGCCACGTCGAGGTCGCCCCGGGCCAGCGGAGCCAGACCCAGCCGGGCCAGCTCGATCTCGGCGACCGGGAACAGGCTCGACATGAGGAAGTCGTCGTCGAGCTTCACCTCGTACACGTCGACGTCGAGGGCGGGGTCGCGGCGCCGGCGCAGGCTGATGGCGCCGATCGGCGTCTCCCGCCAGGCCAACTCCTCGAACCGTGCGCCCACGGGCCGGATGCTACCGGCGGCGGGAGGTGAGCGGCACCCGGGGCGCGGTGGGCACCGCGCGGCGCCCGGGCCGGTGCCGACTCAGCTATCGTCCGCCGGGCGGACGGCGACGACCACCGTGTCGAGGGCGTCGACCGTCGTGCCGTCGGGGCGGGCGACGGGCCGGCGGGCCGTCTCCGCCCGGACCACGCGCAGGCCGGCGAGCGCGGCGACCACCGCCTCCGGGGTGTGCAGGATCTCCGGGTCCTGCGGACCGCCGGTGCCGCCGGTCAGGTTGGCGCGGTCGTGACCGACGACCACGACCCGGCCGCCCGGGCGGAGCGCGGCTCCCGCGCCGGCCAGCACCCGGGCGAGGTCGTCCGGCGGCAGGTGCAGGTAGGCGACCAGGACGACGTCGTACGCCCCGAGCTCCGGCAGCCACGTCGTGACGTCGGCGACGTGCCAGTCCACCGTGACGTTCCGGCTCGCCGCCAACGTGCGGCCCCGGGCGACGGCGACCGGCGAGAAGTCCACCGCGGTGACCTGCCAGCCCTGCCGGGCCAGCCAGACCGCGTTGCGTCCCTCGCCGGCCGCGAGGTCCACCGCCCGGCCGGGCGGGAGGTCGGCCAACTCCTCGACGACGAACCGGTTCGGCTCGTCCGTCCAGACCAGATCCGGCGTGGATGCGTACCGCGCGTCCCACTCGTCGCTGTCCATGACCGCATCCTCTCCCGGGTCAGCTTCTCACCGTGGGGCGACCGCCCGCAGCACGCGGCACACCGGTGTCGGGATCCACCCGTGCCCGCCCCGGCACGCGGCGGCGAGCAGCGCGACGGCCGCGACCGTGGCGGCGAGGCCGCCGGCTGCGACCCAGAACAGCGGGTCGCCACGCAGCTGACCGGGCATCTGCTGGCCGAGGACGAGGACGCCCATCGCCACGACGAACCAGCCGAACGCCGTGCGCAGTACCTGCTCCGGGACGCGCCCGGCGATCCGGCCGCCGGCGAGGCTGCCGACCACCGCGGCGGCGGTCACCGCGGCGGCCAGCCCCCAGTCCACGCTGACGCTGGACAGGTAGCCGGCCAGGCCGGCGAACGACTTCATGGCGATGACCACCAGCGAGGTGCCGACCGCCGCCGGCATGGGCAGGCCACCGAGCAGGGCGAGGGCGGGCACCACGAGGAAGCCGCCGCCGGCGCCGACCAGCCCGGTGACCAGGCCGACGACGACGCCGTCCAGCACCACCCGCGACACCGGAAGCTCGTGCGGCACCGGCCTACCGCCGGTGTCGCGCCGGCCCCGGATCATCGCGGCCGCGGTGGCCAGCATCATCAGCGCGAAGCCGGTGAGCAGGACCGCCGCCGGCACGAACGCGGCGAGCCGGCCGCCGGCGTACGCGCCGGCCATGCCGGCGACGCCGAAGACCAGGCCGGTCCGCCACCGGACCCGGCCGGCACGCGCGTGCGGCAGCACACCCACCGCGCTGGTCACCCCGACGACGAGCAGCGAGGTGGCGATCGCCTCCTTCGCGGGCAGGCCGGCGACGTAGACCAGCAGCGGCACGGCCAGGATGGACCCGCCGCCGCCGAGCAGGCCGAGGCTGATCCCGATCAGCACGGCCAGCCCGACGGTCAGCGCGAGGCTTCCGGTCACGACCGCCGCCCGGCAGTCGCGCCGTCGCGCAGCTGCCCGACGATGGTGTCCAGGTCGCAGCTGGCGCCCCGGTTGTACGGCAGCTTGCCGAGCAGCATGCCCATCGCGCAGGTGTTGGTGACGGCAGCGAAGGTGAGGCCGGCGCCGATGAAGCCGGCGACCCACTTCAGGCCGGGCACGAACACCGAGGCGAGGACGCTGACCAGCACGATCGAGCCGGCAACCAGGCGGACCTGCCGCTCCAGGTCCCAGCGCGGGGTGCCCCGCGTGGTTGGGGCGTCGGCGGCCTGCCAGGCGAGCATGCCGCCGTCCAGCACCTTGAGGTTGGGCAGCCCGGCCCCGGCGAGCGCCTGCTCGGCCTGGGTGGCGCGGGCGCCCGAGCGGCAGATCAGCACCACGTCCTCGTCGAGGTGGTTGCGCAGTTCCTCGCGGTGCTCCTTGAGCAGGTCGAGCGGCACGTTGTAGGCGCCGGGGACGTGCGAGGTCTCGAACTCCGCCGGGGTTCGTACGTCGAGCAGGCGGGGGGCCCGACCGGAGTCGATCAGCTCGCGCAGGGTGGTGGCGTCGAGGGTGGCGGGGCGGATGTTTCCGGAGGTGCTCATGTTCTCCTCGTTCTGGGGTGGTCGGGGCGACGGGGGCAAGGCCCGGCCGCCGCCCGGTCGGCGGCGGCCGGGCGGTGGTCACTAGCGGGGAAAGCCCTGCTCGGCCATGGCGACGCCGGCCGCTTCGGCCTCGCCGAACCTGTCGTCGATGACGACGACGTCGCGGCCCGCGTTCGCCAGCAGCGAGGCGGCGGCGGTGGCCCGGTAGCCGGAGCCGCAGTGCACCCACACGGTGCCGGCGGGCACGTCGGAGAGGCGCTTCGGCAGGTCGGGCAGCGGGATGTGCACCGCCCCGTCGATGTGACCGGAGGTCCACTCGTTGGTCATCCGCACGTCGAGGACGACGTCCGGTGCGGGCAGCCCCGAGGGCGTGGTCCCGGCCCGCGCCGCGGCCAGCGCGGCGAAGTCGGTCATCCGCAGCTCCCGCAGGTGCTCGCGGTCGGCCGCCCACCGGGTGGTCTCGCCGGTGGCCTGGGCGGCGGGCCGGTCGATGCCGATGCGCACCAGTTCGCGCTGGGCGTCGGCGACCTGTTCGGGCGTCTCGGCCAGCAGGGTGATCGGCACATTCCAGTCGATGAGCCAACCGAGCCAGGTGGACATCGGGCCGTCGAGCCCGAGGCTGACCGTGCCGGCCAGGTGGGATGCGGCGTACGCCTTGCGGTGGCGCAGGTCGACCACCCACTCACCGGCGGCGATCCGCTCGCGCAGCTCAGCGGCGTCGGCGCGGGCGACCGGGGTGAGGTCGACCGGTGCCGGCCCGGCGGCGTTGGCCACACCCATGTGGGCGTAGTAGGCCGGGTAGGCGTCCAATCCGGCGAGGGTCCCGGTCACGAAGTCGTCGGCGGCCAGCCGGAGTACGGGGTTGGCCTGCCGCTCCCGCCCGATCGTCGACTCGGGGGCGTCGGCCTGGCTGGCCGAGCAGAAGCTGCCGAAGCCGTGGGTCGGCCAGACCTGAGCGCCGTCCGGCAGCAGGTCGGCGAGTCGCCGGGCGGAGGCGTGCTGCCGGTGGGCGAGGTCGTGGGCGTGCTGCTTGCCGAGCAGGTCGGTCCGCCCGGTGGTGCCGAACAGCAGCGAGCCACCGGTGAAGACGCCGGCCGGTCGCCAGCCGCCGTCTGCGGCTTCGTCCAGGACGTACGACAGGTGGTGGAAGGTGTGCCCCGGTGTGGCGACCACCCGCAGGCGCAGCGAGTCGGAGACGGGAACGGTGTCGCCGTCCGAGACCGCGACGCGCTCGAAGTCGACCTCGTCGGCCGCCGCCAGGAGGTAGTGGGCGCCGGTGATCCGGGCCAGCTGCAGCCCACCGGAGACGTAGTCGTTGTGGATGTGCGTCTCGACCACATGGGTGATCCGGACGCCCCGCCGGCCGGCGAGGTGGAGGACCCGGTCGATGTCGCGCTGCGGGTCGACCACGACGGCCACCTGGCCGTCGTCGGCCAGGTAGCTGCGGTCGCCGAGTGACGACGTCGCGATGACGGACACCTGCACGGTCATGGGGAGCTCCTTCGATCTCGGCTGATACCCCGGGGGGTATGTGGTGAACAGACGTCCGCCTGGGTCGGTGTCACGCGCGCGGACTACCCGTTCGCGGCGCGGTCACGCCACGAACGGTCGGGTCGTCACGGGGTCAGGACAGGGCGAGGAACAGCTTCTCCAGCTCGTCCTCGGTCATCTCCGGCTGCTCGCCGCGCTCGCGCGCCAGGTTGCAGTGCCGCATGCCGGAGGCGATCAGCTTGTAACCGGCCCGGTCCACCGCCTTCGAGACGGCGGCCAGCTGGGTCAGGGTCTCCCGGCAGTCCTGCCCGGTCTCGATCATCTCGATCACGGCGTTCAACTGGCCGCGCGCCCGCTTCAACCGGGTCAGCGCGTCCGCCGTCATCTCGGGTCGCAACTTCACCTCGTCACCTCCACGACCGAGCATACCCCCTGGGGTATCAACATGCCACCTCGGCGACGCAGGGTCCTCGGGACATCGACGCAACGCTTATCCTGTGCGCCGAGCCCGCCACCGGAGGGGATTCCATGCCGTCGCGGCAGGACCAGCTGCACTCGTACCAGTTCACCGTCCAACGGGCGGTCGCCGCCCTGGTGATGCGGGAGACCGACCCCGCGCAGTCGCCGTTCCGGCGGTTGGCGGGGGCGGGGCTGGCCAGCGTGCTGGTGGCGGTGATCGCCCTGGGCGGTTTCGCCCTGTACGGGTTGTTCGCCGGGGGCGGAAGCAAGTGGCGTGACGAGGCCGCGGTGATCGTGGAGAAGGAGTCCGGCGCCCGGTTCGTCTACCGCGACCAGCGGCTGCACCCGGTCCTCAACTACGCGTCGGCCCTGCTCATCATCGGGGCCGAACGGCCCAAGACGGTGCTGGTCTCCCGCCGGTCCATCGCCGGGGTGCCGCGCGGCCTCCCGCTGGGCATCGCCGACGCACCCGACTCCCTGCCCGGCCCGAACGGGCTGTCGACCGCGCCGTGGACGGTCTGTTCCGTGACCGGCGCCGACGGCGACCGGCCGGAACCCCGCTCCGCGCTCCTGATCGGCGTGGACGCCCCGGGTGGCCGGCCGCTGGGCGACGAGGGCCTGCTCCTGCGCCACCCCGACGGCGGGCTGCATCTGGTCTGGCAGCAGCGGCGGCACGCGATCCGCGACCCCGACCGGGTGCTCGCCGCGCTCGCGGCCACCCGGGCCCGGGCGGTCCCGGTGGCGCCGGCCCTGCTGCACTCGCTGACCGCCGGCGTCGACCTGACCCCACCGGCCCTGCCCGGTGAGGGGCGGCCCTCGGCGCGGGTCCCCGGCGCCCGCATCGGCGACGTCTACCTGGTCCGCAACTCCGGCGGTGGCCGGCAGTACGCGGTCGCGCTCCGCGACGGGCTCGCCGGCATCACCGAGTTGCAGGCCAGCCTGCTGCTGGCGAGCACCGGCCAGGGCGAGCCGGAGCCGATCACGCTGGGGCGGTTCGCCGCCCTGCCCAAGGTGCCCGACCTGACCCCGGCCGGGCCGACGGCCCCGCCGGCCGTACCGCCCCGGTTGGCCGCTCCCGACGGCGGGCTCTGCACGCGTGTCGGCGAGGACGGCGCGGTGTCCGACGTCCGGTACGGGGTCCGGCTGCCGGACCTGGGCACCGCCCTCCGCTCCGGGCCCGCCCCGGCGGAGGGCGGCGTGGTCGCCGACCACGTCGTCGTGGACCCCGGCCGGGGCGCGGTGGTCGAGGCGGTCGCCGCGCCCGGGGCGTCCGGGGGCGCGATCTGCGTGGTCACCGACCTCGGCCGGCGGTACGTGCTGGCCGGCGCCGAGGTGCTCGGGATGCTCGGCTACCGCAACGTGCGTCCGCTCCGCCTGCCGGCGAGCCTGGTCAGCCTGGTGCCCCCGGGTGCCACGCTGGACCCGGCCGCCGCCCGGGTGGTCGCCGCCCCGGCGTGACGGGCCGGGGCGGAGCCGGATCTCCGGGGCGTTCTCAGCCGGCCGGGCGGCGGAGGATGGTGACGGCGAAGTCGCTCTCCTCCCGCCAGGGGCGCAGGTCCCAGGTGGCGAAGCGGTGCTCGCGGCGCAGCCCGGCGGCGGTCGCGTCGTCGTCGAAGTCGGCCAGCCGGTAGCCCCGGTCGAGGCCGAAGCCGACCGCCACCACACCGTCCGGTCGCAGGTGCGCCGCGATCCGCCGGAGCACCGCCGGCTCGGTGCCGGGCGCGACGAAGGCCATCACGTTGCCGGCGACCACGGCCGCGTCGAACGGCTCCGGCTCCCCGGCGGCGGTCAGGTCGAGGTCGGCCAGGTCGGCGACGAGCCAGCGGGGGCCGGGGTGGTCCGCCCGGGCCGCCTCGACCAGGGCCGGGTCGGCGTCGACGCCGATCACGGTGTGGCCGCGCGCGGCCAGCGCGGCGCCCACCCGGCCGGTGCCGCAGCCGGCGTCGAGGATCCGGGAGCCGGGCGGCACCAGGGTGTCGACCAGTCGGGCCTCACCGGCGAGGTCCACGCCCTCCGCGGCGAGTCGGCGGAACCGGTCGATGTACCACTGCGAGTGCTCCGGGCCGGTCTCGGTCATCCAGCGCGTCGGCTTCCCCATGCCGCCACGTTAACGGCTCCCCGGCGGCACCCACCCTGCGGTCAGCCCTTCTCCGCGCCGCTGGTCAGGCCCTCGGTGAGCAGCCGTTCGCTGGCGAAGAAGAGAATCACGATGGGCAGGGTGAGGATGACCGAGCCTGCCATGAGCACGGTCTTGGGGACCTCCACCCCGTCGGCGAGCTGCGCCAGCCCGAGCGACACCGTCCACCGGTCGGGCTTGTCGACGAGGAAGAGCAGGGCGAAGAGGAACTCGTTCCAGGCGATCATGAAGTCGTAGAGCGCGACCGCCATGATCGACGGGGCGGCGAGGGGAAGGCTGACCCGCCGGATGATGCCGAGCCGTCCCGCACCGTCGAGGGCGGCGGACTCCTCCAGGCTCACCGGGATGGTCTCGAAGTAGTTCTTCAGCATGTAGACCGAGACCGGCAGCGTCTGCGAGATGTAGACCAGGATCAGCCCGAGCAGCGAGCCGCGCAGCCCGGCCCGGGTGAAGACCACGAACAGCGGGATGGCGATGACGATCGACGGGAACAGGTAGACCGCCAGGAACAGGAAGTGGACCTGCCGGCGGCCGAAGAACCGCAGCCGGGAGACGGCGTACGCGCCCGGGATCGCCACCAGCAGGGTGAGCAGGGTCGCCGCGACGGCGACCAGCCCGCTGTTGCGCATGAACGTGAGGAAGCCCTGCCCGCCGTCCTCGGCGGCCTTCAACACCTCGGTGTACGTGGTGACGGTCAGCTCGCCCAGCCCCACCACCAGCGAGCCGGGGTCGAGCAGGAGGCGCTCGATGGGGCGTACCGAGAGCACCAGCATGTAGTAGAAGGGGAAGGCGGTGACCAGCAGGAACAGCGCGATCACGAGCCGGCGCAGCCAGCGCAGGCTCACCGTCTCGATCCGGTCCCGGTCCATCAGTCTGCCCTCCGTCCGCCGAAGAAGCGCAGGTAGACGACGACGAACAGGATGAGCACGACGGCCAGCACCACCGCCTGCGCGGCGGCGGCGCCGATGTCGGTACGCGTGGTCAGGAACTCGTAGACCCGGACGCTGACCACCTCGGTGCCGGCCGCGCCCCCGGTGAGCAGGTAGACGTCGTCGAACTTGTTGAACGTCATGATGAAGCGCAGCACACCCAGCAGGGCGATCACCGGGAGCAGTTGCGGCAGCAGGATGTGCCGGAACCGCTGGGTCGGCGTGGCCCCGTCGACGAGAGCCGCCTCCTCCAGCTCACCGGGCACCGCCTGGAGCCGGGCGAGCAGGAACAGGAACGCGAAGGGGAAGTACCGCCACGCCTCGAACGCGATGACGGTGGCCAGCGCGGTCGACTCCTGGGACAGGAACGGAACCGGCGCGTCCCAGCCGAGGAACCGCTGCCCCCAGTTGTTGACGATGCCGAGCTGCGGGTCGAGCATCACCTGCCAGACGAAGGTCACCGCGACCACCGGTGCCACGTACGGCAGCAGCATCGAGGCGCGGACCAGGGTGCGACCCCGGAACGGCCGGCGCACCACCAGCGCCGCGACGAGGCCGAGCACGATGGAGCCGGCTGTGCTGCCCAGGCTGTAGACCAGCGTGGTCCAGAGCGTGTCGGCGAACCCGGGGGTGTTGAGCACGCGTTCGACGTTGGCGAGGGTGAACTCGCCGAACAGGCCGGTGCGGCGCAGCGTGGCCAGGCGTACCCGCTGGAAGGCCAGGACCACCGTCCAGACGATCGGGATGCCGATCACCGCGACCACGACGAGCACGGTGGGCGCGACCAGCGCGAGCCCGGCGCGGGACTCGCGCTGCCGGAGCGTGACCGGCCCCCGGCGGCGGGCCGGGACCGGCCGCTCCCGGGTGGGGGAGCGGCCGGTGTCCGGTGCCGCGGTCGTCAATTGACGCCCGCCTTGATGGCCTCCACGTCCTGCTGCGCCCGCCCGGCCGCCGCGGCGGCGTCGGACTTCCCGGAGACGACGTCGGCGAGCGCCTTCGGCACGGGCAGTTCCCCGAGGATCGCGCCGACCAGCTTGCCCTGGCCCTGGGTGAGGCCCCACCGCTGGAACGTGTCCGGGCTGCGGCGCAGGGTGGCGAGCACCTCATCGCCGTAGACCTCGGCGAGCGGCTTCTTCGCGTCGACCCCGGCCTGGCTGGTGTTCCAGGCGGTGAGGAACTTCTCCGGCTCCGCCGCGGTGCCCTTGCGTACCGGGAAGCGCCCCTTTGGGGACATCCCGAACCAGCGGGGGTAGGCGTCGTCCAGCATGTGCTCCACGAAGGACTTCGCCGGGTCGTCGGCGGCGCCGTCGAGCACCGCCCAGGAGGTGATCTCGCCGTACTGCGCCGGCTCGGCGCCGTTCGGGCCCTTGATGGCGGTGACGAAGCCGCTGTTCTTCGCGAGGAACGTCGGATCGGAGGCGCACTGCGGGCAGGTCGGCCTGGCGTCGTTTCGCAGCCCGGCCAGTTCGTCGAGGATGAACGGCGACCAGATCAGCATGGCCGCCTTGCCGGCGAAGTACGTGGCGCGGGTGGTGTCCACGTCCTGCGCGCCCTTGACCGAGTGGTTCCGCATCAGGTCGCCGTAGAAGCGGAACGCCTCCACGCACTCCGGGGTGTCCAGCTTCACCGCACCGGAGTCGTCGGTGAGTTGGCAGTTGTTGGCCAGTGCGAGGTGCTCGAAGGTCTGCTGGGTGAAGACGTCGCCGGGGGCGGTCGCGGCGGTGATGCCGGCGACTCCGCCGGTGTTCAGCTTCGCCGCCGCGGCGGCGATCTTCTCGTACGTGTCGGGGACGGGCAGGCCGGCGGCGTCGAAGAGGTCCTTGCGGTAGACCAGCAACTGGCCCCAGCCGTCGCTGGGCACGGCGAGCTGCCGGCCGTCCTCGGAGGTCAGTTCCAGGGCGCGGGGCGAGAAGGTGTCCCGCCCGAGCTTGTCGACGACCTCCTTGTTCGCGTCCGCGTGCAGCAGTTCGTTGCCGGCGAGGGTCCGTACGCCGGCCAGCGACACCGACCCGACCACGTCGGGCAGCTCCCCGGCGGCGGCGCTGGAGGCGATCAGTGCGGGGAACTGGTCCTCGTTGACGGTGACGAGCTCGACGGTGATCCCGGTCTGCTCGGTGAAGTCGGCGATGATCGCCTTGGTGGCGGTGACCCGGTCGGCCACGTCCTCCAGGCTCCACACGGTGATCTTCCTGCTGTCCGTTTCGGACTCGTTGTCGCCGCAGGACAGCAGGCTGGCCCCGGCGAGTGCCATGATCAGGGTGGCGGCGAGTGTCCGCATCGGAGGTGCTGGCATCGGTGGCACTCCTCTCGAAGGGTACATGACGGATTCAACCCCTTCGATTGATCAATGACAAGACATATAACGAAATTTTGCCTACGATGGAACCCAGTGCTACCGGGATGTGACTCATGGTCAACTGGGTTGTCTCTCTGGCCGGGCCGCGACAGATCAGCCTCCAGCCCTGCCCCCCGGATCCGCTCGGTCCCGGTCAGGTGCGCGTCCGCACCTGCTACTCCGGCATCTCCGCCGGCACCGAGCTCACCCTCTACCGCGGCAGCAATCCGCGCCTGAGCAAGGACTGGGACGACGTCACGCGGATGTTCGTCCCCCGGCAGGCCGTCGTGCCGTACCCGCTGGTGGGCTTCGGCTACGAGGAGGTCGGCGAGATCGTCGAGGTGGCCGCCGACGTGGCCGGCCGGCAGCCCGGACAGGTGGTCTGGGGCATCTGGGGACACCGGGCGGAGGCGGTCGTGCCCGCCGACACCGTGCAGCCGCTGCCGGCCGGGCTCGACCCCCTCGCCGCCGTCTTCGCCCGCCCCGGCGCGATCGCGCTCACCGCCGTCCTGGCCGGCGACCTGCACCTGGGGGACTGGGTGGGCGTCTTCGGGCAGGGCGTCATCGGCCTGCTCGCCACCCGGCTCGCCGTGCTCTCCGGTGCCCGGGTGGTGGCGGTGGACCGGATGCCGTCCCGCCTGGCGCACGCCACCCGTCTCGGTGCCCGGCTCGCCGTGGACGCCACCGCCGACTCCGCCGCCGCCGTCCTCCGGCGGGCCACCGGCGGGCGCGGCGCGGACGTCTGCCTCGAACTGTCCGGGGCGTACCCGGCGCTGCACGAGGCCATCCGCGCCACCACCCACGCCGGCCGCGTCGTGGCCGCCGGCTTCTACCAGGGGCAGGCCGACGCGCTCGGCCTGGGGGAGGAGTTCCACCACAACCGCATCCAGTTGGTGGCGGCCCAGGTCTCCGGGCCGACCCCGGCGCCCGGCATGGCCGGCCGGTGGACCGGTGCGCGGGTCACCCAGACGTTCATGGACCTGGTGGCCGAGGGCAGCGTCGATCCGCTGCCGCTGGTGAGCCACGTCGTCGACGCGAGCGCGGTGGCCGACGCGCTCGCGCTGCTCGACCGCGGTGACGGTGACGTCCTCCAAGTAGTTCTGAGGTTCCGACCATGACGACGATCCCACTGGCCTGCCAGGAGCAGCTCCTGCCGGGCGACGACCTGATCCGCAAGTACGCGCTCGCCACCGCACTCGGCTACCACGGCATCGAGCTGCGCGGGCGCGGCGACCTCGCCTTCGTCCGGCGGCTGCCCGAGCTACGTCGGGCCCGCGCGGCCGGCGTGGTCATGCCCACCGTGTGCGTGGAGATGGACCACTTCATCGGCGACTTCGACCCCGGGCGGTCCCGCGACGCCGTCCGCAACCTCCGGTCGCAGCTGTCGGTGATCGCTGAACTGGGCGGCGTCGGGGCGATGACGCCGGCCGCGTGGGGGATGTTCTCCCGCCGGCTGCCGCCGTTCGAGCCGCCCCGGTCCCCGGCCGGCGACCGGCGGGTGCTCCTCGACGCTCTGGGCGAGCTGGGCGAGCACGCCCGCACCGAAGGCGTCACCCTCTTCCTGGAGCCGCTCAACCGGTACGAGGACCACATGGTCAACCGGCTCGACGAGGCCGTCGCCCTCTGCGCCGCCGTCGGGCTGCCCTCGGTGCGCGTGGTCGCCGACACCTTCCACATGAACATCGAGGAGGACGACGTCCACGCGGCGCTGCGCGCCGCCGCGCCGTACCTGGGGCACGTGCAGGTCAGCGACTCCAACCGGTGCCAGCCCGGCGCGGGCCACCTGGACTGGCCGGCGCTGCTGCGGACCCTGCTCGAGATCGGCTACCCCGGCTGGCTGGCGCTGGAGTGCCGGCTGCGCGGCGACCCGGTCCGCGCGCTGCAACACGCCGCGACGGTGCTGCGGCTGGCCCAGCCGAAACGAGCGGCGGCGTGAGCGCCGGCACGCCGGGCGGCGGTGTGAGCGCCGGCACGCCGGGCGGTGTGGTCGCGGGGCCCGGCGCGGTGCGCAACGACGCCCCGGCGGGACCCGTCACCGCCGACCCGGCCGGCCTTCGGGCGCTGGCCGTGGCGACCCTCGACGGCAACTGGGAGCACGACCACACCGTGCCGTCACGCACCCTCTACCCGCACCAGTGGAGCTGGGACTCGGCGTTCATCGCGATCGGCTGGGCCCACGTCCGCCCGGCCCGCGCCTGGCGGGAGCTGGCCAGCCTGTTCCGGGCCCAGTGGGCCGACGGCCGGGTGCCGCACATCGTGTTCAACCCGTCCGTGCGGGTCGGGGCGTACTTCCCCGGGCCGGACCACTGGGCCTCGGCGCTCGCCGAGGGCGCGCCGGCCGCCGCCACCTCCGGCCTGATCCAGCCGCCGGTGCACGCGCTCGCCGCCTGGCTCGCGTACCGGCGGGACCGGTCCGAGGCGGCGCGGGCGGCGCTGGCGCGGCTCTACCCGCGGCTGGTGGCGCAGCAGCGGTACCTGGCCGCGCGCCGGGACGTCGGAGGCGGGGGTCTGGCCTGCATCGTGCACCCGTGGGAGTCCGGTCTGGACAACAGCCCGGCCTGGGACGCCCCGATGGCGGCGGTACGCGCCGACGCGGCCGTCATGCGCGCGTACCGCCGGCACGACACCACACACGCCGACGCCGCGCACCGCCCCACGGACCTGGACTACGCGCGCTACATCGCGATCGTCGCGTCCTACCGGGCGCTGCGGTACCGCGACGACGACCTCGCCGACCGGCATCCGTTCCTGGTGGAGTGTCCGCTGCTCAACGCGGCGATGGGCGGCGCGGAGCAGGCCCTGGCCCGGATCGCGGCGGTCGTCGGCGCCGACCCCGGCCCCCACCGGGACCGCGCGACCGCGATCACCGAAGCCCTCGTCCGCCGGCTGTACGACCCGACCACCGGCCTGTTCCACCCCCGTGACCTGCGCACGGGCCGCCTGGTCCCGGCCCGGACGGCGCTCGGCCTGATGCCGCTGGGGCTGCCCGACCTGCCGGCCCGGGCGGCGGCGAGCGTCATCGCCGAGGCGTGCTCGGCCCGGTTCGGGCTCGCGCCCCGCATGGAGCGGCCGCTGCCCAGCCACGACCGCACCGCGCCGGACTTCGAGCCGTTGCGGTACTGGCGCGGCCCGAGCTGGTTGAACCTCGCCTGGCTGCTGCGCCGGGGGCTGCGCGCGCACGGACGGCCCGACCTGGCCGCCGGCCTGCGCCGGTCGATGATCGGGCTGGTGGCGCGGTCGGGCTGCCACGAGTACTTCCATCCGGACACCGGCGCGGGCCTCGGCTCGCCGGCGTTCGGCTGGACCGCCGCCCTGCTGCTCGACGTCCTGGCCGACGGGTAGGGCCCGCCGGCCCCGCTGCCGGGAACACCGGCGGGCGCGGTCCCGTCGGTTTGTGCGGTCGCGCGGCGGGTAAGCGCGGCCGTGCGGTTTCCCCTCTTCGTCGACGCGGTGTCCCGCCGCGCGGGCCTGCCCACCGAGCAGGCCGCCACCGTCGCCCGCGCGGTGCTCCAGACGATGGTGGAACGGATGACCGGTGGGGAGGCCGCCGACCTGGCGGGACACCTGCCGGACGACGCGGGCGACTACCTCGCCGAGCCGGGCACGACTCCCGCCGGCGGTCGGCCGCCGGCCATCGGCCCGGTGGAGTTCCTGCGCCGGGTGGGGGAGCGGGCCGGGGTGGACGACGAGACCGCCCGGACCGGCACGGCGGCCGTCTTCGCCACCCTGCGCGAAGCCGTGACGGTCGACGAGTTCCGGGCCATGGTGGCCCAGCTTCCCCGCGACTTCGACGGCATGACGCAGCCGATCCCGCGCCCGCCGGACTGGTGACCCCGGGGCCCCGCACGGCCACCCCCGCACGCCGTCCCGGCCCCGTCGCCACCACGCTGACCAGCGGCTACCAGGTGTCCGGCGGGTCGGCCGCATCGGCCTCGGGCAGGTCCTCCGGCTCGGCGACCCAGGCGGAGAAGACCGGCAGGCCGTGCCACGGGCCGGGCGTGCCGAACCGCTCGTCGGTCGCGACGGCGACCGCCGCGTACGGGTGGCCGAAGCGCAGCTCGGCGGTGCGCCGTACCGCCTCCGGCGGCAGGGCGACCGTCATGGCGAACCCGGTGACCGCGGCGGCCTCGAACCCGTAGCGGCCGTACCGGGCGGCGGCTGCCTGGGCCGCCTCGAAGCCGAGGTCGGGCCGGGCCAGGAGCGCGCGGAAGGCCTCCGCGGCCGCCGGGAAACCGAGCGCCGACGCGGAAAGGTCGTGGTGGCTCTCGGCCGACCAGCAGGGCAGCACCGCGGCGACCCGCTCCTCCCGGACCGCGAACGTGCGCACCGTCTCCTCCCGCAACGTCCACAGCGGAGCCTCGCCCAGCGGCAGGTCGTACAGCGAACGCCGGCCGGCCGGCTCGTCGCCGTCGAGCGCGTGGGCGGCCTGCTCGTGGGCTGCGGCGAGGACGTCACCGGGCGGTACGTCGGCCGCCGCGGCCACCGAGACCACCAGCAGTCCCGGTCCGTCCTCGGCGGTAGGGCGTGCGGGTGCGGCGTGCACGATCACGTCCCCGGCCCGGTCGGTGGCCGCGACCCACGCGCGGTGGCCGTGCGCGGGAGTGCGCAGGACCCGCCGCAGCCGGCCGGCCCAGGCGCTGCCCCGGCCGAGCGCCTCCGCTCCGGTCACCTGGAACGGCTCCGCCCAGGACACCCGGGTGGCGAGCGCGCTGGCCAGCACGAGCAGCACCTCCGGCCGGACCTTCAGCGGGAAGCGCTCGATCAGGCCGAGGCTGTGCTCGCGCGCCCAGGCGTCGAGGGTGGCCTGGTCGGGCAGGGGGCCGGTCTGCGTCGACGGTGGCAGGCCGGCCCGCCAGGAGGCCAGGCCGGGGGAGTCGACCCCGCCGGCCTGCCAGAGGCCGGTCGCGGCGCCGACCAGCGGGTGCGGGTCGGCCAGCAGCGTACGGGCGGCGTCGGCGGCGGCCTCCGCGCCCGTGCCGAGCACCTCCTCCAGGTCGGCCCGGGCGGTGCCGGAGGCGGCGGGTGCGATCAGGGCGAGCAGGAGCCAGGCGCCCAGCGGGGAGGCGACGTGGTGGCCGTCGCCGAGGGCGCTGTGCAGCCGTTCGGCGTACCGGGCCACGCAGGCGGGAATGTCGGTCATCGCTCCACTGTGCCCGTGGTCGGCCGTTTCCGTCACGACCAGAGCTCGAACGGCTCGTCGACGCGCTCGCCGGCCAGGAAGCGGGGAAGCAGGTCGGGCAGCCGTCCCGGGTAGAAGCGCGCGTCGCCGGCCGTCACCTCGGCCACCGGCCACCACCGGAAGCCGAAGTAGTCCTCCCGCTCGTACGCGAGCCGGTGCGTCTCGTCGACGTCCGGGCCCGGCACGGCGAGCCGGACCGGGACGACCACCTCGTCCTGGAGGTGCCGGCGGTGGCGGTGCAGGAAGCTGGCCCGCCGACGCCAGGTCGGCGCCCCGACCAGGGCGGGGGCGACGGCGATGCCGGTCTCCTCGTGCAGTTCCCGGACGGCCGTGTCGAGGTACGTCTCGCCGGGGTCCATCCCGCCGCCCGGCAGCTCCCACCACGTGCCGAGCCGCGGGTGCGCCGGGTCGCGGGTGTGGAACAGCAGCACCCGTCCGTCGACGTCGAGCACCACGAGCCGTACCGCCCGCCGCTCGACGACCGGGTAGTCGTCCGGCAGCCCGGTCACCACGGGGTTCCGAACGGGGAGGGCGGGCGCACGGGGACGGGCATGGCCCCGATCCTGGCCGGTGCCGGCGTGCCCGTCCAGTTCGGTGCGCCGGTGTTTCCTCAGCCGGGCGGTGTCCCTCAGCCGTGGGACGGGAGGGGCAGGCGTTAGGCTGCCGGCCGTGGCAGGTCTTCTCCGGAGTGTGGCCGCGCGCCTCGGCACCGTCATCCCGTCCCCGCGGCGACCGGGCCCCGCCCCGGCCCAGGTCGCGCGTCGGCGCCAGGTCGCCGCGCTGCAACGTCGCCAGCTCGCGTACGCCCCGGAGCTGGACGGGCATGCCGACCCGGGGGAGATCGTCTGGACCTGGGTGCCGTACGAGGACGACCCCCGCCAGGGCAAGGACCGTCCGGTGCTGGTGGTGGGCCGGCACAGCCGGACGTTGTTCGGGCTGATGCTCTCCAGCCAGGACGACCGCGACGGACAGCGGCACTGGCTGGCCCTCGGGGCGGGTGGTTGGGACCGGTCCGGCCGTCCGAGCTGGCTGCGGCTGGACCGGGTGCTGACCATGCGCGAGGACTGCATCCGTCGCGAGGGGGCGGTGCTCGACCGGGAACGCTTCGACCGGGTGGCCCGGGCGCTGCGCGCCGGCTACGGCTGGCGGTAGGGCATCTCCCAGGCGCGTCGGCGCCCCCGGCGGCCGGGCAGGTGACGGAGCGGGCGGGTCAGCGGTCGGTCGCGCCCGCGCTGTCGAGCTGGCGGCGCGGGCGGGCGGACGCGACGCCCTTCGCCCGGTACATCGCCGCGTCGGCCTGGTCCAGCGCCTCGGTCAGCTGGCCCGGGCCGGTGACCGGCGCCAGGCCGACCGAGGCCGTCACCTGGATGGTCAGCCCGCGCAGGGGGATCGGCGCGGCGAGGATGTCGCAGAGTCGCCGGGTGGCGTGCTCGATCCACCGCCGGTCCACCCGCGGCGTGGTCAGCAGCCCGGCGAACTCGTCGCCGCCGAGCCGGGCGACCGGATCGCCACCGGCGAAGGCGGCGAACCGCTGGGCGACGCTGACCAGCACCTGGTCTCCGACGGCGTGCCCGTACCGGTCGTTGATCTGCTTGAAGTCGTCGAGGTCGAGGACGACGGCGATGACAGGCCGGCCGGCCGCCCCGGTCAGCACCGCGGCGGCGAGCCGGTGGAAGGCGCGCCGGTTGGGCAGGCCGGTCAGCGGGTCGTGGCTCGCCGCGTGGCGCTCGGCCGCGAGTTCGGCCTGCAGCACGGCGAGCTCGGCTTCGGCTCGGATAGCCCGGCGGTGCAACTGCCAGGACGAGACGAGGGCTCCCGCGGCGCAGATGCCGGACGCGATGGTCAACGGATCCGGCACGAGCCCTCCCGTCACGCCGACGCCCCGGCCCCGCCGGCGGTCACCGACACCCCGTGTTTCCCTGGTGGCAGCCCAGGGTGAGATGACTGTCCGTGAGCGGTTCGGTACCGCACACGTCGGTTATCATGCTCGCTGTCCAATGCGGATGCAATAGCAGATGCACGTGCAGGAAACCCCTCCGTCCATTCGCGACGCCTCCACCGGCCCCGGTGCGAGCGGGTGCGTGAAGAGAAAGACGTACATGCAGCAGCCACCGAACGGCCTCCCCACCAACCAGCTGCCGCCGTTGCGGTGGCAGAAGAGTCGCCGCAGCAACCCCAGCGGCAACTGCGTCGAGTTGGCCGAGCTGCCCGGCGGGGCGGGCATCGCGGTCCGCAACTCCCGGCACCCCGACGGGCCCGCCCTCATCTACACGGTGGACGAGATCGCGGCCTTCGTGCTCGGCGCCCGCGACGGCGACTTCGACCACCTGATCCGCTGACCCGCCGTCCCGCTGCCGGGCCCGATTCGCCTCGCCGGAGCCATTCACCTCACTGACCGTCCATGGCATGCTTACACCCCGGTCGGGTTCGATCGCCCGACGGCATGGTGGCGTGCGGAGGGTCGGCAGTGGCGATGGTTCCCGCCGAGGGCGGTCCGGCGACCGGCCCCACCGTCCTGCGCATGCTGCTCGGCGCGCAGTTGCGCCGGCTGCGCGAGTCCAGCGGAGTGACCCGCGAGGGCGCCGGCTGGGAGATCCGCGCCTCGGAGTCGAAGATCAGCCGGATGGAGCTCGGGCGGGTCGGCTTCAAGGAGCGGGACGTCGCCGACCTGCTCACCCTCTACGGGGTCGCCGAGCCGCAGGAGCGGGAGGCGCTGCTCAAGCTCGCCCGGGACGCGAACAGCCCCGGCTGGTGGCACCGGTACGGCGACGTGCTGCCGTCGTGGTTCCAGGCGTACCTGGGGTTGGAGGCCGCCGCGTCCCTGATCCGGACGTACGAGGTCCAGTTCGTGCCCGGCCTGTTGCAGACGCCGGCGTACGCGCGGGCCGTCGTGCTCCTCGGCCACGGCCGCGCCACGCCGGCGGAGATCGACCGGCGGGTCGCCCTGCGCATGCAGCGGCAGCGCGTGCTGCGCCGGGAGGACCCGCCCCAGTTGTGGGCGGTCGTGGACGAGGCGGCGTTGCGCCGGCCGATCGGCGGCCCGGGGGTGATGCGCGACCAGGTGACGGCACTGATCGAGGCGACCAAGGCGCCGAACGTCCGGCTCCAGATCCTTCCGTTCGCCGCGGGCGGGCACGCCGCCGCCGGAGGCGCGTTCACGATCCTGCGGTTCGGTGCGGACGACCTGCCGGACGTCGTGTACCTCGAACAACTCACCACCGCGCTCTACCTGGACAAACGGGACGACCTCGAGAACTACGCGGCGGCGATGGAACGGCTCCGCGGGGAGGCGGAGCCGCCGGAGCGCACGCCGGAGATCCTCGGCCGGATCCTGGACGACCTGCACGGGCGGTAACTCCCGGGACCGCGCGCGGCCGTGGCGCGCCGGTTCGCCCGCATCCCATTGACCGACGCCGACACTTCCGGCTACGCTCTGGATCGATCCAGTCTGAATCGATCCAGAGGTGACCGGTGAAGCCGACTCTGCAAGCCGTGGCCGACGCGGTGGGGGTGTCCCGCAGCACGGTCTCCAACGCGTACTGCCGGCCCGACCAGCTCTCCTCGGCGCTGCGGGAGCGGATCCTGGCCACCGCCCGGCAGATGGGCTACCCAGGGCCCAACCCCACCGCCCGCTCGCTTCGACGGGGGTACGTGGGCGCGATCGGCGTCCTCTTCACGTCCCGGCTGTCGTACGCGTTCACCGACCCGTTCGCCGTCCGCTTCCTCGCCGGTCTCGCCGAGGCTGCCGAGCAGGGCGGCACCAGCCTGCTGCTCGTGCCGTTGCCCGACGACCCGGCCGGCGCGCGAGTGGCGGTGGAGAACGCCGCCGTGGACGGGTTCTGCGTCTACTGCGCCGGCCACGAGGGCTGGGCCATCGACGCGATCCGGGGCCGCGGCGTGCCGTACGTGACCACCGCGCCCCCCGACACCGCCGGCCCCGACGACCGCTTCGTCGGCATCGACGAGCGCGCCGCCGCCCGGGAGATCGCCCGGCACGTGGCCCGCCTCGGGCACCGGCGGGTGGCCCTGCTCGGCGACTCGGTGCTGCCCGGTGCACCCGCCGGGCCGCTGCGGCTCGCCGCTGCGACCGAGGTCCCGCATCCGACCACACGGGGACGGCTCGCCGGCTTCGCCGACGCCTTCGCCGAGGTGGGTGTGGCCTGGCCGGAGCTGACCGTGCTCACCGCCCCCGCCAACGACCGCGCCGCCGCCGCGGCCGCCGTCGCCGCCCTGCGTACCGCCGACCGGTCGCCCACGGCGGTGCTGGCCTGCTCCGACGTCCTCGCCCTCGGCGCGCGCGACGCGCTGGCCGGCGGCCCGCCGGTCTCGGTCACGGGGTTCGACGACGTCCCCGAGGCGGCCGCCGCCGGGCTGACCACCGTGCGGCAGCCCGCCGAGGAGAAGGGCCGCATCGCCGCCCGCCTGCTGCTCGACCCGCCCGCGGAACCCGGGGCCCGGCAGGTTCTGCTGCCCACCACACTCGTCGTCCGGTCGTCCACCGGACCCGTCCCGAGGAGTTGACCCCATGGACCAGCCCACCGGTTTCGTTCTCGCCGTCGACGCGGTGACGCGGCACGTCACCTCCGCCCGACCGGACGCGCCGATCCGCCCCGAGCCGCCGCGCACCCCACGGCTCGCCGCCACCCGACGGGCCTCCGCAGCCACCCTGCGCCGGCTCGCCGACCGCATCCAGCCCGCCCCGGTGCCCGCTCCGCCCCGTTGCTCCTGAACCGGTGTTTTGCGGCCAGCGGAAGTTGGTGCTTCGGGCATGATCCGGTCACCGCGGCCGGTACCGGACGTGGCTCTCTGCGTAGTCGGTGGTCCTACCCGCCGTCGGGCAGGCAGACTGGAGACCTATGTCGCCGTTCACGCCAAGCCTCCGGCTGCACGACCGGTACGTCCTGCGCGAGCGCATCGGCCGCGGCGGGATGTCCGAGGTGTGGCGCGCCCACGACGAGGTGCTGCACCGGCCGGTGGCGGTGAAGGCCCTCGCCGGCGAGCTGGCCGCCGACCCTCAGCTCCGGGCCACCATCCAGCGCGAAGCCCGCGCGGCCGCCCGGCTGAGCCACCCGCACGTGACCCAGGTGTACGACTACGGCGAGGCGTCCCTCGCCGGTGGCGCCGTCGTGCCGTACCTGGTGATGGAGCTGGTGGACGGGCACAACCTCGCCGACCGGCTGGCCGCCGGCCCGCTGCCTTGGCCCGAGGCGGTCCGGATGGCCGCGCAGGTCGCCGCGGCGCTCGCCGACGCCCACCGGATCGGCGTCGTGCACCGCGACATCAAACCCGGCAACGTCATGCTCACCGCCACCGGCGCGAAGGTGCTCGACTTCGGCATCGCCGCCCTGGCCGGTCCCGACCACCCCCTGGCCGGGCAGACCGGTGAGCTGCTGATGGGCACGCCCGCGTACTTCGCCCCGGAGCGGATGCGGCCCGGCCCGCCGAACCCGGCCAGCGACGTGTACGCCCTCGGCGCGCTGCTCTACCGCACGCTCACCGGCCGGGCGCACCTGCGCGTGGACAGCTGGGAGGACGCGGTCGACGTGCACGCCCGTGGCGCCACCGTGCCGCCACCGGCCGTACCCGGGCTACCGGCCGACGTCGCGCGGCTCACGCTCGCCTGCCTCGCCGCCGATCCGGCCCGCCGTCCCACCGCCGCGCAGCTCGCCGCCCACCTGCGTGCCACGCGACCCGCCGCCCCACCCGCGAACCCGCCGACCGCGATCCTGCCGTCCGTCGCCGCGTCGACGCCCGCCCACGCGCCGACGCTGGTCGACCGGCGCCCGGCCACCCCCGACGGTGCCGGGCCACGGCCGCCCGCCCCGACCCGGGCACCCGCCCGACGGTCGGACCGGCCGGTCGCCGCCCTGGTGGCCGCGGGTCTCGCCCTGGTCGTCGCGACCGTCGCCGCGCTGGTCCTCGGCGACCGGGGCGACCAGGCCCCGACCGCGGGACGGTCCGTGCCGGTCGAGGCGCCGAGCAGCTCGCCCGCGCCGAGACCCAGCACCGCCGCGCCCACCACCGCCGGACCGGCGCCGGTCAACCTGCGCGAGGTGGCCGCCGAGTTCGCCGCGGTGCTCGCGCTGGCGGTCGCCCAGGGCGACGTCGACCGCAAGACCGCCGAGCAGCTGGGCAGGGACCTCGTCGAGCTGGGCGGCCGGCCGCGGGACCGGGCCGAGCGGGTCGAGAAGCTGCGCGAGCGCCTCGACAAGGCCGTCGAGGACGGCAAGCTCGACCCGACGGTGGCCGCCCAGCTCGACGCCCTGCTCGCCGACACCGGCGGCACCCGGCGCGACGGCTGACGGTGAGCGGGCGCCGGCCCGGACCGCCGGCTCATCCCAGGACCGTCCGGGCGATGTCGCCGGTCGCCGCGCCGGCCCGCGCCAGCACGGTGCCGTCCGGGGACCAGATCGCCGATCGGCCGGCCGCCTCCGGGTAGCCCTCGCCGGACGAGCCGGCGAAGCTGGCCACGGCCACGTGGACCCGGTGCGCCGTGGCGATCCGGTGGGCCCGCCCGTCGGTCACCGCCGCGTCCCGGGCGGCCTCGAGGACGGACGCCACGTACACCTCGATCCCCGCGGCGGCGGTGCGCCGGGCGTGCTCCGCGACCCCGGTGTCCCTGCAGATCGCCAGGCCCAGCCGCCAGCCGTCCACGTCGAGCACCGCCGGTGCCGGGCCGGGGGAGAAGCGTCGCGGCTCCGTCCCACCCAGCCACATCTTCCGGTACGCCACCCGCGCCCCGCCGCCGTCCACGGCCAGCGTCGCGATGTGGTCACCGGCGACCGGCGCGCCGGCCAGGGCCAGCGCCCCCGTCGCGGCACACGCCTCGACCAGTGGCGCCAGCACCGGGTGGGTGGGGTCGAGGACGGGCGCGTCCAGGTGGTAGCCGGTCAGGGACAACTCCGGGAAGACCACGACCCGGACGTCCGCCGCGCGGACCGCGTCGGCGTGCCGAGCCGCGTTGACCGCGACGTCGTACGGCTCACCCGCCGGTTGCGCGACGGCGATACGCAGGGGCGTACGCATTCGGGCGGCTCCTCTCCCGGGGCTCCGCAGCATAATCGGATCGCGCCAAAGTGGGGCCGCCCGCTCGGCCGGCTCTCAGGATGGGTTCGTAGCGTGTAGCTCATGTCTGGAACCGCGCACGCCCTACTCGCCGCCGGCACCGCCACCGGGGAGGCCGCACCACCCCAGGACGGCCTCGTCGGGTACGTCACCGGCCTGGTGGAACGGCTCGGAGGGCCCGGCGCGGGTCTGGCCGTGGCCCTGGAGAACCTCTTCCCGCCGATCCCCAGCGAGGTGATCCTGCCGCTCGCCGGGTTCGTCGCCGGGCAGGGCCGGATGAGCCTGGTCAGCGCGATCTTCTGGACGACGCTCGGCTCGCTGCTCGGCGCGCTGGCCCTGTACTACATCGGGGCCGCGCTCGGGCGGGAGCGGATGCGGGCCATCGCCGCCCGGCTGCCGCTGGTGAAGCTGAGTGACGTGGACCGCACCGAGGAGTGGTTCCTCCGGCACGGCGTCAAGGCGGTGTTCTTCGGGCGGATGATCCCGATCTTCCGCAGCATGATCTCCATCCCGGCGGGCGTGGAACGGATGCCGATCCTGACCTTCGCCGTCTACACCACGCTGGGCAGCCTGATCTGGAACACCACGTTCGTCATGGCCGGCTACCTGCTCGGGGACAACTGGCATCTCGTCGAGGGGTACGCCGGCGCCCTTCAGAAGATCGTCATCGTCGCCTGTGCGGTGGGGCTCGTCTGGTTCGTCGTCACGCGGGTGCGCCGGTCGCGTACGGCCGGTGGTGTGCTGCCGAACGGGCCCGAGGACGAGTTCCCCTCGTCCGTCCCGCCCGCCGACGGCGTACCCGACCCGCACGGCCGCGGCACGCTGTACCGCAGCTCGTGGTCGCAGGGGCAGGACGTCGGATAGGCGACTCGTCGTTGGTTGCGGTAGGGGGTGTGGCCCGCCGTGCCCGGCTCCTCACTGTCAGGCCTGATCCCTGCGCCGGTCACGGCGGGCCACACCCCTGACCTGGCCCTGTTCCGCCGGTGGGATGCCGACTCAGCCCTGTTCCGTGGCGAGATCTTGGAAGGGTTTGGCCCCTGGAGGGGCCGAATTCCTCCGTGATCTCGATGCGTCGCGTGCGCGTGCTGGGTGGTGTGTCCGGTTGGTCTGTGCCGTGTCACGCCCGGGTGTCTGGTTTGGGGGTGTGATGGGCGGCATCGTGGGGGTGGAATGGTGGCGGGGGCGGGGTCGTTACATCACCTGGACGATCGAGTAGGGCCGCCCACCCGAGCGGGTGGGGCATGGTCCTCGGGCCCGGCCGGAATGATGGCGGGCCGGTGGTCGTTACATCTGGACCCGGCACCACGAGGGCCGCCGGCCCCGGTTCGCCGGTCTTTCGATCACCACCTGCCCGCCCCCTTGGGCCTGGTGGTCATCCCCTGAATGTCTGTGAGCGCCGGACGGTGCTTGCGTCACCACACCCCTTGTCCCCCCTTTGCGGGTGGGTGGCGTCTTCCCCCGAATGGAGCTTGTCATGAACTCGAAGCTGCTGCGTAAGAGCGTTCTCGGTATCGCTGGTCTGGCCTTCGCCGGTGGCATGGTCGCCGGCCCCGCCACCGCCGCCCCGTCGGTGGAGTCCAAGCCGGTCGCCGCCACGGTGCTGGCCGACAAGCCCGACACCGGCAAGCTGATTCCGCACGGTGTGCAGGGCAAGCAGTCCCGCATCGACCTGGACGACGAGCAGACCGCGAATGTGAAGGCGATCATCGCGGCGACGAAGAAGGCCGACATGGACGAGCGGGCCGCCGTGGTGGCCATCGCCACCGCGTTGCAGGAGTCGAAGCTGGTCAACCTGGGTCACCTGGGTGAGCGCAACGACCACGACTCGCAGGGCCTGTTCCAGCAGCGCCCGTCCAGCGGGTGGGGCACGGTCGAGCAGATCACCGACCCCGAATACTCCACGCTGGCGTTCCTGAAGGGTCTCAAGCAGGTCGACGGCTGGCAGGACATGCCGCTGACCAAGGCCGCCCAGACGGTGCAGGTGTCGGCCTACCCGTTCCACTACGCCCAGTGGGAGACCCAGGCCGCCGACCTCGTCGCCGAGCACTGGAACTGACTTTCCTCATAGGGGGAACCAAGCCGCTGGCCGGCACCCGAACCCGGGTGCCGGCCAGCGGCGTCTGTGCCGTAGGCGTCACCCCGCAGGGGCCTGTGGTCACCGGAGCCGGTGGAGCCAGCGACGCTGCCAGGGTGTCTCCACGGCCCGGGGCCGGTAGTGGGCGCGTACCCAGGGCACCGCCTCCCGGTGCGGCAGCCCGTCGAGGATCGCCAGCGCCGCCAGGGCGGTGCCGGTACGGCCGGTGCCGCCCCGGCACGCCACCTCGACCCGCTCGCCGCCGTGGGCGCGGGCCAGCGCCTCCCGGAGGGCGTCCAGCGCGTCGGCGCGGTCGACCGGCACCCAGAAGTCCGGCCAGCGGATCCGCCGGTGCGGCCAGGCCGGCACCGGCCCCGGCGCCAGCAGCAGCGCGAAGTCGGCCGGCGGGGCCGGGTCGGCGAGGCGGCGCCCGCGTACGGCGGCTCCGCTGGGGAGGACGACGACGCCCGGCAGCCCTGTCCAATCGTCGCGTTCACGCACCCGGCCATCATGCCGTGGTGGGTGGCCGGCCGCGGGGCGCGTCCGGCCACCGCGGTCAGCGGGCGACGTACTCGCGCAGGTGGCGGGCGGTGAGCGTGTCCCCGTGGGCGACCAGTTCGGCGGGTGTGCCGGTGAAGACGATCCGCCCGCCGTCGTGGCCCGCGCCCGGCCCGAGGTCGATCAGCCAGTCGGCGTGCGCCATCACCGCCTGGTGGTGCTCGATGACGACGACCGTGTTGCCGGCGTCGACGAGACGGTCGAGCAGGGCGAGCAGCTGGTCCACGTCGGCCAGGTGCAGGCCGGTGGTCGGTTCGTCGAGGACGTACGTGCTGGTCTTCTCGGCCATGTAGATGGCCAGCTTGAGTCGCTGCCGCTCGCCGCCGGAGAGGGTGGTGAGCGGCTGGCCCAGCGTGATGTAGCTCAGCCCGACGTCGGCGAGCCGGTCGAGGATGACCCGGGCCGGACCGCTCGGGAAGAAGTCCCGCGCCTCGCTGACCGGCATCGCCAGCACCTCGCTGATGTTCTTCCCACGCAGCCGGTAGGTGAGCACCTCGTCGGTGAACCGGCGGCCCTCGCACCGCTCGCAGACCGAGGCGACCCCGGCCATCATGGCCAGGTCCGTGTAGACGAGGCCGATGCCCTTGCAGGTCGGGCAGGCGCCCTCGGAGTTGGCGCTGAACAGCGCGGCCTTCACGCCGTTCGCCTTCGCGAAGGCGGTGCGTACCGGGTCGAGCAGGCCGGTGTACGTGGCGGGATTGCTGCGCCGCGAGCCCCGGATGGGGGACTGGTCGACGATGACCACCCCGTTGCGGCGGCGCAGGGAGCCGTGGATGAGCGAGCTCTTGCCGGAGCCGGCCACCCCGGTGACCACGGTCAGCACGCCGAGCGGGACGTCCACGCTCACGTCGCGTAGGTTGTGCAGGTCGGCGTTGCGGATCGCCAGGTGCCCGGTGGGCGTCCGGACCTGGTCGCGCAGCCGGACCCGGTGGTCGAGGTGCCGGCCGGTGAGCGTGTCGGAGCGGCGCAGGCCGCCGACGTCGCCGGTGTAGCAGACGTGGCCGCCGGCCGTACCGGCGCCGGGCCCGAGGTCGACGACGTGGTCGGCGATCACGATGGTCTCCGGCTTGTGCTCGACCACCAGCACCGTGTTGCCCTTGTCGCGCAGCCGCCGCAGCAGGTCGTTCATGCGGGCGATGTCGTGCGGGTGCAGGCCGACGGTGGGCTCGTCGAAGACGTACGTGACGTCGGAGAGCGGCGAGCCGAGGTGCCGCACCATCTTCACCCGCTGCGCCTCGCCGCCGGAGAGGGTGGCCGACTCGCGGTCCAGGCTGAGGTAGCCCAGACCGATCTCGACGAGGGAGTCGAGCAGGTCGCGCAGATTGGCGACGAGCGGGGCGACCGCCGGGTCGTCGATGCCCCGCACGAACTCGGCCAGGTCGCTGATCTGCATGGCGGCGCACTCGGCGATGTTGCGCCCGGCGATCCGGGAGGAGAGGGCGGCGGCGTTCAGCCGGGTGCCGCCGCAGTCGGCGCAGGTCGTGAACGTGACCGCCCGGTCGACGAACGCCCGGATCTGCGGCTGCATCGACTCGCGGTCCTTGGCGAGGTAGAGCCGCCGGACCTTGACGACCAGCCCCTCGTACGTCCAGTTGTTGCTGCCGACCTTGATCTTCGTGGCCGGCTTGTGGAGGAGGTCCTGCCACTGCTGCGGCGTGTAGTCCTGGAGTTTGGCGTCCGGATCGAACAGCCCGGAGTTGGCGACGATCTGCCAGTACCAGGTGTCGACGCCGAAGTTGGGGACGGTGATCGCGCCGCCGTTGAGCGACTTCTCCACGTCGACGAGTTCGGTGACGTCGAGGTCGGAGACCCGGCCCAGCCCTTCGCAGGCCGGGCACATGCCCTCGGCGAGGTTGAAGCTGAACGCGCCCGCCCCGCCGACGTACGGCTGGCCGAGCCGGCTGAAGACGATGCGCAGCATCGCGTACGCGTCGGTGGCGGTGCCGACCGTCGAGCGGGAGTTGACGCCCATCCGCTCCTGGTCGACGACGATGGCCGGGGTGAGGTTGCGCAGGGAGTCCACGTCCGGCCGGGACAGGCTCGGCATGAAGGTCTGGAGGAACGCGCTGTAGGTCTCGTTGATCAGCCGCTGTGACTCCGCGGCGATGGTGCCGAAGACCAGCGAGGACTTGCCGGAGCCGGAGACCCCGGTGAAGACGGTCAGCCGGCGCTTGGGGATGTCGACCGAGACGGAGGCGAGGTTGTTCTCCCGCGCTCCGCGTACCTCGATCATGTCGTGGCTGTCGGCGGCGGACCGGTCTGGCTGCTGCATGCGAACCCTTCACGTGAATCGTGGGCAGGGCGAAGCCCCGCCGGGTGTGCGTCTTCTGGCCTGGCCGCCTTCAATCGTCTCATTGAAGCCCTCGTAGAGACTTCGCGTGCACAGGCCAGCGCGCTGAAGGCGAAGGACACCGGAAAGTCTCAAACAACGCGTAAGCAGTAGGGTGAGCTTGTGAGGACAGCGCGCCGGCTCCGGGCCGTGGACGTCGCCGCGACGGCCGGCATCTCCACCCAGCAGGTCCGCAACTACGTCGCCGACGGGGTGCTGCCGCCGGTCGAGCGCACCCCGTCCGGGTACCGGATCTTCACCGAGGCGCACGTGCGGGCCCTCGCCGTGGCGCGGCGGATGGCCGAGGGGCACGGCTGGGCGCGTACGCGGGAGGTCATGACCGCGGTCCACCGGGGTGACCTGCCGGCGGCGCTGGCGGCGCTCGACGGCGGCCACGCCGAGCTGGACCGGGAGCGGGCCGAGATCCGGCGGGTGCTCGGCGCGTTCGAGACCGTGGTGTCCGCGCCGGCGGTCGCGGCGCCGCGGGACGGCGCGCGGATCGGCGGGGTGGCGCGGCGGGTCGGCGTCCGCACCTCCCAGCTGCGGTTGTGGGAGGAGCGCGGCCTGCTCCGGCCGGTGCGCGACCGGGCCACCGGCTACCGGGTGTACGACGCGGCCGAGCTGCGCGCCGCGCAGGTGGTCGCGCTGCTGCGGCGCGGGGCGTACCCGTTCGACATCATCTCCGCCGTGCTGGACGAGCTGCGCACCACCGGCAGCGCCGTCCGGGTGCGCGCCGAGTTGGCACGCCGCGAGCAGGATCTGCACCGCCGGAGCCTGCGGTGGTTGCGGGCGACCGCGGCGCTGCACGACTACCTGCGCGAACGCGGCGAGGCCGGCCCGGTCTGAGCGGCGTCGGACCTCGACCCAGGCCTAACGCAGCACGAGCAGGTCCAGGTGGTCGACGACCGGCCCGGGGGTGTGCGGCGCGGCGGCACGCAGCCGGGCCACGCCGGCCTCGTACGCGTCGTCGCTGATCAACCGCAGCGGCGTGTGCGCCCGCCGGTCCAGTCGGTGCGCGAAGTCCGCGAGGGACGCGGCGGTGGTCTGGGCGACCGCCTCGACGCTGCTGACCGGGAAGCCGGCCGCGGCGAACACGGCGCGGACGCGGGCCAGATCGGGGTACGTCTCCAGCACCTCGATGGCCTCCGGGAACCAGTGGAAGAGACCGATCCGCTGGTGGCGCCCGGGGAAGGGGGAGCGGATCAGCACCGGCGCGCCGGGGCGCAGCACCCGGCGCAGCTCGTGGGCCGCCGCGTCGAGGTCCGGAACGTGGTGCAGCATCGTCGACAGCCAGGCGGCGTCCACGCTGGAGTCGCGCAGTGGCAACGCCCCGGCGTCCCCGGCGAGCAGCGGCCGGTGGTCCGCGTACGCGCGCATCGCCGTCGCGGGCTCCACGCCCACCACCCGGATGCCGAACCACCCGGTGAAGGCGTGCGCCCAGGCACCGGTGCCGCAGCCCAGGTCGAGCAGGGTCGTGGTGTCCCGGGGCCGCAGGTGCTGCTGCACGGCGTGGCGCCAGCGGTCGAGGCTGGCCGGGGGCAGCTCCCGGGTGGCGGCGAAGGCCGCCGCCTCGGCGTCGTCGTAGGAGACCAGAGCCACGTCCATCACCTCGCCACCGTCGCCGGGAGGTCCGGGCGATCGTTGCTGAGGTTCTAGTCGGACGGTGACCCCGTGGGCAACACCTTGTGATGTACCCCCCGAAACGTTGACGGCCGGGCGAGTGCCGCCCGGCCGTCACGACGGGACGGATCAGGCCAGGTCGACGCCCGGGTACAGCGGGAAGCCCGCCAGCAGCTCCGTGGCCTGCTTGCTGACCTTGTCGGCGATCGCCGGGTCGAGGACGTACTTCGCCTTCGAGGGGGTGCCGTCGGCGTTGGCGCCCGGGGTGGTCTGGCCGAGCACGGCGTGGATCAGCTCGGCGGTGGCGTCCATCTCCGCGGTGCCGAGGCCCCGGGTGGTCAGGGCCGGCGTGCCGATCCGGATGCCGGAGGTGTACCAGGCGCCGTTCGGGTCCTGCGGGACGGAGTTGCGGTTGGTGACGATGCCGGAGTCGAGCAGCGCCTGCTCGGCCTGCCGGCCGGTGAGGCCGTACGAGGTGACGTCGATGAGCACCAGGTGATTGTCGGTGCCGCCGGTGACCAGCTTGGCGCCGCGGCGCAGCAGCCCGTCGGCGAGGGCCTGCGCGTTGGCGACGATCCGCTGCGCGTAGTCGGCGAAGTCGGGGCGGCGGGCCTCGGCCAGGGCGACCGCCTTGGCGGCCATCACGTGCGGCAGCGGGCCGCCGAGCACCATCGGGCAGCCCCGGTCGACCTGCTCGGCCAGCTCCGGCTGGCAGAGCACCAGGCCGCCGCGCGGGCCGCGCAGCGACTTGTGCGTGGTGGTGGTGACGATGTGCGCGTGCGGCACCGGGTCGAAGTCGCCGGTGAAGACCTTGCCGGCGACGAGGCCGGCGAAGTGCGCCATGTCGACCATGAAGGTGGCGCCGACCGAGTCGGCGATCTCCCGCATGATCCGGAAGTTGACCTTCCGGGGGTACGCCGAGTAGCCGGCGACCAGGATCAGCGGCTTGAACTCGCGGGCCGCCTCGGCGACCTTGTCGTAGTCGACCAGGCCGGTGTCCGGGTCGGTGCCGTAGCTGCGCTGGTCGAACATCTTGCCGGAGATGTTCGGCCGGAAGCCGTGGGTGAGGTGGCCACCGGCGTCCAGCGACATGCCGAGCATCCGCTGGTTGCCCAGCTCGCGGCGCAGCGCGAACCAGTCGGCCTCGGTGAGGTCGTTGACGTGCCGGGCCTGGGCGCGCTTGAGCGCCGGCGACTCGACCCGGTCGGCCAGGATCGCCCAGAAGGCGACCAGGTTGGCGTCGATGCCGGAGTGCGGCTGCACGTACGCGTGGGACGCGCCGAACAGCTCCCGGGCGTGCTCGGCGGCGAGCGCCTCCACGGTGTCCACATTCTGGCAGCCGGCGTAGAAGCGGCGGCCGACCGTGCCCTCGGCGTACTTGTCGCTGAACCAGTTGCCCATGGCCAGCAGGGTGGCCGGGGAGGCGTAGTTCTCGCTGGCGATGAGCTTGAGCGACTCGCGCTGGTCGGCCAGCTCGGCGCGGATGGCGTCGGCCACGCGCGGCTCGACGCCGCCGATCACTTCGAGCGCGCTGCGGAAAGCGGTGGACTCGGCGTTCAGCGACATGCGACCTCCTGGTGACGTGCGGAAGGCCCAGGCGCTCGGCATGCGTCCTCGTGACGGGGCCGCTCCCCGATGGTTCTCCATCTCCAATGCGCCAGTCACGGCCCGAGGGGGATCCTACCGGGTGCGGGCGGGCCGGACCGTCCGCCGGGGGTCGACCGGGCGGTCGCGGTCACCCGGCCGTCGGGGGTCGGCCGCGCCGGGGCCGGGCACAGCGCCCCCGAGGCCGGCCGTCGGGGGTCGCGGGGCCGGTGACGGGCCGCCTAGGATCGACGGCATGGCGGGGGCGGGTGGTGGCGGGAGCCTGCTGGCCATCAGCGACCTGCACGTGCGGCACGCGGACAACCGCGCGATCGTCGAGGGGCTGCGTCCCGACTCGCCGGACGACTGGCTGCTCGTCGCCGGGGACGTCGGCGACACCGTCGAGCAGATCGAGTGGGCGCTGCGGCTGCTGGCCGGTCGGTTCGCGAAGGTGGTCTGGTCCCCGGGCAACCACGAACTGTGGACTCCGCCCAGCGATCCGGTGACGCTGCGCGGCGTGGCGCGCTACGCCCACCTGGTCGAGCTGTGCCGCGGCCTCGGCGTCCTCACCCCGGAGGATCCGTACCCGGTGTGGGCGGGGCGTGGCGGTCCGGTGACCGTGGCGCCCCTGTTCCTGCTGTACGACCACAGCTGGCGGCCGGAGGGCTTCGACACGCCGGAGGCGGCGCTGGCCGAGGCGTACCGGACGGGGGTGGTCTGCACCGACGAGTACCTGCTGCACCCCGACCCGTACGAGAGCCGCTCGGCGTGGTGCGCGGCCCGGGTGGCGCAGACCGCCCGGCGGCTGGCCGAGCGGGATCCGGCGCTGCCGACCGTGCTGGTCAACCACTGGCCCCTGGTCCGGGAGCCGACGCGGATCCTGCGCTACCCGATCTTCGCCCAGTGGTGCGGCACCGAGGCCACCGCCGACTGGCACGTCCGCTTCGGCGCCGCCGTCATGGTCTACGGCCACCTGCACATTCCCCGCACGACCTGGTACGACGGCGTACGGTTCGAGGAGGTGTCGCTGGGCTACCCGCGCGAGTGGCGGCGGCGCAGCGCGCCCCCGGGGCAGCTACGGCGGGTCCTGCCGGAGCCGGACGGGGTGCCGGCGACCGCCTGGTGACACGCGTCGGGGCCCGACCGACGGCCGGGCCCCGGACGGCGTGGCGGGGTCAGGCGCGCACCGCGTCCAGCGACTTCTTCAGCGCCTTCGGCGCGGCCGGCGAGCGGGGTGCCGTCGGACGCATGTCGATCATCCGCTGGCCGAGATCCTGCAGTTGGTTACGGCCCATCTTCTCGCGCACCTTGGGGAACCACTCCTGCTCCTCCTCCTCGACGTGGTGCAGCACGTTCTCGATCAGCACCGTCGTCTTGGCGTTGTAGTGCTCGTCGTCCGGCTTCATCGTGAAGAGTTCGAAGCAGAGCACGTCGGCCACGTGGTGCTCCTCGTACGACTCCAGGATGTGGTCCTCCAGCTCCGGCAGGCGCTTGCGGACCTCCGGGTACATGACCTCGTTCTCCAGGTACGTGTGCACGGTGAGCGCTTCGAGGATCTGCTTCACGAGCTTCTCGCGCTGGCTCGCCGGAGCGTCCTCGTTCGCCTGGAACTCCTTGAACAGGCGACGCATCTCCTTGTGGTCCTCTTTCAACAGGACGATGGCATCGGTCGACACCGGCTGACCTCCTCGACGTGGGCTGAGGACTCCCTCCGTACCCCACAGTGAGCAGGAGAAACGGGTGGGCCCGGCGGATCACCGCCGGGCCCACCGTGGTGCTGGTCGCTACTTCACGGCCTGGTAAGCGTTGACCATGCCGGCGCCGTAGAAGCCGTTGCGCGCCCCGCCGGAGCAGGTCGCGTCGTAGGCGTGCGGGCCGGCCGGGTGGAGCGGCGCCGGGTTGTAGACGCCATCCGGGCAGGACTGCGCCACGGCGCTGTTCTCCAACAGGGCCGCCAGAGCCCCCGGCTTGATGCCCGGGTGCGCCGAGGCGGCGAGCGCCGCGACACCCGCCGCGTGCGGCGAGGACATCGAGGTGCCCTGCTTGTAACCCCAGCCGTTGCCGCTGGTCTGCGACCAGGTGGTGGACAGGATGCCGTCGGTGGTGGTCGGGAGGGCACCCTGGGTGCGGAACCGGGTGTCGCCGCCCGGCGCCGTCACGTCGACGACCCCGGTGCCGTACGACGAGTAGAAGCTCTTCTCCCCGGTCGGGCCGGTCGCCGAGACGGTGACCACGCCCGGCGCCTCACCCGGCAGGACGAGGCAGGCGCTGTTGAGGTCCTTGCGGTCCTCGACCGGGCCGCTGCCGTCGTTCGGGCTGCCGTCGTCGGTGTTCTTGTGCGCCAGGTCCCAGTTGGAGTTGCCCGCCGACGCGACGTGCAGCACGCCCTGGGACTGCGAGTAGCGGATGGCCCGCTGCACCGCCTTCCACACCGGACGCTGCCGCTCGTCGTTCCGGCAGTTCAGCTCCCACGGGTCGATGTAGTAGCTGTTGTTGGTCACCTGCATGCCGTGCTCGGCGGCCCACATGAACCCGCAGACCGCAGCCTCCGGGAAGATCCAGCCGCCGTCGTTGACGACCTTGACCGCGGCCACCTTGACGCCCGGTGCGACGCCGGTGACGCCGACGCCGTTGATCGCCGCGGCGATCGTGCCGGCCACGTGGGTGCCGTGGTCGGAGGTGGTCGGGTTCCAGGCCGTCTCGGACGTGTCGACGACGCCGCCGAGGCAGGACGCGCTCTTGTCCTTGGCGATCTGGCTGGCCAGGTCGGGGTGGCTGCTGGAGATGCCGCTGTCCAGCACGCCCACCACGACGTTCGCGCTGCCGGTGGTGACGGCGTGCGCCTCGGGCACGTCGATCATCGGCATGTCCCACTGCAGGCCGTAGAGCGGCTCGCCGGTGGGGTCCCCGGCGGCAGCGGCGACGGCCGCGGTGTCGGCCTCGATGGCCACGCCCTCGTCGATGGCGGCACCGAGGCCGGTCGTCGCGGCGACCGAGTCGACCCCGCTGCCCGCCACGTCGGCGGCGAACCCGGGGTTGGTGGAGCGGACGACGAGCACGCCGATCTGGTCGTACTCGGCCACCACCGTGCCCTTGGCGGCGGCCACGCGGGCCGCTGCCTTGTCGGTCTTGGCGCCCTGCGGGGCCAGCACCAGGTACGTGGTGTCCGGCCCGGCGGCCGACGCGGCCGGAGCCATGCCACCGGTGACGGCGAGACCGACACCGAGGGACACGGCCGACGCGGCGGCCAGTGTCTTGCGACGGAGGTTCTTCACACAGACTCCCAGGGGGCTGTTGCGGTGCCGGTGCACTCCCTGGTGGGGAGCGACCGGTGGGTGGCGGGCAGGTCGCCGGCCACCGATGAACACAGCGCCGGAAAGTCATGTGGCGTTACACACACTTTCTCGCGGGAGACAAATGGTGTCAGACCGTGGCGAGGGTGTGCGGGATCTCGTCGAGCAGCTCGCGGGCCAGGAAGCCGATCCGGCCGTACTGCGGCACCAGGCGCTGGCCGCTGACGGCGTGCGCGAACGCGCCCCAGCACGCGGCCTGCGCCGGCTCCGCGCCCCGGGACAGCAGGCCGGCCAGCAGACCCGCCCGCACGTCGCCGCTGCCCGAGGTGCCCAGCCCCGCGTCGCCGCTCTCCTCCCGCCAACCGCGCCCGTCCGGAGTGGCGATGTGGCCGTACAGCGACACCACGGCGTCGTACCGGCCGGCCAGCTCCGCCGCCGCCGCGTCCAGGTCGTCGCCCGGCTCGCGGCCGAGCAGGTGCCGGGCCTCGGTGAGGTTGGGGGTCAGCACCACCGGACGGCCCGCGCCGACCAGCAGGTCCGGGGCGTGGCTGAGGGCCCCCAGGGCGTACGCGTCGAGCACCAGCGCCGTCTCCCGGCTCGCCGCGTCGAGCACCGTACGCAGCAGGAGTCCGGTCTCGTCGATGTCCTTGAGTCCCGGGCCGACCGCCACCACGTCCGCCTCGGCCACCAGCTCGCCGAGCCGGTCGCCGCCGGCACCGGCCACCGCGCCGTCCGCGGTCTCCGGCAGCCCCACCACCAGTGCCTCCGGCACCTGGATGCTCAGCGCGGCGGCGGTCGACTCGGCGGCGGCGAGCTGAAGCACCCCGGCACCCGCCCGCAGGGCGGCCACCCCGGCGAGCAGGACCGCGCCGGGCGTGAACCGGGAGCCGCCGACCACCAGCACCGTGCCCCGCGACTCCTTGCCCCCGGACGGCATGGGCAGCGCCCAGTCCCGCAGCAGCGCCGGCGTGATGACCGGGGTGTCAGACCGGCTCGGCATGGACCTCGTCCTCCCTGGTCGGCCGGGCACCTTCGCGGCGCAGGTGGCGGACGTCGTTGAACACGTCGGGGCGGAGCCGCCCGTCCTCGTCGGCCGACCAGCCGGTCACCGAGCAGTTCGCGATGACGTGCTCACGGGTCAACGCCATCAGCTCCTCCTCGGTGAGCCCCTCCACCAGGTAACGCATGAGGAAGACCAGGGCGTCGTGGCCGAACAGCAGCACCCGCCGGCCCTCGTGGTCACGGCGGAGGTCACCGAGCAGGGCGCGCAGCCGCAGCGCCACGTCCGTCCACGACTCGCCGCCGGGCGGGCGGTAGTAGAACTTGCCCAGCCGGTCCCGCCGCGCCGCCTCCTCGGGGTACCGGCGGCGTACCCCGTGCCCGGTCAGGCCGTCGAGGATGCCCAGCTCCCGGTCGCGCAGCCGCTCGTCACGGGTGCAGGAGACACCGGTGCCGTCGAGGGCCAACTCGGCGGTGCGCCGCGCCCGCAGGTACGGCGACACCACCGCCACGTCGGGGCGGCGCGCCTCGGGCAGCCCGGCGAGCCACCGGCCGGTGGCCCGGGCCTGCTCCTCCCCGGTGCGGCTGAGCGGCACGTCCGGGTCGCGGTGGGTGAGGTCGATCAGCTCGGCGCCGGCCGCCTCGGCCGCCCCGGCCGCCACGTTCGCCGTGCTCTCGCCGTGCCGGACGATCCACAGCGCCGCCAGTTCCGCCATGCGCCACCCCCTACCCCGGCGCGTCGCCGGGTAACCGCGAGGCGCCGGCGCTCGCGGGCGTGAACGGGCCGAAGAGGGGTAAGCGCTGGCTCGACCACGACACGGACAGGGGAGGTACGCCGTGGCGACCATGACCATGGAGCAGAAGAGCGCCCTCAAGGACAAGAACTACGACCTCATCCACGCGGTACAGATGTCCCTGGAGAACATCTACCGGATGGAGACGTACATTTCCGACGCCGAGGCGCGCGGAGACAGCGAACTCGCCACCTGGTTCAAGAAGATCCAGGAGAACAACCGCAAGGCGGGTGAGCAGGGCAAGCAGATGCTGATGGCGCGCATGCAGCAGGAAGGGCGCTGATCGTCGCCGTACCGCCGGCCGGACCGCTCACCGGAGCCGTCCGGCCGGCGGCGTGTCCCCGCCAGTCGGCCCACGGGCGGTTACGGTGTGGGCGTGGCGACGACGGCGGCGGAGGAGATCCGGGTCGGGGAGCGCGTCGTGCGGGTCTCCAGCCCGGACAAGCCGTACTTTCCGGAGCGCGGGCTGACCAAGCTCGACGTGGTGCGATACTTCCTGGCCGTCGGCGACGGGATCCTGCGGGCCCTGCGGGACCGGCCGACCATGCTGGAGCGTTGGCCGCGCGGCGTCTTCGAGGGCGCGAAGATCGCCACCCGGCAGGACAACCGGGGTGACGCCTTCTACCAGAAGCGGCTGCCGGCCGGTGCGCCCGACTGGGTGCGGACCGCGCACATCACGTTCCCCAGCGGTCGTACGGCCGACGAGGTCGCGCCGAGCGAGCTGGCCGTGGTGATCTGGGCGGCCAATCTCGGCACGCTGCGTTTCCACCCGTGGCCGGTGTCCAGGGGCGACGTCGAGCGGCCGGACCAGCTGCGCATCGACCTGGACCCGCTGCCGGGGGTCGGCTTCGACCAGGTGGTGCCGGTGGCGCACGAGGTCCGCGCGTTCCTCGACGAGCTGGGGCTGGTCGGCTACCCGAAGACCACCGGCGGTCGGGGCCTGCACGTCTACCTCACCATCGAGCCCCGGTGGAGCTTCGGCGAGTGCCGGCGGGCCGTCCTCGCGCTCGGCCGGGAGATGCGGCGCCGCCGCCCCGACCTGGTGACCACCACCTGGTGGCGGGACCAGCGGGACCGGCCGGTGTTCGTCGACTACAACCAGATGGCCCGGGACCACACGATGACGTCGGCGTACTCGATCCGTCCGACGCCGGCGGCGCTGGTGTCCGCGCCGCTGGACTGGGCCGAGCTGGACGACGTCCGGCCGGAGGACTTCGACGTCACGACGATGCCGGCCCGCTTCGCCGAACGCGGTGACCCGCACGCCGGCCTCGACGACCGGGCGTACTCCCTGGAACCCCTGCTGGAACTCGCCGACCGCGAGGGCCTGGAGGCCCCACCGGAACGCTGAGCCGCTCCACCGACCTGTCCGCTGCTCGTCGGCTCTGCGGCGCTCACCGGTCGCTGTCGAGGCGGGAGTGGAGGTGCATGTCGTGCCAGCCGTCGGCGTGGCGGCCCTGCCCGCGTCTCGTACCCTCGGCTGCGAACCCGGCGTGCCGCGCGACCCGGCAGGACGCCAGGTTCGCGGTCGAGTGGGACAGCTCGACGCGGTGCAGCCGGAGGGTGGCGAAGGCCCAGGCGGTCACCGCGGACAACGCGCGCGGGGCGATGCGGCGACCTCGCGCGGCCGGCAGCACCCAGTACGACACCTCGGCCCAGCCCTCGGCGAGGTCCACCCGGCGCAGGCTGATCTGCCCGACGACGCGCCCCGCGTCGAGCACGGCCCACCCGGCGCCGGTCTCACCGCGCCACCGGCCCGGCCAGGCGGCTATCCAGTCGCCGGCCTCGTCGTCGGTCATCGACCGGCAGTGCCAACGTCGGATGGCCGGGTCGGCGTAGGCGGCCACCACCGCCGGACGATCCGACGCCCGCCAGGGTCTCATCAGCAGCTCGGCGGTGTGGATCTCAGGCTGCGGCAGCGCCGACATCGAGCCGGGCGGCAGCGCGGGGGTGGCGAGCAACGGCACACCGGCCACTGTATGGCGGCCGGCTCAGCCCGGCCGGTTCCGAAGCGATCGCGGTAGCCCGAACGACGGGAGGACACTGTTCTCGAAGCGGGTCATCGCGCGGATCCGGTCGCCGCTCAAGGTGAGGACGTAGAGGCCGGTCCCGTTGCTGACGCCGCTGGGGCCGCGCAGGTAGGCGCCGAACGCCGGCTGACCGTTGGCTCTGGTCGGCACCAGGTCGAACCTCCGACCGGCGCGGAAGATGCGGGCGCAGAAGCTGGCCACGACGTCCCGACCCTCGTACTCGAAGGGCATGGGCGGCATCGACATGAAGACGTCGTCCGTCAGCAGGGCCACCAGCGCGTCGAGATCGGCGGACTCCCACGCCCGGACGAACCTCGCCACGGTCGCATCCTCGGCGGGTGATCCGGCGGCGGGCGGCGGTTCGCGGCCTTCGGTCGTGAGCCGTCGAGGCAGGCCGGCGCGCGCCCGTTTGAGGGCGCTCTTGACCGACTCGACGCTGGAGCCGAGCATGTCGGCCACCTCGTGGGCGCGGAATCCGAGGACGTCGCGCAGGATGAGCACGGCGACCTGGCGGGGCGGCAGGGTCTGCAGAGCGGTCACGAACGCCAGGGAGACGGCTTCGGTCCGCTCGTAGCGAGCCTCCGGGCCGGACGGCGTGTCGAGGGCACCGGTGAGCAGAGCGTCGGGGCATGGTTCGAGCCAGACGACCTCGCCGAGCCGGGTCGGCTCGAGCAGGTCGACGTCGGGCACGTCCCACTGCTTGGCCGGGCGTCGGCTGGCCGACCGGCGTGCGTTGAGACATCTGTTGGTGGCGATCCGGTAGAGCCAGGTGCGCAGCGAGGCGCGTCCCTCGAACCCGCCGAGGCCCTGCCAGGCAGCCAGCAGCGTCTCCTGCAGCGCGTCCTCGGCGTCCTGGACCGATCCGAGCATCCGGTAGCAGTGCACCCGCAACTCCCGGCGGTAGGGCTCGGTCAGCTCCCGGAAGGCGTCGCTGTCCCCGGCCCGAGCCCTTGCGATCGCGTCCGTTCCCACCCTCAGGTCACCTCCTCCCGCGCTCGGTCGCGCTCCGGGTACGGACACCGGCCAAGGGGCGAACGGGGCGGTCGGGGCCCGCCACTTTCTCGACGTCGCGGGTGTCCACCTCAGTGGTAGCTGACAGACACCAGCGGAGGAGAATCGAGATGGGGAAGATCGTCGTCAGCGAGAACGTCTCGCTCGACGGGGTCGGCCAGGATCTGACCGGTGAGGAGGGTTTCCGGTTCGGTGGCTGGTTCGGCCAGGTCGGGGACAGTGACCGCGAGGAGTGGGCCAAGGTCGGGTTCGCGGAGGCGCTGGGCGCCGAGGCGCTGCTGCTGGGTCGGCGCAGTCACGAGTGGTTCGCCGCGCGGTGGCCGTCGCGGACCGGTGAGTGGGCGGACAGGTTGAACGGCATGCCCAAGTACGTCGTGTCGTCGACTCTCGCGGATCCCGGCTGGAACAACTCGACGGTCTTGCGGGACGACGTTGTCAGCGAGGTCCGGAAGCTGAAGCGCCGGGTGGACGGGGAGATCGTCGTCTACGCCAGCGGGCGGCTCGTGCGCACGCTGCTGGCGCACGACCTCGTCGACGAACTGCGGTTGATGATCTATCCCTTCGTGCTCGGTGCCGGCGACCGTCTCTTCGACGGGATCGGCGACCGGAAACCGCTGCGGCTGGTCGGCTCCCGAACGGTCGGTGACAGCCTCGCCCTCCTCACCTACCAGCCGATCCGAGACGCGGGTGCGTGAGCCTCCACCGCGTCGCTGACGAGAACGCTCCGGGGCCGGAGGGCGGGGCCGTCGGCGGCGACGGTCCCGCCCTTCGTATCCCGGTGGTCCGTAGTGCGCGGGTTCCGGCATCGATGCCGGACGCGTCGGGGCCTTACCCGCTACCCGGCGTAGGTTTCGTATTCGGCGACTCTCGGCGTGCCGGTCGAGCTGGTGATCTCGAAGGTGATCTTGCGTAGCGAGGTCGCCGGGAAGGTGATGACGCCCGCCCCGCGGTTCTTTGCAGCGTTGGCGCGGCCCGGTCACTCCCAGGGGCTGGTCTCGCCGTCGAACTCGTGGAAGACCAGCCACGTGCGCGTGGAGAGAACCCCCGGGATGCTCTGCACCCGGCTCAACACCACGTCCCGCAGGGTGGCGTTGTCCGGCGCGCGGACCAGGGCGAGCACGTCGTGGTCACCGCCCAGCAGCGCGGCGTGCTCGATGTAGCGCACCCGCGCCAGTTCCGCGGACACCTCGCGCCAGGTGTTCTGCTCGATCGTGATCGCGACGTACGCGGAGGTGCCGAGCCCGGCGGCCTCCGGCGTGACCTGCGCCCGGAAGCCGGTGATCACGCCGTCGCGCAGCAGGCGCTCCACCCGGGCGTACGCGTTCGTGCGGGAGATGTGGATGCGCTCGGCGAGCGTACGCACCGAGGTGCGCCCGTCCCGGACCAGTTCGGCCAGGATGCGCCGGTCCACCTCGTCGAGGACGCGGGCCGATCGTCCCGTTCCGGGCGTCGAGTCCAGCTCCGGATCGGACTCCTGGCTCATGAGCGCACCACCTTCCTGTCATTCGTCCCGCGTTCACCGCGCATCTTGAGTCAATCATCCGACAGCAGGAGCATAGGCGCACCAGATGTCCAGGAGGTTCCCGCCGTGACGACCACACCCCAGGCGGTCCGCAGGGAGTCCCGGCGCCGGTCCCGACCGGCCACCACGCCGGATCCGGCCCGTGCGCTGCTGCCGGCGGGCGAGCCGGTACGCCTGCTCGACCCCGCCGGCACCCCGCTGCCGGCCCACCCCGACTACCCGGAGCCGCCCGTCGAGGCGCTCGTCGAGCTGCACCGGCGGATGGTGATCGGCCGCCGCTTCGACGTGCAGGCCACCGCGCTCACCAAGCAGGGCCGGCTCGCCGTCTACCCCTCCTCCCGCGGCCAGGAGGCGTGCCAGGTCGGCGCGATCCTCGCCCTGCGCGACGACGACTGGGTCTTCCCCACCTACCGGGAGTCGATGGCCCTGGTGTCCCGGAGCATCGACCCGGTCGAGGTGCTGACCCTGCTGCGCGGCGACTGGCACTGCGGGTACGACCCGGCCGCCCGGCGTACCGCGCCGCAGTGCACGCCGCTCGCCACCCAGTGCGTGCACGCCGCCGGCCTCGCCTACGGGGAGGCGTACCAGGGGCGGGACACCGTGGCGCTGGCCTTCATCGGTGACGGCGCCACCAGCGAGGGCGACTTCCACGAGGGCGTCAACTTCGCCGCCGTGTTCAAGGCGCCGGTCGTCTACTTCGTCCAGAACAACCGGTACGCGATCAGCGTCCCGCTGTCCCGGCAGACCGCCGCGCCGAGCCTCGCGTACAAGGGCGTCGGCTACGGCGTGCCCAGCGAGCAGGTCGACGGCAACGACCCGGTCGCCGTCCTCGCGGTGCTCACCCGCGCCGTGGCGCACGCCCGCGCCGGCCACGGTCCGTTCCTGGTCGAGGCGCACACCTACCGGATGGAGCCGCACACCAACGCCGACGACGCCACCCGCTACCGGGACGCCGACGAGGTGGAGGCGTGGCGGGACCGGGACCCGGTCGCCCGGCTGGAGACGTACCTGCGGGCCCGGGGCGCGCTCGACGACGCGGCGGTCGCCGCGGTCGCCGAGGAGGCCGAGGCGTACGCCGCCGACCTGCGGGACCGGATGCACGACAAGCCCACGGTCGACCCGCTGAGCCTCTTCGACCACGTCTACGCCCAGCCGACGCCGCAGCTCGTCGAGCAGCGGGAGCAGGTCCGCGCCGAACTGGCCGCGACCGCCGAGGAGGGGGACGCCTGATGGCCACCATGACCATGGCGAAGGCGCTCAACGCGGCCCTCGCCGACGCGATGCTCGACGACGAGCGGGTGGTCGTCTTCGGCGAGGACGTCGGCCAGCTCGGCGGCGTCTTCCGGATCACCGACGGGCTCCAGGCCCGCTTCGGCGACAAGCGCTGCTTCGACACCCCGCTCGCCGAGGCCGGCATCGTCGGCTTCGCCGTCGGCCTGGCCATGTCCGGCCTGCGCCCGGTGGTGGAGATGCAGTTCGACGCGTTCGCGTACCCGGCGTTCGAGCAGATCGCCTCGCACGTGGCGAAGCTGCGCAACCGCACCCGGGGCGCGCTCAGCGTGCCGATCGTCATCCGCGTCCCGTACGCGGGCGGCATCGGCGGGGTGGAGCACCACTGCGACTCCTCCGAGGCGTACTACGCGCACACACCCGGCCTGAAGGTGGTCACCCCGGCCACCGTCGAGGACGCGTACTCCCTGCTGCGCGAGGCGATCGCCGACCCGGACCCGGTGGTGTTCATGGAGCCGAAGAAGCTCTACTTCGCCAGCGCCGAGGCCGACCTGCCGGCCCGCACCGAGCCGTTCGGGCGCGCCGTGGTCCGCCGCCCCGGCACCGACGCCACCCTGGTCGCGTACGGGCCGGCGGTGCCGGTCGCCCTCGAGGCCGCCGAGGCCGCCCGCGAGGAGGGCTGGGACCTGGAGGTCGTGGACGTCCGCACGATCGTGCCGTTCGACGACGCCACCGTCACCGCCTCGGTGCGGAAGACCGGGCGGTGCGTGGTCATCCAGGAGGCGCAGGGCTTCGCCGGCGTCGGCGCGGAGATCGCCGCCCGGGTGCAGGAGCGCTGCTTCCACGCGCTGCACGCCCCGGTGCTGCGGGTGTCCGGCCTGGACATCCCGTACCCGGCGCCCATGCTGGAGCACACCCACCTGCCCGGGGTGGACCGGGTGCTCGACGCGGTGGCCCGCCTCCAGTGGGACGACCAGCCCGACGCGCGCTGGTTGACCGAGGCGGGTGCGGCATGAGCGAGAAGGTCTTCCTCCTGCCCGACCTGGGGGAGGGGCTGACCGAGGCGGAGATCGTCGAGTGGCGGGTCGCCGTCGGCGACACGGTGACGGTGGACCAGACCGTCGTCGAGGTGGAGACCGCCAAGGCCGTCGTCGACGTGCCCTGCCCGTACGCCGGGCGGGTCGTGGCCCTGCACGGCGCGGCGGGTGAGGTCCGACCGGTCGGCCAGCCGCTGATCACCGTCGCGCCGCTGGAGGCGGCGGCGCCGACGCCCGGCGGGGCTCCCGAGCCCCCCGGCCACGCCACCTATCGCGAGGAGGAGCGCGCCGGCTCCGGCAACGTCCTCATCGGGTACGGCACCGGCCACGGCGGCTCGGGCCGGCGCCGCCGGCCCCGCCTCGCCGCGGCGGCGGACGCGCCGGCCGGTGCGCCGGGCAACGGGACCGCCGTGCCGGCGGCCGCCGACGCGGGCGCCGTGCTGGTCATCTCGCCGATCGTGCGGCGGTTGGCGAAGGAGCGCGGCGTGGACCTGGCCACCGTGCGCGGCACCGGGCCGGGCGGGGTGATCCGCCGGGCCGACGTGGAGGCCGTCGGTCCGGTCTCGCCGACCCGGCTCGCCGCCGTTCCGGACGTCCCGGACCCGCACGTCGGGCTCGGCGACGGCGACGTCGTCATCCCGCTGACCGGCATCCGCAGGGCCATCGCCGACAAGCTGTCCCGCAGCCGGCGGGAGATCCCCGAGGTGACCATCTGGGTGGACGTCGACGCGACCGCCCTGCTGGAGACCCGCGCGGCGATCAACGCGGCCACCCCGGACGCGCCGGTGAGCATCCTGGCCCTGCTGGCCCGGACCTGCCTGTCCGGGCTGCGGAGGTTCCCGCAGCTCAACGCCCGGGTGGACACCGAGGGGCAGCGGATCGTGCAGTCCGCCGGGGTGCACCTGGGCATCGCCGCCCAGACCGACCGGGGCCTCGTGGTGCCGGTGCTGCGCGACGCGCAGCGGCTCACCACCGCCGACCTGGCCGCCGCGCTGGCCGAGACCACGGCGGCGGCGCGGGCCGGCACGCTGCCGCCGGCCCGGCTCACCGGCGGCACGTTCACGCTGAACAACTACGGCGTGTTCGGGGTGGACGGCTCCACCCCGATCATCAACCACCCGGAGGCGGCGCTGCTCGGCGTGGGGCGGATCGTGGACAAGCCGTGGGTGGTCGACGGCCAGCTCGCGGTGCGGAAGGTGACGCAGCTCAGCCTCACCTTCGACCACCGGGTCTGCGACGGCGGGGTGGCCGGCGGCTTCCTGCGGCACGTCGCGGACTGCGTGGAACGGCCCGCGCTGCTGATCGCCAACCTCTGAGCGACGGGCGCCCCGGGCGGTGATGCCCGGGGCGCCCCGTCCGTGCCGAGGGCGTTTCGCCCGCCGTCGGCCGGGAACCCCGCCCCGCAGCGCTGGAGCGCCGAAACCCCGCCGCCGGGCACGGCGTACGAGCTGCCCGACGCGCCGTCCGTGGTGGCCGGCCTGACGATCAACGCGGCCGTCGACTCGACGACCGTCCGGGGCAACCGGATCTGGGACAGCCAGGATCCGCGGACCCAGGCGTACGGGATCTGGGTGACCGAGCGGGGCAGCGCGGTCGGGTGCCGGGTGCAGGACAACGATCTCGCCGGCAACGGGCACGGTGGAATGCTGCTGGACACGCCGCCGGTCGGCGGCCGGTGGACCGGCAACGACGACGGCTCGGACTGGGACTGATCGGGCGCCGCCGGACACTCCGCCCGCACGGGCCGCGGGTGGTCGGCGCCCGGAAAATGGGGCCGGCAATTGCGGCCGGAGATTCGCCGAAATTGGGTACGAAACTGTGTCCGGCGGAGAGAATGTGGCAGAGGGAACGCAATAACGGGGGGACGCAACCATGGATTTCAGGCGGCGAATGACGCTGCTCGCGGTGACCGTCGCGGCCGCACCGTTGGCCCTGGGCGGATGCACCGCCGACCGCAAGCCGGGGGCGCGGCCGGGGGAGGGCCGGGGAGGCGGGCCGGAACTGGCGGTGACACCCGCGGAGGGGACCCGGGACGTGCCGATCAGCGCTGAGGTCGGCACGACCGTGAAGGGCGGCCGGGTCACCTCCGTGAAGATCGTGGACGACAAGGGCGGGCAGGTGGCGGCGGAGCCCCGGGAGGACGGCTCGGGCTGGGTGCCCAGCGCGCCGCTGAAGCCCAGCCGGACGTACACGGCCGAGGTGACCGCCACCGGTGACCGCGGCAAGACCACCACCCGGAAGACGACCTTCACCACGATGCCGAAATCCACCAAGCAGGCGATAACCAGTACATTGTATTTCGCGGGTAATCGGACTTACGGAACGGCGATGCCGGTAACCGTCGCGTTCGACCCGCCCATTCCGAAAGAGGCCAGGGCGGCGGTGCAGCGCCGATTGTTCGTGAAGACCGACCCGCCGCAGCCGGGGGTGTGGTCCTGGGTGTCCGACGGCACCCAGGTGTACTACCGGGCGCCCGACTTCTGGCGGCCGGGGACCACGATCAGTTTCCGCGCCGGGCTCGAGGGCCTGCCGATCGGCAAGGAGTACGTGGGCGACGCCGACCGGAGGGCGACCTCGAAGATCGGCCGGCAGGTCTCCCTGGAGATCGACAACGCCACCAAGCAGATGTCCGTGCACCGCGACGGCAAACTCGTCCGCAAGATCCCGGTGAGCCTGGGCAAGCCGAGCACACCCACCTCCAGCGGCAAGATGGTGATCATGGAGAAGCACCAGTTCACCACGTTCGACACCCGGGGCTCGGCCGACCCGTACGTGGTCGACGTCGAGGACGCGCAGCGCCTCACGTGGGGCGGCGAGTTCATCCACGGCGCCCCGTGGTCGGAGGGGGTCCAGGGGAGCGAGAACGTCTCCCACGGCTGCACCAACGTCTCCGCCACGGCGGCGGACTGGCTCATGAACATCACGCAGGTCGGCGACCTGGTGACGATCAAGGGCACCGAGGTGAAGCTGGACGAGGGCAACGGCTGGACCGCCTGGAACGTGAGCTGGGACAAGTACGTCAAGGGCAGCGCGCTGCCCGTGCCGGCCGGCCTGGCGCCGAGCCCCACGCAGGTGCCGCACCCCGGCGCGGTCGCCGGCGGCTCACCCGCGCCGGTGCCGTCCGTCCGCGGCGGCTGACCCGGGCAGTACGCGGGGACCGGTCCGGAAACGCGGGCCGGTCCCCGTGGCGCGGGGTCCGCCCGGTCCGCGGTGGACGCTCAGCCCAGCGGCACCCGGGCCACCCCGGCACCGGTGAGGCTGCCGAGCCAGAGGTGGTCGCCGTGCTGGCGGACACCGGTGACCATGTCGTACGTCCCGTTCGGACCGTGCAGGGTGCGCAGCACCTGACCGTCGCCGTCCACGAGGGCGACCAGGCCGTAGCGCAGCGGCTTCGGCTGCACCGCCGCCGGCAGGACGGCCACGAGCTGCCGCAGCCGAGGGTGCGGCAGCAGCCGCTCGACGACCGGCACGCGGGGGCTCGGCAGGGCGATCCAGTACGTCCCGTCGCCCACCGGGGAGACGTTGTCCGGGTACGCCGGCAGGTCCGCGAGCACCGTGACGACCCCGTCCGGCAGGTCGACCCGGACCAGCCGGTGGGTGGCCGTCTCCACCAGCATCAGTGCCGACTCGTCCGGGGTCAGCGCGATCCCGTTGGGGAAGTGCAGCCCCGAGCAGACCACCTCGGTGCGCCCACTGCCCGGGTCGTACGCCAGCACCCGCCCGTTTGGGCGGTGCTCCAGCAGGTCGCGTTTCCAGTGCGAGACGGGGAACCGGCTGGACGAGTCGGTGAAGTAGACCGTGCCGTCCCGGCTGATCGCGGCGTTGTCGGCCAGGTGCGGCCGGGGGCCGGAGCCGCCCAGGTCGCGGACGGCGCCGTCCCAGGTCACCCGCAGCAGCCCCCGGTAGGCGTCGCAGACCACGAGGCTGCCGTCGCGGGGGTCGACCTCCACGCCCAGCGGTCGGCCGCCGGTCTCGGCGAGAAGCCGCGGACGGGTGCCCGTCGGCGCGTCGACCGGCCACCACCAGATGCGGCCGTCCTCGGACCCGCTGACCACCCGCCCCGCCGGGTCGACGACGACGTCCTCGGGACCGGACGTGCCGTCGGGCAGGGGCAGCAGCTCGACGGCGTCGAGCCGGCGGTCGGCGGGCGCCCACGGCCCGTCGAGGGGCGGCGGGACCGTGGCGGGCTCGCGGACGGGTCGGATCAGCCACGGTGCGCGGGGGCGGGGGACGACCATCCGCTCATTCTGGCCCGCCGATCCGCCCGGCGTCGCCCCCCGACGTACCGGGGCGGGCCGTCCACCGGTGTGGGTCGCCGCCATCGCTGCCGGGGTCGCCCGGAAGGGGGATCCCCGATACCGGCGGGTGCGACCCTGGTCGTACCCGGATCCCGTCCCGCGGCACGACGGAACTGTCGGTGGTCGGGGCTAGATTCGTGGCCATGGGACAGCGGGACGACCGGTTCCACGTCGAGGTCAGCGTGGGTGCCCGGGTGGTGGAGGTGCGCGCGACCGGCGAGATCGACGTCGCCACGGTCGGCGCGCTGCGGTCGGCGCTGTGGGCCGTGCCGGCCCGGTCGGTGCTCCGGCTCGACCTGTCCGGCGTCCGTGTCCTCTCCGCCGCCGGGGTGCGTGCCCTGGCCGCCGCCCACCTGCGGTTGCGGGCCGGTGGTGGCGAGCTGGTGCTGGTGCGGCCCGACCCGGTGGTCGCCCGGGTCCTGCGCGTGACCGGCCTGCATCGGGTGGTCCGCGTCATCGACGACGCTCCCGCGCCGGTGGCCGGCCGCACGTTGATCGCCGCCTGACGCAACCACTGACCGCCGCGGTGCGGGCCCCGGTGCTGCCGGGGCCCGCACCGCGTCAGCGCACGCCGAGCAGGTCGACGACGAACACCAGCGTCTCGCCCGGCTTGATGACGCCGCCGGCGCCCCGGTCGCCGTAGCCGAGGTGCGGCGGGATGGTCAGGCGACGACGACCGCCGACCTTCATGCCGACGACACCCTGGTCCCAGCCGGCGATGACCCGTCCGCCCCCGAGGGGGAATTCGAACGGCTCGCCTCGGTTCCACGACGCGTCGAACTCCCGGCCGTCGGAGTGGGCGACGCCGACGTAGTGGACCCGCGCCACCTGCCCCGCACGCGCCTCGGGCCCGTCCCCGACGGTGATGTCCTCGACGACGAGGTCGGCCGGAGGCGCGCCCTCGATCGGGCCCACGTCGGGCTTGCCTGCCTGGTTCATCCGGAAGTCTCCTGCCGTGTCCGTCGTGATGTCCTTCGCCCCGTGATCCTGCCGGATCGCCACTCACCGATGTGCGCGCGGCCCCCGTTCAGAACAGTTCTTGCCATGGACCGGCCCCTCGAAGGGCCGACAGCATCCAAGGTCTGGGCACCGCGAAGCGGGCCTCACCCGGAGGGTGGGGCCCGCCCCTGTGGCTGTGCGGAGATCAGGTCAGCGGAGCCAGGGGAACCGCTGGACGATGGGCAGCTTCTCCCAGGTGGCGCCGAGGCCGAGGGTCCGGCCGGCGCCGATGAGGGTGAGGCCGACCAGGACGGCGGCGAGGGTCAGGTGTTCGTCCAGGAACGGGTTGGTCTGTGGGGGCAGGGCGACCGACCACATCATGACGTAGAGGGTGGCGCCGGTGGCGGCGGCGATGCGCATGCCGATGCCGAGGGTGAGGGCCAGGCCGATGCCGAGCAGGCCGAGCAGGAAGGTCCAGTTGGCGAAGGCGGTGCCGGCGAGGTCGTGGTAGATGCCGGCGAAGGGTCCTTCGGCGCCGCTCAGGAAGCCTTTGGTGGGGTTGCCGCCGTTGAGCCAGGCCCGTTCGGTGGGGGTGGCGAAGCCGAGCCCGAACACCTTGTCGACGAACGCCCACAGGAACGTCCAGCCGAGGGCCAGCCGGACACCCGCGAACACGTACCGCGCGGCGCGCCCCCGGGTGGTCTCGTCCTGGTGCCGCTGCTCCGCCGCCGGAGCGGTGTTCCCGGCGGTGTTCCGTTCGATCATCGCGGCCATGGTCTCCACGTCCCTTCCTGTCCCGCACCGCGCTTCCCGGTGGCATCTCCATTGGACGACCAGCCGCCCCCGGCGCGTCAGGGCCGACCGTGCCCTGCCGGACCGGGACCTTGGACCCCTCTCCCACCGGGTCTCCCGGACCGTCGGATCCCGGTCCCGCGGCCCTGCCCCGGCCCCCTGGCGCGGCCTAGCGGCTGCCGGTGCTGGACGACCTGGGCCGCCTGGTCGGCGTCGTGACCCGTGGTGACCTGCTGCGGGTGCACCTGCGGACCGACGCGGAGATCCGGGAGGACGTCGTGCAGGAGGTGCTGCACCGGGTGCTCGCGGTGCGGGACGGGCTGGTGACCGTCCAGGTCCGCGGCGGCGAGGTGACCCTGGACGGGCGGCTGGACCGGCGTAGCGCGGCTGAGCTGGCGGAGCGGCTGGCCGGGCAGGTGAGCGGCGTCGTGCGGGTGGTCAGCACGATCGCGTACGACGTCGACGACACCGTCCTGGTCGCGCTGGAGGCGGGCCAGGTCACCCCGGTCGCCTGATGGGCACCGGGTTCGGCGGAGCGCCGCCGGAGGGCCGGCCGGCCGCCTAGGCTCGGGGCGATGACGTGGTCCGGTTTCCCCGCCGGTTGCCGGGCGGACCGGTCCCGCCCCGTGGCCGGCGCCGGGAAAGGGGCGTCACGGATGCGGGGGGCGCCGGGTGGACGAGGCGACGTTCGCCGTGCCGCTGTGGGGGTGGGCGGCGGTCGGCGCGGTCATCGCCGTCATGCTCGCCGTCGACGTGCTCTCCCACCGTGACAACCACATCATCGAGCTGCGCGAGGCGGTCGTCTGGTCGGCGGTGTGGATCACCGCCGGTCTCGCGTTCGGCCTGGTGGTCCTGGTCTGGCTGGGCGGCGAGCCGGCGGTCGCCTACTACTCCGGCTATCTGCTGGAGAAGGCCCTGTCGGTCGACAACGTCTTCGTCTTCGCGCTGCTGTTCGGCTACTTCCGGGTCCCCGACGAGTACCAGCACAAGGTGCTGTTCTGGGGCGTGGTCGGTGCCCTCGCGTTCCGGCTCGCCTTCATCTTCGCGGGCGCGGAGTTGCTGCACCGGCTGGCCTGGGCCGGGCTCGCCCTCGGAGCGTTCCTGGTCTGGACCGGCTGGCGGCTGGCCGTACGCGGCGAACCGGACGTCGATCCCGACCGCAACCCGGTCGTCCGGCTCTTCCGCCGGCTGGTGCCGACCGATCCGCGCTACCACGGCAGCCGGTTCACGGTCCGCGTCGACGGGCGCCGCAAGGCCACCGTGCTGCTGGTCGCTCTCGTCGCGATCGAGGGCACCGACGTGGTCTTCGCGGTCGACTCGGTGGCGGCGATCCTCGCCATCACCACCGACACGTTCCTGGTCTGGACGGCGACCGCCTTCGCGGTCCTCGGTCTGCGCAGCCTCTACTTCTGCCTGGCCGGCCTGCTGCGGCACTTCGAGTACCTGCGGTACGGGCTGGCGGTCGTGCTCGCCTTCGCCGGGGTGAAGCTGATCCTCGCCGAGACCCCGGTGGGGGAGGTGCCGGTCTGGCTGACCCTGGCGGTGGTGGTGCTGGCACTGGCCACCTCGATCGCCTGGGGCCGGGTCGCCGCCTGGCCGGGACGCCGCCGGGCCCGCCGGGCCCGCCGCCGGGCCCGCCGGAGACGGATCAGCCCGCGGGACGGGTGACCGGCGCGGCCAACTGGGCCGCCAGCAGGGCGGGAGCCTCGGCGAGCGACGGTCCGTACCAGGTCAGGTGCCGACCCGACACCAGGGCGCACGGCGTCCCGGGGAATGCGTCCGGCCCGTCGGCGGCGGTGAACCGGTACGGCTCGTCGGGCAGCACCACCAGCTCCGGCGCCCGCCCGCGCAGCTCGTCCAGGCTCGGCCGGGGGTACCGCTCGGGGTGGTCGGCGTACCGGTTGGTCACGCCCAGCCGGCGCAGGACGTCACCGGCGAACGTGTCGCGACCCAGCACCACCCACGGCCGACGCCAGACCGGCACCACCGCCGGGCGCGGCGCCGCCTCGGCGGGCAGCGCCGCCCAGGCACGGCGGGCCGCCAGCAGCCAGGTCGGCTCGGCCGCCGCGCCCAGCTCGGTCAGCAGTGCGCCCAGTTCGGTGAGCGCCTCGTCCACGGTCCGGGGGTAGGTGACCCGCACCGGCACGCCGGCCGCCGCCAGCGCGTCGGCGTCCTCGCGGCGGTTCTCCTCGACGTTGAGCAGAACCAGGTCGGGGCGCAGAGCGCGGACCCGCTCCAGGTCCGGGTACTTGCTGCCGCCGACCCGGGGGACGTCCAGCCCGGTCGGGTGGGTGCACCAGTCGGTCGCCCCGACCAGCAGCCCGGGCAGCGTCGACGCCACCGCCTCGGTCAGCGACGGCACCAGCGACACGACCCGCACCCGACACCCTCCCCGTTCCCGTACCGGCGGCCTCCGTCGATCATCCCGCGTCGGCTGGCCGGGACCGCCGGGGCCGCCGACAATGTCAGGATGCCCCCGAACCGCCCCGCCGGCCCGCCGGCGTCCCGGCCCGTGCCCGACTACGGCGTACCCCCGACGGATGCGCTGGCCCGGGTGCGGGCCTTCGCCGACGCGATGACCCGGCGCCGCACCGTCCGCGACTTCAGCGACCGGCCCATCCCGGCCGGCGTGCTCGACCAGGCGCTGCGGGCGGCGGCTTCGGCGCCGAGCGGCGCGAACCGGCAGCCGTGGCGGTTCGTCGTGGTCACCGACCCGGAGCTCAAGCGCCGGCTGCGGGTCGCCGCCGAGGCGGAGGAGCGGGTGTTCTACGAGCGGCGCGCGCCGGAGGAGTGGCTGTCGGCGCTGGCGCCGCTGGGGACGGACGCGAGCAAACCGTTCCTGGAGACCGCTCCGGCGGTGATCGTGGTCTTCGAGGTGCACCGGGGGCCCCGCAGCCCCCGCCCCTACTACGTGAAGGAGTCGGTGGGGATCGCGGTCGGTCTCCTGCTCGCCGCGTTGCACCAGGCCGGACTCGCCACCCTGACCCACACCCCGAGCCCGATGCGCTTCCTCAACGAGCTGCTGGACCGGCCCGCCGAGGAACGGGGCAACCTGATCATCCCGGTCGGTTACCCGGCCGACGACGCTACCGTGCCGGACATTTCCCGAAAGCCGCTGTCCGAGGTGGTCGTCTGGCGCTGAGCGGGACCCGGCCCACCGACGCGCCGGCCGTGCTCGCACCCTAGACTCGGCCGGTCGCCGCCCGGGACGGCGACGGGACGGCGACGGGACGCGGGGCGATGACGAGCGGCGAGGGCGTGGATGGCGGCGGGCGGCGGGTGGTGCCCGGCGTCGGTGGTCCGGTGCTGACCCGGGACGGCCAGGTCGTGCACGGCCCGCTCCGGCTGAGCGACCTGGTGCGCCGGCGCCCACCGGGGGTCACCGGCCACCAGTGGAGCACCGCCCTGCGCGAGACGTACGACCTCGTCGTCCGCGCCGCCGGCACTGGCCGGGTCATCGTCGCGGTCGAGATCGGGCCACCGCCGGCCGACGGGTCGCCGGGCCAGCGCGTCGCCCGGATGAAGGACGCGGTCGCCGCCGCGGTCGGTCTGCCGGTGCTGCGGATCGGATCGTCGACCTTGCGGCCCGCCGACCACGGGCCCGGGATCGTGGCGTACGTCCTCGACGCCCACGCCTACACGAACCGCTGGGCGGGGGAGCCGGGTGTCACCGGGTTCCGGGACATCGCCGGTCGACTCCCCGACGGGCGGACCGGGCCGGTCAACGACCTCGGCGCGCTCACCCGCGCCGCGGCCGTCGAGGCGTACGTGGCGCGGCGGCTGTCCGACCCGATCGTGCGCGGCCTGCACGTGCGGTGGTCCGGTGGCCCGGCCGAGGGCTGGAGCTGGGTGGAGGTACGCCCCGGCGCGGTCCTGGTGGAGCGGGTCACGGTTGCGGAGCACCGGTTCACCTGCGGGGTCGACGCGGCGCGGCTCGCCGAGGACCTCGCCACCCTGGCGGTCGGTGAGCGGCTGCGCACGCTGGACGGTGCCGAGCCGCCCCTGACGTCGCGGGAGGAGCTGCTGGCCGGGATCCGTGGGCTGGCCGCGCGACGGGCCGAACTGGTCGACGGCTTCGCGTTCGACCACCTCTGCGTCGACTGATCGGCACCCCCCCCCGCACGCCCTCTCGAAACCCGCGGGAAATTTCCCTCGCCCCGGTTGAACCATCGCCGCGGCCGTCCCGTACTCATGCGGGAATGGACAGGATCTCCCCGACCGCGTCCCCCGACGTGGAAGACGGTGCGGAAAGGGCATCGTCGGTCATCGACGTGCCACCGGATACGGCCCGACGGTAGTCGTCGGGGCGTTCCACCTCAATTCCGTCGGTCCGCCGAGGTCTCGAATGAACTACCGGATCGAGAAGGAGAGCAATTCGATGCGCAGGTCCACACGGGCGCGCCGGCCATCCGGTAACGCGCGGAGCAAGCGGCTGATCGCCGTTGTCGGCACGCTCGCGGTCTTCGGTGGCATCGTCGCCGTGACCCAGATCTCGTCGGCCGGAGAGCGGCGGTCGAACAAGACCCGGCCCGCGTCCGCGCAGTGCGTGCAGCCGAGCCCGGGTGCGACCGCGCCGAGCGGAACCGGCACCACGACGCGCACCTGGCAGAACGGACGGTGGGTGCGCAACCACTGGGGCGACGGCCAGCAGTCGGTCGAGGAGTGCCAGGAGACCCGGGACGGCCAGGCCCCCGGGAACAACGGCGGCTCCGCCGTGGCCTGCCCGGACGTGGCCGGCCGCCTGCCGCAGGTGCCCGAGCGGGCCCGCGCCGAGGTGGACCGCAACCTGGCCCAGTTGCAGGCCCAGATCACCGAGGCCGACCGGCGGCTCGCCGCCGAGGGAAGCCGCGGTGAGGCGTTCGTCCGCAACTCGATCCTGGCCCCGCTGGCCAGCAAGCGACGGGCGACGCTGGATCGCATCACGAACGCGATCGACCGGTTCGGTTCCCGCCCCCGCGGTCTGTCCCAGCTCGCCGAGTGCCAGGTCGCGCCGACCGGCAACACCAACGACGGAAACAACAACGGCGGCGACAACGACAACGACAATGACGGCGGCAACAACGGCGGAAACGACAACGGGGGCAACAACAACGGCGGCGATAGCAACGCCCCGGGTGCCGGGCTCGGTGTGCTGGCGAACGACTGTGACGAGAGCCAGCTCCAGCCGCACGACGGTTTCCAGAACGGTAACCGGTGCGTGAGCACGGCCTTCGGTGAGGTCGCTGCCGCCGCGAACAACCCCTCGCTGCTGATCACGGACTTCCCGCAGCAGGTCCAGGCCGAAGAGCCGTTCACCCTCCGGGTGAGCACCCGGAACCTGGTCCGGGACCGGTTCCTCGCCGCCGGCCAGGGCGGGTACTACGTGGAGAGCTCGCTGCTCAACGGCGACGGCCTGGTGCGCGGCCACTTCCACACCGCCTGCCGGATGCTGGAGAGCACCGACGAGGCCCCGGCGAACCCGGAGGACGTGCCGGCGTTCTTCGTCGCCACCGAGGACAGCCGGGGCGGCCGGGAGGCCGACGAGGTGACCATCCAGGTTCCGGGCATGCCGGAGTCCGGTACCGCGCAGTGCGCGGTCTGGGCCGGTGACGGTTCGCACCGGGTACCGATGATGGAGCGGGCCAACCAGACGCCCGCCTTCGACGTGGTGCGCATCGAGGTCAACTGACCGACCAGGGTGGCGGGGCCGTCCGGGGGTACCGGGCGGCCCCGCCCCGTGCTCAGGCCGCGACCGGTGCCGGCGGAGCCGCCGTGGGCGCCGCCGCCCGGAGCGCGGCGATCCGCCGCGTGCGGGACCGGGCCGCGAGCAGGTTCGCGGCGGCCACCGCGAGCGCCAGGCCGAACAGGCCCAACCAGAGGGCGTCGACGGAGAACCGGTGGGCGACCAGGCCGCCCAGTGTCGGCCCGGCGAACGTGGCGAACGCGTGCCCGAGCGAGTAGACGCCCTGGTAGCGCCCCCGCTGCGCGGTCGGTGAGAGGTCGGCGGTCAGTGCCGAGTTCGACGGGGTCATGGCCATCTCGCCGAGTGTCCAGACCAGCACCGTGACCGCGTAGAACCAGACGCTGTCGGCCAGCGCGGTGAGGGCGAACCCGGCGCCGATCACCAGGACGGCGACCGCGATGGTGCGCGACCGGTCGAAGCGGCCGACCAGGCGCGGCACGAAGAGCTGGCCGAGCACGATCAACAGACCGTTGACCGCGATGATCGGCCCGTACGCGGCGGCCGGCAGCCCGTCGGCCTGCAAGGAGACCGGCAGCATCACGCTCGCCTCGATGCAGAGCCAGGCCAGGCCGGTCAGCGCGGTGAACGTCAGGAAGACCCGGTCCCGCAGGACGGTGCCCAGACCGCCGCTCCCGGCGCGGGTGAGGGCGCCGGCGGCCGGCACGACGGGCCGGGACTCGGGAACGCGGAGACCGATCAACGCGGCGGTGCCCAGCAGCACGATGGCGTTGATCACGAACAGCAGCAGCGGGTCCACCCGGACCAGCAACCCGGCGACCGTCGCGGCGACCGAGAAGCCGATGTTGATGGCCCAGTAGTTCAGCGTCAGCGCCCGCAGCCGGTCCCGCTCACCGACGACGTCGATGATCGTGGCGGTGAAGGCGGGCCGGGCGACGCCGAGACACGCCCCGAGCAGCAGGGTCAGGGCGGCGATCGCGACCGGATGCCCGGCCAGGCCCAGCGAGAGCGCGGTGGCGGCGGCCGTGACGTTGCCGCCCAGCATCGCGGGCCGGCGCCCCCAACGGTCGGCGACGAGGCCGCCGATGACGCCCCCGGCCGCGCTGCCGGCCCCGTGCAACCCGATCACCATGCCGGCGTACGCGGGGCTGAAGTCCCGGACCGAGACGAGGTAGACGCCGAGGTAGATGGCGACGAAGCTGCCCAGCCGGTTGATCAGCGTGGCCGTCCACAGGTGCCAGAAGGTCCGGGGGAGTCCGCCCGCCGTCTGCGTCCACCAGTGCCTCATCCGCCGCCCCCGTCCGCTCGTCCCCGTAATGGCTGATCGGCTTTGCGATCATTGCAGCCCAGGGGTGCGACAGGACGGCGGCCGCCGGCCGGCGCGGGTGGCGCCGGTCACGGTCCCGGCCGGAGGGAATGGTGCGGGCCGCAAATGCCGGCGGGGCCGTGCCGTTTTCGGCACGACCCCGCGCGCGGGCCGGCCCGCTCCGGCTCAGCGGTTCTTGTAGGCCTCGACGACCTCCACCGGGATGCGGCCCCGCTCGGAAATCTTGTAGCCGTTCTTGACGGCCCATTCCCGGATCGCGCGGTTCTGCTCGCGGTCCATTCCGGCGCCGGATCCGGCTCCCCGTCGGGGTGCCCGCGACGTTTCCACGCCGCCGCGACCGATCCGCCGGCCGGCGCTGATGTACGGGTCCAGCGCCTTACGCAGGACACCCGCGTTCTCGTCGGACACGTCGATCGTGTACGCCACGCCGTCCAAGCTGAACTCGACGGTCCGATCGGCCTTTCCGCCGTCGAGATCGTCAGTCAGAACCGTGATTACTTTTCTGGCCATCGCCGATTACTCCCTGTGTGGGGACGGGGTGTGGTCAAAGTTTGACGTATCGCGTGGCATAACCGCAAGAAAACGCGTCCTCCTCATTTCGGCGGGTCGGGTAATCCCGCGCCGAAATCGGCGTGCCACCGGTCGGAAAGTGCCGTGCGGTCAGTCCCCGAGCAGGCCGGCGTGGCCGCCTACCTGAAGGAGGAACGCATGTCCGTCCCGCGCGCCCGACGCAAGCTCGTGTCCTTCGCGGCCCTCACCGTCGTCGCCCTGCTGGCGGGACTGCCCGGCCCGACGGTCGCCGCCCTGGTCCTGACCACCGTGGCGATCCCGCTCGCGGTGGCCGTCGGCGGGGGAAGCGGGCCGGTGCGGGAACTGCTGGCACTCCGCCGGCCCGTCCGGGTTCGGCGTGGCCTGGGTCACACCTCGGAACAAGGGGAACGATTTGTTACTTGAGTTGAACACGCTCAACTCAACGCGATAGCAGGTGTTCGATGGCAACTCTTCCGGTTCTTCCCCTGACCGACGCCGTGCTGCTGCCCGGCATGGTCATCCCGGTGACCCTCGACCCGACCACCCAGGCCGCCGTCGACGCGGCCCGCGCCACCGGCGACCACCGGCTCCTCGCCGTGCCCCGCATCGACGGCGAGTACGGTCCCGTCGGCGTCGTCGCCACGATCGAGAAGGTCGGCCGGCTGCCCAGCGGCGAACCGGCCGCCGTCGTCCGCGGCCTCACCCGCGCCCGCATCGGCTCCGGCGTCCCCGGACCCGGCGCCGCACTCTGGGTCGAGGCGGCCGAACTAACCGAGCCGGCACCCGCCGGCCGCGCCCGGGAACTCGCCCGCGAGTACCGGGCCCTGATGACCTCGGTGCTCCAACAGCGCGGAGCCTGGCAGGTCATCGACGCGATCGAGCGGATGACCGACCTCTCCGAGCTGGCCGACTCGGCCGGCTACGTCACCTGGCTCAGCCTCGCCCAGAAGACCGAACTGCTCGCCGCGCCGGACGTCACCGCCCGGCTCGAACTGCTGGTCGGCTGGGTGAAGGACCACCTGGCCGAGCAGGAGGTCACCGAGCAGATCAACACCGACGTGCGGGAGGGGCTCGAGAAGTCCCAGCGCGAGTTCCTGCTCCGCCAGCAGCTCGCCGCGATCCGCAAGGAACTCGGCGAGGACGAGCCGGACGGCTCCGCCGACTACCGGGCCCGCGTCGAGGCCGCCGACCTGCCGGAGAAGGTCCGCGAGGCGGCGCTCCGGGAGGTCGGCAAGCTGGAGCGGGCCAGCGACGCCTCACCGGAGGCCGGCTGGATCCGTACCTGGCTCGACACCGTCCTCGAGATGCCGTGGAACACGCGTACCGCCGACAACACCGACCTGGCGGCGGCCCGGGCGGTGCTCGACGCCGACCACGCCGGCCTGGCCGACGTGAAGGACCGCATCCTGGAGTACCTCGCGGTGCGCAACCGGCGCGCGGAGCGCAACCTCGGCGTGGTCGGCGGCCGCGGCTCCGGCGCCGTGCTGGCCCTCGCCGGCCCGCCCGGCGTCGGCAAGACCAGCCTCGGCGAGTCCGTCGCCCGGGCGCTCGGCCGGAACTTCGTCCGGGTCTCCCTCGGCGGTGTGCGCGACGAGGCGGAGATCCGCGGCCACCGGCGCACCTACGTCGGCGCGCTGCCCGGCCGGATCGTCCGGGCGCTGCGCGAGGCCGGCTCGATGAACCCGGTCGTGCTCCTCGACGAGGTGGACAAGCTGGCCGTCGGCTACTCCGGCGACCCGGCCGCCGCCCTGCTGGAGGTCCTCGACCCGGCGCAGAACCACACCTTCCGGGACCACTACCTGGAGGTCGACCTCGACCTGTCCGACGTGCTCTTCCTGGCCACCGCCAACGTGGTGGAGACCATCCCCGGCCCGCTGCTGGACCGGATGGAGCTGGTCACCCTGGATGGCTACACCGAGGACGAGAAGGTGGCCATCGCCCGGGACCACCTGCTGCCCCGGCAGCGGGAACGGGCCGGACTCACCGCCGACGACGTGACCGTCGCCGACGAGGCCCTGGCCCGGATCGCCGGCGAGTACACCCGGGAGGCCGGCGTCCGGCAGCTCGAACGCGCCCTCGCGAAGATCCTGCGCAAGGTGGCGGTCGCGCTGGCGACCGACCCCACGCCGGTACGCGTGGACACCGGCAACCTGGCCCGCTACCTGGGCCGGCCGAAGCACACCCCGGAGTCGGCGGAGCGTACGGCGGTGCCCGGCGTCGCCACCGGCCTGGCGGTCACCGGCGCCGGCGGCGACGTGCTCTTCATCGAGGCCACCAGCATGGAGGGCGAGCCGGGGCTGACCCTGACCGGCCAGCTCGGCGACGTGATGAAGGAATCCGCGCACATCGCCCTGTCGTACCTGCGGTCGAACGGGCGGCGGCTCGGGCTGGACCCGAACGCCCTCGCCGGACGGCGGATCCACCTGCACGTCCCGGCGGGAGCCGTGCCGAAGGACGGCCCGAGCGCCGGCATCACCATGGTCACCGCCCTCGCGTCCCTGGCGAGCGGCCGGCCGGTCCGCCCCGAGTTCGGGATGACCGGCGAGGTGACCCTCTCCGGCCGGGTCCTGCCCATCGGCGGCGTCAAGCAGAAGCTGCTCGCCGCCCACCGGGCCGGCCTGACCGAGGTGATCATCCCGATGCGCAACGAACCGGACCTCGACGACCTGCCGACCGAGGTACGCGAGGCGCTGACCGTCCACACCCTCGCCGACGTCGCCGACGTGCTCGCCCTGGCGCTGCGCCCGGCCGACCTCGACACGGAGGCATTGGACGGCCCGCCGGCCCTCACCACCGCCTGAGGTGTAAGGAAGGGCCCCCTGTTAACGCCTGGCGTTGTACAGGGGGCCCTTCTTAACGGCGTGGTTCCGGCGCCGCCCTCGATGCCGGTCGGCAACGTGCGGCGGTGTTAACAAGGGACCCTTTCGCTACCGCAGGCGTTGAGAAGGGGCCCTTCCTTACCGCTCAGCGGCGCTGCCAGCCGCGGTCGCGGCGGCCGTCGAAGCGGCGGTCACCGTCGGAGCGGCGGTCACCGTCGGAGCGCCGGTCGTCGCCGTCGGTGTCGCGGTCGCGGTCGCGGCGTACGGTGGCCTTGCGGCCCTTGATCGTACTGCCGCGCAGCCCGGCGATCACCTCGTCGGCCATCCCGACCGGCACCTCCACCAGCGAGAACCGGTCGGCGATCTCGATCGACCCGATGTCCCGCCCGCTCACCCCGGTCTCACCGGTGATCGCGCCCACCAGGTCCTGTGGCCGGACGCCGGCGCGCCGGCCCAGCCCGACGAAGACCTGCGTCGTGCCGGCGCCGCGGGGCCGGCCGCCGCCGCGCCGGTCGCCGCGGCCCTCGTACCCGGGCCGGCCCTCCCGCGCCGGGCGGACCGCGACCTGCGGGATCTCCTCCTCCTCGTCCGCGGTGCCCGGCAACGTGGCCTCGTGCGCCAGGCGCACCGCGGCGAGCGCCACCTCCATCAGGTCGAACTCGTCACTGAGCGACTCGACGATGGCACGGAACGGTTCGAGGTCGTCCTCCAGCAGGCTCTCCCGCAGCGCCGCCTGGGTGAGCTCCAGGCGGCGGGTCCGCAGGTCCGCCACCGTGGGGATCTTGTCGACGGTGATCCGCTGACCGGTGACCCGTTCGATGGTCTTGAGCATCCGGTGCTCGCGGGGCTCGGCGAGGGTGATCGCCACCCCCTCCCGCCCGGCGCGGCCCACCCGGCCGATGCGGTGCACGTACGACTCGGGCGCCGACGGCACGTCGTAGTTGACGACGTGGCTGAGCTGCTCCACGTCCAGGCCCCGGGCCGCCACGTCGGTGGCGACGAGCAGGTCGGCGGTGCCGGCGCGCAGCCGGCCCATCACCCGGTCACGCTGCTCCTGGCTCATCCCGCCGTGCAGCGCCTCGGCCCGGTACCCGCGGCCGTTCATCGTCTCGGTGAGCCGGTCCACCTCCTCGCGGCTGCGGCAGAACACGATCGCCGCGGTGGGCGACTCCACGTCCAGCACCCGGCCCAGCGCCGCCGGCTTGTGCGCCCGCGACACGAGGTACGCGCTCTGCCGTACCCGGGGCGCCTCGCCGGCCACCGGCTGCTCGCGGGCGATGAGGATGCGCACCGGGTCGCTCAGGTGCTGGCGGGCCAGCCCGTCGATGCGCGACGGCATGGTCGCCGAGAACAGCACGGTCTGCCGCTCGGCCGGGGCGTGCTCCAGGATCGCCTCGATGTCCTCGGCGAAGCCCATGTCCAGCATCTCGTCGGCCTCGTCCAGCACCACGGTGGCGAGCCCGGCGAGGTTGAGGGTGCCCCGGGCGATGTGATCCAGGGCCCGGCCGGGGGTGGCCACCACGACGTCCACCCCGGCGTCCAGGGCGCGAAGCTGCCGGCCGATCGGTTGGCCGCCGTAGATCGGCAGGGTCCGGGTGCCGAGGTCCTTGCCGTACCGGTGGAAGGCCTCGGAGACCTGCACCGCCAACTCCCGGGTGGGCACCAGCACCAACGCCACCGGATTCCCGCCCGGCCGGTCGTCCGGCATCCGCTGCAGCAGCGGCAACGCGAACGCGGCCGTCTTGCCCGTACCCGTCGCGGCCTGACCGAGCAGGTCCCGGCCGGCCAACAGAGGAGGGATCGCCTCCCGCTGGATCGGCGTCGGCTCCTCGTAGCCGAGCGTCGAGAGCGCGGCCAGCAGTTCGTCGCGCAGGCCCAGGTCGGCGAAGGCGGTCGCGTCGTCGGTGGGCGATTCGGTGGGTGCGTCGTGCCGTACAGGTGCGGAACTCATGCCGCAAGCCTTCCATCACCGCCGCGCGTCCGCTCCGGCGACCGGCACAACACGCCGCCCGGGCATCCGCGGCCCCGTGCCGCGGATGCCCGATCACGTCGCCGACAGGGGTGCCGCACGCGCCCCGGTCGTTCCTCACGGCGTGGCGAGGATCATCAGGCTCACCGTGACACCGACGACGGCGTCGAGGACGCCACAAAACTCGGCGTACCCGCGGGGCACGACCTCGTTCCGCCGGTGGTGGACCGCGTCCCACGCCGCGTGGGCCAGCCACCCGGCGGCCACCAGCCAGAGGGCGGCGTCCCCGCCGAGGGCCACCGCGGCCAGGGCCAGCGCCGTCCACCCGGCCAGGCCCGCCAGTTGTACGGCGAGCACCCGGCGGTCGCCGAGCCGGCCACGGTACGCCCCGATCAGCAGGTAGCCACCGGGCAGGACGAGCAGGGCCAACGGGTGGGGCGCCAGCGGCGAGAACCAGTTGCCGAAGGTCATCAGCAGGGCGAGTCCGGTGGGCCAGCGGTGGGCCAGCGCGCGGACCCACGGGTGCTGGCGCGGGGTGGGGCGGGAGGCGTGGTGCCGGGCGTACTCGTCGCGGCGCCGGAGCATCGCCACCAGCATCGCCGGCAGCATCAGCAGATGACCGCCCATGAGCAGGGCATCACCGTCGATCAGCCCGGCCCGGAACGGCACGAGCAACAGCAGCACCGGCACGTACATGGCGGCGGTCATCTCGCCGATCGCCGGCCCGGAGTGCCCGCGGTACCACATCCACACCGCCATGCCGACGCTCATGTCGGTGGCCATGAGCAGCGCTCCGACGCCGGGTGACGCCGGCGCCAGCCCGAACGCGCCGGCCAACGCGCCGCGTGCCGGACCGAGCAGCAGCATCCCGGCCAGCATGGCCAGCGCCATCTCCAACAGGTGCCGGGCCAGGGGCCGGAGTCCGGCGCGCCGCGCCCGACCGTCCTCGTGGTGGGGGGTCGTCGTAGTGGAGGTCAGCTCTGTCATGGGATCGAGCCTTCCGGCGGCGCCCGGCCGGAACCATCCGCGCGGTGTCACCGGTCGGCCGGGCGGAACGCACGGGCCGACCGTGCGCACCCGGCGGGTCCACCGGTGGGGCCGCCGCCTCTACGCTTCAGACCGTGGTGGCGGACCCTGCGGTGCCGGGCGGAGACCGGACCTTGTCGCGCGCCCGGACCGCGACCCTGGTCTCCCTCGCCTCCGGCATGGCCGCCACCCTGCTCCTGCCGGCGGTGGGGCTGTCTCGGGAACCGGATCCCTGGCGGGTGACGGCCGGTGCGGCCGGGCTCGGCGCGTTCGCGGTGGTGCTGGCGGTGGCGCTGCGCACCGCGGTGACCCCCGCGTCGTCCGACCGGTCACGCCGGCGGCTGCGGTCCGCGTACGCCGCCGTGGCGGTGCTCGGCGTTCCGCTCGTCGCACCCGTGGCCGTCGGCGTGTGGCCCACCTGGGCCTGGCTGGGCGCGGCCGTCGTCGGCGGGGTCCCGTTACTGGCCCCGTTCCGCTGGGTGGCGCCGACGCACGTCGCCGCACTCGCCGTCGCCGGGGCGGTGGCCGGGTTGTCCGGTACGTCGGTGGCCCGGTCGCTGCTGGTCACCGGCCTGGGCGGCCTGGGCGTGGCCGCGGTGACGGGCTTCCAGGTGTGGTTCTGGGAGCTGCTGGTGCAGGCGGGGCAGGGACGGGCGGCCCAGGCTCGGCTGGCGGCGGCGCAGGAGCGGCTGCGCTTCGCCGGTGACGTCCACGACCTGCTCGGGCACCACCTGACAGTCATCGCGCTGAAGGCCGAGTTGGCGGCCCGCCTCGCGCCCACCGACCCGGAGCGGGCCGGCCGGGAGGCGGGCGAGGCGCAGCGCCTGGCGGCCACGGCGCTGACCGAGCTGCGCCGGACGGTGCACGGGTACCGCAGGGTCGACCTCGTCGAGCAGCTCACCGCCGTCGGGGAGGTGCTCCGCTCGTCCGGGGTGCGGTGCACCGTCGTGCCGCCGGCGGGCGAGCTGCCGCCGGAGGCGGCGACCCAGCTCGCGGCCGTGCTCCGTGAGGCGGGCACCAACGTGTTGCGGCACAGCCGGGCCGGCTGGGCCGGATCGAGATCATCCAGGAGGACGACGTGGCGCGGATGACCGTGACCAACGACGGGGTGACCGCCAGGGCGGCGCCGGACCGGCACAGCCACGGCCTGCTCGGCCTGGCGGACCGCCTCGCCGGCGTCGGGGGACAGCTGCGGACCCGCAGCGTCGACGGTGTCTTCACCGTCGAGGCGACCGTACCGACCGCCGCATGATCCGCGTCCTGCTCGCCGACGACGAGGACCTGATCCGGTCCGCCCTCGCCGCTCTGCTCGACCTGGAGGACGACCTGGAGGTCGTCGCGCAGGCCGCCGACGGGGACGCCGCGGTGACCGCTGCCCTCGCGCACCGGCCCGACGTGGTGGTGGTCGACCTGTCGATGCCCCGGCGGGACGGTTTCCAGGTCGCCGCCGAGCTGTCCCGGGCGCTGCCCGGCTGCGCCGTGGTCATCCTGACCGGCCAGGGACGGCCCCCGCACCTGGCCCGCGCGCTCACCGCCGGGGCCCGGGGCTTCCTGCCCAAGGGCGCGCCCGGCGGCGCGCTCGCCGACGTGATCCGGCGGGTGCACGCCGGCGGCCGTTACGTCGACCCCGCGCTGGCCGCCGACGCGCTGCTGATCCCGCCCTGCCCGCTCACACCACGCGAACTGGAGACCCTGCGCCTGGCGCAGGACGGCGCACCGGCGGCGTCGATCGCCCGCCGTGCGCACCTGTCCACCGGCACGGTGCGCAACTACCTGGCGGCGGCGGTGCAGAAACTCGGCGTCGGCAGCCGCGCCGAGGCGGTGCGAGCCGCGCGGGAGAACGGCTGGCTCTGAACGCCGCGCCAGCGACACCACCCCGGAAACCGCCATGCCGGGTGGCGTGGACCCGTGCCCGCAGGGCGCTGCCGTGGGCATCAGGGCGGGTGGGTGTCGGTCCGGGTCCTTTGGAGCTGCCCGCATGGACGGGGCAGGTTTCGCGGGGAGAGCGGGTCCGCGGGGGCGGACCGGGACAGGGCCGGCGGGACGTGCTGTCGAACCGGGGCGCATCGATACCGTGGGCGCATAGACGGGGCAGCTCCACAGTCGCCCCGGAGCAAGTCTGGGCGGGGCCGGCCCGGCACGGGAGACGGGGCGGCGGTCCGGGCGGGTCGGCCCGGTGCAGGAGGTCCGCAGCGGTGCCGGGCCGGTCCGGCTGCCCCAGGCGAGGCGGGGCGTCCGGTTAGCCTGGCGGGGTGCGTACGGTGGAACTGGTCTGCTCGGCGGGCCTGGACGCCGCCGTGCGGGCGGCGTGGGCGCGGCTCGGGTTGGCCGGCCTGCCGAGCCTGGCCCGCAACACCCACCCCACCAACCGTCCACACCTGACGCTCGCCGCCGTCGACGACTTCCCGCCGGGGGCGGTCGCCCGCCTGGTCGCCCTCCTGGACGCGGCGCTGCCGCTGCCGGCCGTGCTGGGCGAGGTCGCCGTGCTGGACGGCAGCGCTCCGCTGGTGTGGCTGGTGCGTCCCGGTCCCGACCTGGTCGCACTGCACCGCGCGGTCTGGGCGGTGCTGGCTGACGCGGACGGCCGCAACCCCTGGCACGCGCCGGACCACTGGACGCCGCACCTCAGCCTGGCACTGCGCTTCCGCGATGCGGACCGGAGCCTGGCGCGGGCGGTGGTCGGGTCGGACCGTCCGACCGGTTCCTTCGTGGGCGCCCGGAGCTACGACAGCGCCGACCGGTCCGTCCACGTCCTGTCCGGCCGGCGCTGAATCCACCCGATCCGATCTTTTGCGGCGGCGTTCCGCGGGGTTTAATGCTCGGTAACTTGTGGCGCACGCCACAGGCAACCCTTGGGGGTGCCGTGCTGCGGGTACGGAATCTCGAGGTCGTCTACGACGACGTGATGCTGGTCCTTCGCGGCCTGAGCATCACCGTGCCGCCCGGTGCGATCGTCGCGCTGCTCGGCGCGAACGGCGCCGGGAAGACCACCCTGCTGCGGGCGATCACCGGGCTGCTCGACATCCACGACGGCGAGGTCGCCCGGGGTGAGGTCACCCTGGACGGCGAGCCGCTGCACCGGCTGCGGCCGGCCGCGATCGTGCGCCGGGGCGTCGCCCAGGTGATGGAGGGGCGGCGCATCTTCGGCGAGCTGACCGTCGAGGAGAACCTGCGCCTCGGTGGGCACACCGACCCCCGCCGGATCCCGGCCCGGCTCGACGAGGTCTACGCGCTGTTCCCGGTGCTCGCCGACCGCCGACGCCGGACGGCCGGCTACCTGTCCGGCGGGGAGCAGCAGATGCTCGCGATGGGCCGCGCGTTGATGGCCGGGCCACGGTACCTGCTGCTGGACGAGCCCAGCCTGGGCCTCGCGCCCCGGCTCGTCGAACAGGTCCGGGAGCTGATCCTGCGGATCAACGCCGCCGGCACCGCGGTGCTGCTGGTGGAGCAGAACGCGACGATGGCGCTGTCCATCGCCGCCCACGGGTACGTGCTGGAGACCGGCCGGGTGGTGCTCGACAAGCCGGCCGCCCAGTTGCTCGCCGACGACGACGTCCGCGAGTTCTACCTCGGGCTGCACGCCGGCGACGGGTCCACCCGGCGGTCGTTCCGGGACGTCAAGCACTACCGGCGACGAAAGCGGTGGTTGTCGTGAGCCACGAGCCGACCCGGACCGACGAGCCGACCCGGACCGACGAGCCGACCCGGGCCGACGAGCCGATCCTGACCTTCGACGACGTGCGGCTCGCCTTCGCGGGCGTCCGGGCGATCGACGGGGTGAGCTTCACCGTCGGCCGCCAGGAGCTGTTCGCGGTGATCGGGCCGAACGGCGCCGGCAAGACGTCCATCTTCAACGTGCTCTCCGGCGTCTACCGGCCGCAGGCCGGCCGGGTCGTCTTCGACGGCGTCGACCTGATCGGCCGCCGCCCCCACGAGATCGCCGCCCTCGGCCTGGCCCGGACCTTCCAGAACGTCGAGTTGTTCGCCAACCTCACCGTCCTGGAGAACCTGCTGCTCGGGCGGCACCACCACATCCGCTACGGGCCCCTGGCGGCGGTCCTGTGGCGGGGCCGCGCCCGCCGCGAGGAACTCGCCGCCCGCGCGGCGGTGGAGGAGATCGTCGACTTCCTGGAGCTGGAGCAGTGGCGGCGGATGCCGGTCGGGCTGCTGCCGTACGGGGTGCAGAAGCGCGTCGAGCTGGGCCGCGCGCTCGCCATGGAACCGAAGCTGCTGCTGCTGGACGAGCCGGTGGGCGGGATGAACCTCGAGGAGACCGAGGACATGGCCCGCTACATCCTCGACGTCCGCGAGGAACTCGGCATCCCGATGGTGCTCGTCGAGCACGACATGGGCCTGGTCATGGACCTCGCCGACCGCGTCCTGGTGGTCGACTTCGGCCAGCCGGTGGCCACCGGCACCCCGGCGGAGATCCAGCACCATCCGGACGTCATCCGCGCCTACCTGGGGGAGGTGACCAGGACATGAGCACCACCACCGCGCCGTCGGGGACGCCCGCCGCGGACACCGCCGGCGCCGCCGCCACCACGATCGCCTCCCGGGTACGTGACCGCGCCCGCGCGACCCCCGACCGGGTGGCCATGCGGGAGAAGGTCCGTGGCGTCTGGTCGGAGGTCGCCTGGGCGTCCTACTGGGACACCGTGACCACGGTGGCGCACGGCCTGCTCTCCCTGGGCGTACGGCCCGGTGACCGGGTGGCCGTCCTGGCCGAGAACCGGCGGGAATGGCTCTGGACCGACGTGGCCACCGTGGCCGTCCGGGGCGCCACGGTCGGCCTCTACCCGACCAATCCGGCCGGCGAGATCGGTTACCTGCTGGCCCACTCCGGGGCGCGCGTGTTGGTGGCCGAGGATCAGGAGCAGGTCGACAAGGTCCTCGACGTCATCGACGACTGCCCCGACCTGGAGCACGTGGTCTACCTGGAACCGCGCGGCGTCCGGGGCCGCTACACCCACCGCGCCCTGCTGCACTGGGACGACTTCCTCGCGCTGGGCACCGCGCACCGGGTGGCCCACCCCGGCGCGGTCGACCACCTCATGGCCGCCGCCGCCGACACCGACCTGGCCACCCTCATCTACACCTCGGGCACCACCGGCCGGCCCAAGGGCGCCATGCTGACCAACGCCAACGTGGACTTCGCCGTGCGGACGGTCACCGACGGCGCCGGCCTGGCCGACCCGCCGCCGGGCCCGGACGACCTGATCCTGTCGTACCTGCCGCTGTGCCACGTCGCCGAGCGGGTCTTCACCACCTGGAGCAACGCGGGCGCGGGCGTGCAGGTCAACTTCGCCGAGTCGATCGCCACCGTGCCGGCGAACCTGCGCGAGGTGCAGCCCACGCTGCTGTTCGGGGTGCCGCGCATCTGGGAGAAGATCCTCGCCACGGTCACCACGCGGATCGCCACCGCCTCGCCGCTCAAGCGGGCGGTCGCCCGCTTCTGGCTGCGGGTCTCCGACCGGATCGGGGCCCGGCTCGTCGCCACCGGCGGCCGGCACACCGCGGCCACCCGGCTGGCGTACGCGATCGGCTGGGTCTTCTGCTACCGGGCGCTGCGCGAGCGGATCGGTGTGCGCCGGGTCCGGTACGCGGCGTCCGGCGCCGCCCCCATCGCCCCCGAGGTGCTGCGCTTCTTCATGGGCATCGGGGTTCCCATGCACGAGGTGTACGGCATGACGGAGAACTCCGCCATCGCCACCGGCAACCACCCCGGGCGGGTGAGGCTCGGCACCGTCGGCGAGCCGCAGCCCGGCGTGGACCTGCGCGTCGACGAGGCGACCGGTGAGATCCTCACCCGCAGCCCCGGCGTGTTCGCCGGCTACCTCGACGACCCGGAGGCCACCTCGGCCGTGCTGGAGCCGGACGGCTGGCTGCACACCGGCGACGTGGGGGAGTGGGTGGACGGCACGCACGTGCGGATCACCGGCCGCGCCAAGGACATCATGATCACGGCTGGCGGCAAGAACATCGGACCCGCCGGCATCGAGAACGAGCTGAAGGCGTCCCCGTACGTCAAGGAGGCCGTGCTGATCGGCGATCGGCGCCCGTACCTGGTGGCGCTGATCGGCATCGAGCCGGACACGGTCGGGCAGTGGGCGCAGACCCGCCGGCTGGCGTACACCACCTACCGCGACCTGACCACCAAGCCGGAGGTGGTCGAGCTGGTCCGGGGCGTCGTCGACGAGGTCAACCGCCGGCACCCCCCGGTCGAGCAGGTGAAGCGGTTCCGGCTGCTGCCCAAGGAACTCGACCAGGACGACGGCGAGCTGACCGCCACCCAGAAGGTCCGCCGGGAGGCCGTCGGCCGGGCCTTCGCCGACCTGGTCGACGACCTGTACGCCCCGGGTGGTGACCGGTGACGGAGCTGATCGAGAGCCTGCTGCGCGGGCTCGGCACCGGCAGCGTCTACGCCCTGCTCGCGCTCGGGTTCGTCATCATCTACAAGGCCACCCGGGTGATCAGCTTCGCGCAGCCGGCGTTCATGCTCGCCGGCGTCGTGGCGGTCACGTACCTCAGCCCGGCCGTCGGCTTCTGGGCCGCGGTGCCCCTCGCGGCGCTCGGCACGGCGCTGCTCGCGCTGGGGGTGGAGCGCAGCGCCGTCCGTCCCATGGTGGGGCGGCCGGCGTTCGTCGTCGCCATCATCACCCTCGGCGTGGACGTGGCGGTCCGGGTGGTGGTCAACGCGTTCATCGGCCTGGACGTGCGGCACGTCGGCGACCCGTGGGGGCTGCGCACCCTCGCCCTCGGCCCGGTGGAGATGCAGCAACGGCACCTCGCCGCGGTGGCCGCGGCGGCCCTGCTGGTCGCCGGGCTGTTCGCGTTCTTCCGCTTCACCCGCACCGGGCTGGCCATGCGCGCCGCCGCGCTCGACCAGGAGGCGGCCCTCGCGCACGGCGTCTCCGTCGGCGCCGTCTTCGCGGTCAGTTGGGCCCTCGCCGGCGGGCTGGCCGCCGTCGCCGGGACGTTCGCCGCCGCCGGCGCCAGCGTGGACAGCGCCCTCTGGCTGATCGCCCTGACCGCCCTGCCGGTGATCATCCTCGGCGGGTTGGACTCGCTGCCCGGCGCGGTGATCGGCGGGCTCGCCGTCGGCGTCCTCCAGGAACTCGTCGCCACGTACGCCAACGACGTCGCCTGGCTCGGCGGCAACGTCTCGGTCATCACCCCGTACGTGCTGATGCTGGTCGTGCTGCTGGTCCGCCCGTACGGGCTGTTCGGAACCCGGGAGGTGGAGCGGGTATGAGGGGTCGGCCGCTGCTGCGCACGTCGTACGCGGAGGAGCTCGCGCTGCTCGACACCCCGGCGAAGCGGTGGTGGACCGGTGCGCTGCTGGTGCTGGCGTTCACGCTGCCCTTTCTGCTCACCGACGACCTGCTGCAACTGCTCGCGGTGTGCTGCGTCGCCGCGATCGGCGCGATCGGGCTCGGCCTCGTCACCGGGTACGCCGGCCAGGTCTCCCTCGGCCACGCGTTCTTCCTCGGCATCGGGGCGTACACGGCCGCGGCCCTCAGCGGCGACCCGGACGGCCGGGTCATCGGCCTCGGCGTCACCGACATCGCGCTCTGGCTGCCGGCCGCCGGCCTCGTCGCGGCGGTCGCGGGGGTGCTGGTCGCGCCCCTCGCGACCCGGCTGCGCGGGCTCTACCTCGCCATCGTCACCCTCGGCCTGGTCTTCATCGGCCAGCACATCTTCAACGAGTGGTCGTCGCTGACCGGCGGCGCGGGGGTCGGCCGGCCGGCGGCCACCCTGGAGTTCCTCGGGCGGCCGCTCGCCGTCACCGACGAGGTCGCCACCCGCGACCAGAAGCTGTACTGGTTGATGCTCGCGCTGCTGCTGGTCTTCGCCCTCGCCGCGCGCAACCTGGCCCGCTCCCGGATCGGGCGGGCGTTCACCGCGATCCGCGACCGGGACATCGCCGCCGGCGTGATCGGGGTGAACCTGCCCCGCTACAAGACCGTCGCCTTCGCCGTGTCGTCGTTCTACGCCGGCTGCGCGGGCGCGCTGCTCTACACCGTCACCGGCTTCTTCGACCCCGGTTCGTTCAGCCTGCTGCTGTCCGTGCAGTACATCGCCATGGTGCTCATCGGCGGCGCGGGCACCATCTCCGGCGCCGTCGCCGGGGCGTTCTTCATCACCCTGCTGCCCCGGCTCACCCGGGAACTGCAGGCGTGGGTGCCGTTCATCAGCACCCAGCCGAACGAGGTGCCGAACGTCTTCCAGGTGGAGACGATCCTCTACGGCGTACTCATCATCGTCTTCCTCATCTTCGAACCACGCGGGTTGTTCGGCCTCTGGGTACGGGCCCGCAGCTACTGGAAGGCGTGGCCGTTCTCCTACTGACACACAAGTGAGGAAGCCATGGGAAGAGCGACGTCGCGGATCGCCCTCGGGGCGGCCGTGGTCCTGCTGGCCGGCACCCTCACCGCCTGCCGGGGCGGTGACACCGAGACCGACGCGTCCGGGTTGAAGACCGACGTGGGCGTGACCTCCGAGCCCTGCCCGGAGGCGGTGGACAAGAACAAGGGCTGCATCTACCTCGGCATCATCTCCGACCTCACCGAGGGCCCCTTCCGGGCCCTGGCCGTGCCGATCACCGACGCCCAGAAGGCGTTCTGGAAGCGGGTCAACACGAGCGGCGGGATCGGCGACTACGAGGTGGACGTCAGCCGGTACGTGCGCGACAACAAGTACAACCCGCAGACCCACAACCAGGTGTACCAGGAGATCAAACCGAACGTGCTGGCGCTCGCGCAGAGCCTCGGCTCGCCCACCACGGGCGCGATCCTCGGCGACATGAAGGCCAACAACGTGATCGCCGCCCCGGCGGCGTGGACGTCCGGGTACGCCTTCGAGGACGTCATCATCGAGTCCGGCGCGAACTACTGCGTCGAGTCGATGAACGCCCTCGACTACGCCCGGGAGGCGTACAGCCCGAAGTCGGTGATGGCGGTGCACCTGGCCGGCGACTACGGGGACGACGCCGCCGCCGGGGTGAAGCTCGCCGCGCAGGCCCTCGGGCTGACCTTCACCGACGTCAAGACCGACTCGGGCGCCGACAAGCAGGCCGGGGCGATCCAGGCCATCCTGACCGGCAAGCCGGACCTGGTGGTGCTCACCATGGGCCCGGCCGACGCGGCGACCATCGTCGGCCAGGCCGTCGCCCGCGGCTTCGCCGGCCGGTTCATCGGCACCAGCCCCACCTGGAACCCGGCGCTGCTGCAGAGCCCGGCCGCTCCGGCGTTGCTGGCGAAGTACGAGCAGTCGGCACCGTGGAACTCCTGGAGCACCGACACCCCCGGCCACCGGGCGTTGCGGGAGGCGCTGCCCGGCGTCACACCCAACGACGGCTACACCGCCGGCTGGGTGTGGTCGTACCCGATGAAGGCGGCACTGGCGAAGGCGGTCGCCGACGGCGATCTGACCCGCGCCGGGCTGCTCAAGGCGGTCAAGTCCCTGACCAGGGTGGACTACGAGGGCATGCTGCCGGAGAACGCCGGCAACTACGCCGCCGGGCCCAACGACGGCGCCGTCCGGGTGACCGCGATCTACAAGCCGGACCAGGCCGCGCCCACCGGGGTCAGCCGGGTGCGGGACCTCTTCACGGGGCCGACGGCGCAGGCGTACACGCTGGACCGGCCCTGCTACGAGAAGCTCTGACGGGGTGTTAGGAAGGGGCCCCTGTACAACGCCAGGCGTTAACAGGGGGCCCTTCCTTGTGTGCCAGGATGGGGGATGAGTACCGCCGCCACGGGTGGTCCGGCGTTGGCCCGGCTCGCCGCCCTGCTCGCCGACGACACCCGGGCCCGGATCTGCCTGGCGCTGCTCGACGGGCGGGCGTGGACCGCGGGCGAGCTGGCCCGGCTGGCCGGGGTGGCGCCCTCCACCGCGAGCGACCACCTCACCCGGCTGGTCCGGGGCGGGCTGCTCGCCGAGGAACGGCAGGGGCGGCACCGGTACGTCCGGCTCGCCGACCCGTCGGTCGCCCAGCTCGTCGAGGACCTGGCCGCGCACGCGCCGGCCACGCCCGCGCCGGTCCGCTCGTTGCGCGCCGCCCGGGCCGACGCCGCCCTGGCGTACGCCCGCACCTGCTACGACCACCTGGCCGGCCGGCTCGGGGTGCTGCTCCGGGACGCGATGCTGGCCCGGGGACTGCTCGACGCCACGTCGGGGCTGGCGCTCACCCCGACCGGACACGACTGGCTCGCCGACCTCGCGGTGCCGGCGACCCGACTTGGTGCCACCCGGCGGCCGCTGGTCCGCGACTGTCTGGACTGGACCGAGCGCCGCCCGCACCTGGCCGGCGCGCTGGGCGCGGCGCTGTGCGACCGCTTCCTCGACCTGGGCTGGCTGGCCCGGGGCGGCGGCCGGGCGGTCCGCCTGACTCCGGCGGGCGGACCGGCGCTCGCCCTCGCCCTGGGTGTGCCGCCGGCCGACCTCGCGCCCGCGCCGGCGGCGGGAGCCGGCAGCGGGCGCGCCTGACCCCGGCCAGATCCGCGCAGTTTCGGGAAAGGTTGCGGCCTCGCCACGGAAGGAGGCAGCAACTTCCCCGACGTTGTGCGCCGGCCGGCCACGCGGGCGCGGCGGCACGCGGGGGGCTCCGCGAGGGTGCGGGGCGGGCGGACGGTTCGGCGGGCGCCGAAGCGATCGGCGCCTACGGTCGGGCGGTGACCGACGATCTCCTCATCGCCCCGCCGCCCGGTACGCCCGCTTGTGGGCCGCCCGTCCGCGACCCGGACAGCGGCTGGCTGGTGACCCGGCACGCTGACGTGCGCGCGGTCCTCACCGATCCGGCCTTCCAGGTCCCGGTCGCCGACGCGGGCCCGGCCGGAACCCTGGCCTGGCTGCGGAGCACCGTCAGCCGGTTCAGCGCCCCGCAGCGGCATCCGGACCGGCGGGCGATCGGGGTGGCCGTGCTCGCCGCGCTCGACCCGGACGAGTTGCGTACGGCAGCGGCCCGGCTGACCCACCAGGTCCTCGACGGGGCCGGCGACCGGCTGGAGGTGATGTCCGCGCTCGCGCGGCGCGGACCGCTGCGGGTGCTGGCGATCCGGCTCGGCCTGGCCGACCCCGATGCGGCGGTGCCCGCGGTGACGGCGGTCGCCGCTGCCTGGCATCCGGGCGTCGAGGGGCCACGGATCGCGGCGGCGGACCGGGCGGTCACCGCGCTGCTGGCGATGCTGCCGCCGAGCGCGCCGGACGTGGCGGCGAACCGGCTCGGCGTGCTGGTCCAGGCGTGCGACGCCACGGCCGGACTGATCGGCGCGGCCGTCCGGCACGGCCTGGGAACGCCACCGGCCGTGTCGACCGCCGCCCTGCTGGCGGAGGTGCTGCGGCTCGACCCGCCGGTCCGCGGGACCCGCCGGGTCGCCACCGCGTCCGTCCGGCTCGCCGGCCGCCACCTGGCTGCGGGCGATCCGGTGCTGCTCCGCTTCGACGCCGCCAACCGGGATCCCGCGGTCGTCGCCGACCCGGACCGCCTGCTGCCCGGCCGTACGGGGCTGCCGGTGACGTTCGGAGCCGGGCCGCGCGGCTGCCCGGGCGAACGCCATGCCCTCGCGCTGGCCGGTGGCGTGGTGGAGGTGCTGCGACACCGCTGCCGCCTCGTCCCCGGCCCGGCGGACCACGAACCGCACCCGCTGCTGCGCGTCCCGACCCGGCTGGAGGTGGAGGTCCGGTGACCGCCCGCTGCGCCGCCTTCCACGCCCTGCACCACGGCGACCGGCCCCTGCTGCTGCCCAACGCCTGGGACCACGCGAGCGCCGCCGCGTTCGCCGCCCGGGGCCACCCGGCCGTCGGGACCACCAGCCTGGGGGTCGCGGCGGCGGCCGGCCTGCCCGACGCGGCGGCGGCCACCCGGGCCGAGACTCTCCGGCTGGCCCGGCTGCTCCGTCCGCTGCCGGTGCTGCTGACCGTCGACATCGAGGCCGGACACGCCGACGACCCGTCGGCCGTCGCCGACCTCGCCACCGAGCTGGCCGGGCTCGGCGTGGTCGGCGTCAACATCGAGGACGGCCGCGGGGACGGGAGTCTCGGTGCGCCCGACGTTACCGCCGCCAAGGTGGCGGCGGTCAAGGCGGCAGCGCCCGGGTTGTTCGTCAACGCGCGTACGGACACCTGGTGGCTCGGTGTCCCGGATCCGCTGCCGGCCACCCTCGACCGGGCACGCGCCTACCGGGAGGCGGGCGCGGACGGCATCTTCGTTCCCGGCGCCCTCGACGGGCGGACCGTCGGCGTGCTCGCCGCCGCGATCGAGGGGCCGCTGAACGTGCTGTACCGGCCGGGCGGGCCGACGCTCGATGAGCTGGGTGCCCTCGGGGTGGCCCGGGTCAGCACGGGGTCGCTGTTGTTCCGGGCGGCGCTCGGCGCGGCGCTGGACGCCCTCGACACCGCCGTCTCGGGTCGGCCGGCGTCGACCGAACCGCCCTCGTACGCCGAGGTGCAGCGGTTGAGTCCGGTGTCCGGGGCGGAGCCGTTCGCGCCGGGGCGGCCGTCCTGACTCCGTTGCGGGGAAGATAGGAGGATTGTTCGGGCTTTGACCGCTGCGCGTGATTACGGTGTGACACAGGGTGACGTACACCGTGATGCCGTGACGGGAGAGAGGACCCGACCATGCGCGTGCCCAGTCGAAGCCCGGGACACCAGCCCGGTCCTCCCTCCTCGCCCACCGCGCCGGCCCGGCGGCGCGCACCCGCCGTGTCGCACCGCCGCCTCCCGGCCACCGAGCCCGACCTGGACGCGTACCGCGCCGCCGTCGCCGACCTGCTGGTCGAGATCGGCGCGCTTGCCGACACGTCCTGCGCCGCCGCCCGGCAGGTGCTGGTCGACCAGCGGCTGCGCGAACCGGCCCTCGCCGCGGTGCTCGACGCCACCCCGCAGGGCCTGGTCGGCGCCCGCGAGACGCTGCTGCTCGAGATGGCCCGGTACGTGCCGAACGAGCGCAGCTCCGCCGGTGACCTCGCTACCCTGGTCCGGATCTACCTGCTGTCCCGCATCGACGTGATGTGGTGGCGCGACGCGCCCACGTACCTCACCGACGAGCAGGTCAACGGCAGCCCGGACCTGGTCGACCTGGAGTGGCTGCGCCGGCGCGACCTGCTGCGCTTCCGGTACCAGGAGCAGCCCGCCACGCTGCTCGGCCGGGGCGTGCGGGCGGTGCGCCGCCGCGTCTTCCCCGGCGCCACCCCGCGCACGGCCGGCCTGCTGTTCCGCCGGACCCGCCGGGAGGTCGTGGCGTTGCTGAACGACATCGGCCGGGAGTTCGCCGCCCGTACCCCGGCCGCCACCCCGCCGCTCTGGGTGACCAGCCTCGTCCGCAGCGTCGAGCACCAGCACCGGCTGCGCCGGCTCGGGTACGCGGCGATGGTGCCGAGCGGGCACTGCCTCGGCTGGGCGGTGGACGTGGAGGTGACGTGGTTCGAGCGGTTCGGGGTGCGGGACACCCTCGCCGACCTGCTGCTCGCCCGGCAGCGGGCCGGCGAGGTCAACGTCGTCGACGAGGGTCAGGCCTGGCACGTGTGCCTCGCGCCCGCGGCCCGCCACCGCCTGCGCCGCGCGTACGAAGCCGAGATGGGGATCTGAGCCGATGTGCGGCATCACGCTGAGCATCGGCCCCGAGGCCGACCCGAGTGTCTTCCGGCGCATGCTGGCCACCCTGCAGACGCGCGGCGAGGTGACCGAGACCCGGTACGAGACCGGCCTGCTCACCGGCGTCCGCCGGCTGCGGGTGGTGGACCGCGACCGGGCCGTGCAGCCCTGGGTGTCCGACGACGAGGCGTGGGTGCTCTGCTACAACGGCGAGGTCTTCAACCACGACGAGCTGCGGGCGGAGCTGACCGCGCTCGGGCACCGCTTCCGCAGCGTCAGCGACACCGAGGTGGTGCTCGCCGCGTACCTGTGGTGGGGCGAGGGGATGGTCTCGCGGCTGCGCGGTGAGTACGCCTTCGCGATCGTGGAGCGGGCCAGCGGTCGCGTCTACCTGGTGCGCGATCCCCTCGGCGTCAAGCCGCTGTACTGGACGCGCACGCCGGGATGCCTGCACGTGGCGAGTGAGGTCAAGGCCCTGGCCGGTTTCGGGACCCCGATCGGCGAGGTGCCGCCGGGCCACCACGGCTGGGCGGACGTGGCGCTGCCGGTCCGGCTTCGCCCGTACGTCGACCTGCTCACCCTCGGCGACGGACTGCCGCCGGTGGACGACCCGGACGAGGCCGCCCTGCTCGTCCGTGCCGCTCTCACCGAGAGCATCCGCCGGCGGGTGGACACCGACCTCACCGTCGGCGTGGTGCTCTCCGGGGGGCTGGACAGCTCGCTGGCGCTGCTCCACGTGCGCGAGCTGCACCCGGACTGCGTCGCCGTCACCGTCGGTGTCCCGGAGAGCCCCGACGTGGCGTACGCCCGGCGGCTGGCGAGGGACCTCGGCGTGCCGCACGAGGTGGTGGAGTTGCGCCCGCGCGACATCCGGCTGGCGGAGATCCGGGAGGCGATCCGCATCTCGGAGCTCACCGAGTACGGCGACATCATCAACGCGGTGGTGTCGGTGCCGCTCTTCCGGCGGCTGCGCGAGCTCGGCGTGAAGGTGGCGCTCACCGGCGACGGCTCGGACGAGCTGTTCGGCGGCTACCCCATGTACCAGCAGGTCGGCCCCGAGGCGGCCCGCCGGCTCTTCCTCCACAAGATCCGCAACCTCTGCCGTACGGAGTTGCAGCGCGTCGACCGGACCAGCATGGCGTACGGCGTGGAGGCCCGCGTGCCGTTCCTCGACCTGAGCGTGGTCGAGCTGGCGATGCGCCTGCCGGTCGGGCTGACGATGCGCGACGGCCAGGAGAAGTGGATCGTCCGCCGCGCGTTCGCCGACCTGCTGCCCGACTACATCCGGCGCCGGCCGAAGAACCCGATGTCGTACTCCTCGGGCCTGCACGAGCGCGCCCGCCTGTACAAACCGCTGTTCGCCCGACTGCACCGGTCGTTCCGCTACGACCTTCTGGAGCCGGTGCGCCGGGACTTCGACAGTGTGCTCACCCGCTGCGGCAACGACCTGGACCGGGCGCTCGCCGCCGGCCGGGCCCGGCCCGACTACACGATGCTGGAGCACGCCCGGGACCTGGTCGGCGCGGCGAGGTGGAACGCCGTGCCGGTGGTGCGCCGGCTGGTCGGGCCCCGCCGCAACCGGGGGGACGGCGCGCCGCTGCCGGGGTGACCCGCTCTGATCCGCGGGTTGACTCTGACACCGTGTCAGGGCCGACCGTGGAGGGACCATGTTCACCATCGGAGACTTCGCCAGGCTCGGCCGGGTGTCCGTGCGGATGCTGCGTCACTACGACAGCATCGGCCTGCTCCGGCCGGCCGCCGTCGACCCGCACACCGGGTACCGCTACTACACCGCCGTGCAGTTGCGCCGGCTCAACCGGGTGATCGCCCTCAAGGACCTCGGCCTCACCCTGGCCCAGGTGCAGGTGATCCTCGACGACGCGCTCGACGTGGCCGAGCTGCGGGGGATGCTGCGGCTGCGCCGGGCCCAACTGGAGGCGCAGGTCGCGGCGGACACCGCCCGGCTGGCGGGGATCGAGGCGCGGCTCCGGGCCATCGAGAAGGAGGGCGGCATGACCAACCAGGACGTCGTACTCAAGGAGATCCCGCAGGTCCGCGTCGCCGAGCTGACGGCGGTCGCGCCCAGCTACGCGACCCCGGACATCGGTCCGGTGATCCAGCCGCTCTACCCGGAGTTGTTCCGGCGGCTGGAGGCGGCCGGGATCACGCCGACCGGGCCCGGTCTGGCGTACTACGAACCGGCCGGCGAGCGGGAGAACGTCGTCGTGCACGCGGGCGTCGGCGTCGCCGTCGACCCGGACCGGGCCCGCGACTTCGCGGTCGTCGACCTGCCGGCGGTGCCGGCGGCGGCCACCATCATCCACCACGGTCCGATGGACGAGGTGGAGGGCACCATGCAGGTCCTGGCCCGCTGGATCGAGGAGAACGGCTGGCGGGCGGACGGCTACGCCCGCGAGCTGTACGTGGAGTACTGCGCCGACGACCCGTCGGCCGGGGTGACCGAGCTCCAGCTGCCGGTCCGCCGCGACTGAGGTCGGCGCTGACGGCCGACGGGGCATCGGTCCCGGCCGCCGCGGCCGGGGCCGACGCGGGCGTTCCAGTCGTCCGCGGGAGTGCGGGCCGCCGCGCCGGGTACAGGGAGCGCGTGAGGGCACCGGACGTGATGGTGGTCGGGCAGCTGGCCCGCGACCTCGTCCTGCTGGTCGACGAGGTCCCGGACGCCGGCGGCAGCGCGCCCGTGCGGCGCCGGCGGGAGATGCTGGGCGGCAAGGGCGCCAACCAGGCCGTCGCGCTGGCCCAGCTCGGCGCGGCCGTGGGCCTGCTGGCCGTGATCGGCGACGACGAGGTCGGCGAGCGGTTGCTGGCCCAGGCGCGGGCCGACGGGATCGACGTCGGCACGGTACGGTGCCGGCGCGGCGTCCGGACCGGACTCATCGTGGACGTCGTCGACGGGTGCGGCCACTGGCGCTACCTGGAGGACCTGCCGGACGGCGTGCTGGTCACGCCCGACGACGTGGCGTGGGCGGCCACCTCGCTGCGTGCCGCGCGGGCCGTCCTCGTCCAGCTCCAACAGCCACCGGCGGCGGCCCTGGCCGCGGCGCGTACCGCCCGTGACGGCGGGGCGATGGTCGTCCTCGACGGGGCGCCGTCCGACCCGGCCGCCACGGCCGAACTGCTGGTGCTCGCCGACGTGCTGCGCGCGGACGCGCGGGAGACCGAGCAGATCACCGGCGACCGTCCGGAGGACGCGGACGCGGGGCTCGCCGCCGGCCGGGCGCTCGTGCGCCGCGGTCCCTCCCTGACGGCGGTCGAGGTGGCCGGCGTCGGCAACGCCTTCGTCTGGCCCGACGGCGAGCTGTTCGTGCCGCTGAGCGAGACACCGACGGTCGACAGCACCGGGGCCGGGGACGCCTTCGTCGCCGCGCTCACCCGGGCTCTGCTGGCCGGCGAGCCCCGGGACCGGGCGGCGCGGCTGGCGGTGGCGGCGGCCGGCGCCACCGTCGGGCACCCGGGCGGTCGCCCGGCGCTGGATCCGGCGGCGATCCGCCGTCAGCTCGACCGCATCCCCGGCTGACCCACCCGCGCGGCAACCGACCGTACGGTCCAGGGCGTCGAACAAGCATGTGGCGGAAGATTCCGGGCGCCGGCGCCGCCCTCCTGATCGCCGTGACCGCGTGCTCCGCGCCGCCGGCCCCGGCCGGCGCCCCCGCGCCGGCCGGGGCGCCGGCGGCCTCTGGGACCGCCTCGCGCCAGGACGCCGGCCAGGCCGCGGCGACCCTCGCCAGCCTCCGGCGGGTCGACGACCTGCCGCTGTACGAGATGACGTACGTCGGGGCCTACGACCCGACCGTCGGCACCGACGCGAGCCCGGAGGCGGAACCGTTCGGCTGTTCGCTCTTCGTGGCGGCGGGTGACCGCGCCCGGCCGCTGTTCGCCCGCAACTTCGACTGGGATCCGAACCCGGCGCTGGTACTGCGCGCGGACCCGCCGGACGGGTACGCGTCGATCTCGGTGGTCGACATCTCGTACCTCGGTGTCGGCACCGACCCGGCCGGCGACCGGCGGCTGCTCGACGCGCCGCTGCTGCCGTTCGACGGGATGAACGAGCGGGGGCTGGCGATCGGGCTGGCCGCCGACGACGGAGCCCGGGCGATCCGCGACCCGGGCAAGCCCACCGTCGGGTCGGTCCGGATCCAGCGGCTCGTCCTGGACCGGGCGGCCACGGTGGACGAGGCGGTCGCCGTGTTCGCGCGACACAACCTGGACTTCACCGGCGGGCCGGCGCTGCACTACCTGCTCGCCGACGCGACCGGGGCGAGCGCCGTGGTCGAGTTCGTCGACGGACGGATGCGGGTCGAGCGGGGGCGTGCCGCGTGGCGTGCCCTGACCAACGTACCGGTCGTCGGGGTGCCGGAGCAGCGCCGGCGCGCCGACCACCGGTACGGGCGGATCGCTGCCGCCCTGGACCGGGCCGGCGGTGCGGTGGACGCCGCGGGTGCGGCCGCCCTGCTCACCGAGGTGCGCCAGCCGCACACCCGCTGGTCGGTCGTCTACGACCTGCGCGGCGGTGAGGTTCGGCTGACCACCGCCGCCGGCGGTTCGCGGCGCTACCGGATGCCGATGGCCTGACCTGGACCGCGGCCGGGCCCGGCCGCCGCGAGCGGAGCCGGGCCCGGAGGTGCGGGCGGTGCCTAACCGCCCAGGTAGCTGGGCTGGGTCTGCACGTTCAGCTCGCGGTAGCGGATCAGGTTCGCCGTCCAGGTGCGCCAGTCGCTGAGCTTGAGGACGTCCAGGCCCTTCACCATGTCGTTGGAGTAGATGTAGCCGTTGTACCAGTACGCGGACCAGGTGCCGCCGCCGGTGAGGCGCTCCGCGTTCAGCGGGCCCCGCTCCCAGTACGCGATCTCCCGCGGGCTGGCCGAGTCGGTGAAGTCCCAGACCGAGATGCCGCCCTGGTACCACGCCTGGACCATGATGTCGCGCCCGAACACCGGCACCAGCGAGCCGTTGTGCGCCACGCAGTTCTCGGTGTCGGCGTTGGGCCGCGGGATCTTGAAGTAGCTGCGGAAGACCATGGTGCGGTTGTCGCCGCGCCCGAGGATGTCGTAGACCGCGTCGGCGCCCCGGTTCGGGCCGACGGTCTCGTTGCAGGTGGCGGCGCCGCCACCACCCAACTCGTCGGTGAAGACCACCTTGGTGCCGGCGTTGTTGAACGTGGCCGAGTGCCAGAAGGCGAAGTTCACCGTGTCCCGCACCCGGTTGATGACCCGGGGCGCCTCCCGGTTCGAGATGTCCATCAGGATGCCGTCACCCATGCACGCGCCGGCGGCCAGGTTCTTCGACGGGTAGACGGTGATGTCGTGGCAGCCGCTGGTCGCCGACTTCTGACCCGGCACGCCCTCGAAACCGCCGTCGGGGAACAGGTTCGGCACGGCCACCACGGCCGCGTCGGTGGGCGACTTCACCGGCACCTTGATGATGGAGATGGAGTCGTGCGGCCGTGGGCAGCCGACGTACGTGTCCGACGGTCCGTACGACGACACGTACACGTACACCGTCTTGTGGTTCTTGCCCGGCACCAGCGTGTGCGTGTGCGAGCCGCAGGCGGTCTGCACGCTCTTGATGTAGCGCGGGTTGGCCTTGTCGCGGATGTCGAAGATCTTGATGCCCTCCCACCGCGTCTCGGTCGACGGCACGCCCGTGCTGGCGCAGGAGTCGTCGCTGCGCGGCGAGTCGGTGGAGAGGAACAGCAGGTCACCGTGGACGGAGATGTCGTTCTGCGACCCGGGGCAGAGCACCCGCGACACGACGGTCGGCGCGGTGGGCTTCGAGATGTCGTAGACGACGAAGCCGTTGTAGTTGCCGGCGAACGCGTACCGGCCCTGGAAGGCGAGGTCGCTGTTCGTGGCGTCGAGCGGCGCCACCTTCGGCAGGTTGGCGACCTGCTTCAGGTTGGGACTGCTCCGGATCTCGTCGACACCGGGGATGGTGTTCGCGGTATCGACCGTCCCGGACGGTGCGGTCGCCACCCCGGCGCTGCCCGGTGGGGCGGCGACCGTGCTGGCGAGGAGGAGGCCGGCCGTGGCCAGGCTCACGGTGGTGAGCCGTCGGGACCGCGGCGAGGGAAATCTGAACATCGGCGGCGCCCTTCGCAAGGGGATGATGCTTGGGCGACACCTTACCTCCGACTGACCACCATCGATAGAGTGCGGACCCGACCGGGCCCGGCCTTCGCGGGGAAGGCCGGGCCCGGGTGTTCCGGTCAGCTCCGCCGGAACGTCAGTAACTCGGCTGGGTCTGCACGTTGAGCCGCTTGTAGTGGTGCGTCTTCGCGCCCGGGATCGACTCCTGGTCGATCTCGATGACGTCGAAGCCCTTCTGGATGTCGCTCGAGTAGATGTGGCCGTTGTAGTAGTACGCCGACCAGGAACCGCCGAGGATCCGCTGGGTGTCGGAGAGCGGGCCCCGCTCCCAGTAGCCGATCTCCGTCGGGTTGGCCGAGTCGGTGAAGTCCCAGACCGAGATGCCGCCCTGGTACCACGCCTGGACCATGATGTCGCGGCCGGGCACCGGGATCAGCGAGCCGTTGTGGGCGACGCAGTTCTCGTTGACGGTGTTCTCCCGCGGGATCTTGAAGTAGCTGCGGAACACCAGCTTGCCGTCCACGATGTCGTAGACGGCGTCCGCGCCCCGCTTCGGTCCGATGGCCGGGTTGCAGGTCGCGCCGCTGCCGCCACCGAGCTCGTCGGTGAAGACCACCTTGGTGCCGGCGTTGTTGAACGTCGCCGAGTGCCAGAAGGCGAAGTTCACCGTGTCCCGGACGGAGTGGACGACCTTCGGCGCCTCCCGGTCGGAGATGTCCATCAGGATGCCGTCACCCATGCAGGCGCCGGCGGCCAGGTCCTTCTCCGGGAACACCGTGATGTCGTGGCAGCCGCTGGTGTTGGTGTATCCGCCCTCGGGGAAGAGGTTCGGCGTGGCCACCACCGCCGCGTCGGTCGGCGACTTCACCGGCACCTTCACGATGGAGATCGAGTCGTGCGGCGGCCGGCAGTCCGGGAAGGACGCCGACGGGCTGTACGACGAGACGTACAGGTAGACGAACTGCTTGTCCTTGGCCGGCACCAGCGTGTGGGTGTGCGAGCCGCAGGCCGTCTCGACGGCCTTGATGTACTGCGGCTTCACCGGGTTGCTGACGTCGAAGACCTTGATGCCCTCCCACGAGTCCTTCACCGTCGCGGACTGGGACGTGCTCGCGCAGGAGTCGTCGCTCCGCGAGGAGTCGGTGGAGAGGAACAGCAGGTTGCCGTGGATGGAGATGTCGTTCTGCGAACCGGGGCAGTGCACCGTCGACATGATCTTCGGTGCGGCGGGGTTCGCGATGTTGTAGATGGTGAACCCTTCGTAGTTGCCCACGTAGGCGAAGGGTCCCTGGAAGGCGATGTCGGTGCCGAGCGCCGCCGTGGTGTCGAACGGAGCCTGCTTCGGCAGGTTCGCGATCAGCCGCATGTTGTCGCTGCTGGCGATCTCGTCCACGGCGAGCTGGGCGGCGGCGGCAGCCTCCACGGTGGCCTGTTGCTGCGCGGCGACCTCGTCCGGTGCCGCCTGGGCGCCGGCCGGGGCGCCCGCGACGGTGGCCACGAGGAGACCGGCGGCGGCGACGCCGGCCAGGCGTCGCACCGATCGTGGTGCGGAGAATCGGATCATCGGCGAGTCCCTCCGGAAGGGGATCATGATTCACATCACAGTACTGTTTGCTAGAGCAACTTCTATGTGAAGCAGATCACATTTTGCGTCCGTCGCGAATGGATACGATCGCCATGACCTCGACCTCCAGGGGGTATCGGATGACCGTGCGAGGCAGATGGGTGCTGGCCGCCGTAACAACGGTGGCGCTGCTCCTGGTCGTGGTCGCCGCGCTGCTCCGGTCGGGCTCCGACACCGACCGCCCCCCACCTGCGCCGAGGGCCGCGACCGCATCGAGCGCCGGTGCTGGCCCGTCGGTCGTCGTGCCCGGACGACCGGGGGAGTCCGCCCAGGTCCGGCCCGCCGAGGAGGTGCGGGCCACGGCCTCGCCGGCCCACAACTCGATGGACGCCTGGTACGTCCGGATGATGATCCCGCACCACGAGCAGGCGCTGGAGATGGCCGCGCTCGCCCCGGACCGGGCCGCCGACCCGCGGGTGAAGGCCCTGGCGGACCGGATCCGGGCCGGTCAGGCGCCCGAGATCGGCGTGCTGCGGGCCTGGCTCCAGGCCCGGGATCTCCCGGCCGACGTCGCCGGGCACGACCACGGCACCATGCGGGGCATGCAGTCGCCCGAGGCGATGCGACGGCTCGCCGACGCCCGGGGCGCCGACTTCGACCGGCTCTTCGTGCGGATGATGAGCGACCACCACGCCGGCGCCGTCGAGATGTCCACCAACCTGCTGAAGGTGGGCGCGGAGCCCCTGCTCCAGGAGTTCGCCAACTCGGTCGCCGTGGAGCAGAACGTCGAGATCAACCGGATGCGGGAGATCGTCGACGCCTGACCTGGCCGCCCGGCCAGGGGCGTCGCCCGCGTACGCTGGGTGACCGTGGACCGCACCATCCTCGGCCGCCCGCTGCGCGGCGTCGCCTTCGACGTGTTCGTCTCCGGGGCCGTGGTGCTCGTCGGTCTGACCGGCGTGGTGAACCAACCCGGCGGGTGGTGGGCCACCCTGGTCGGGGTCGGCATGGCGGTGGCGCTGCTGTTCCGCCGCGCCCACCCGTCGGCGGTCGCCGCCGTCGTGGCGGCGCTGGCGCTGGTGCAGGTGATCGCCGGGTGGGGGCCGCTGGCGTTCGACATCGCGGTGCTGATCGCGCTCTACAGCGTGGTGAAGTACGCCGACCGGCTCCGCGACGGTGTCCTGGCCGGCGTCGCCGCCGCGGTCGGCGTGGTGCTGGCCGCCCTCCAGACCGAGGGCCCCGAGTGGTGGGCGAGCGCCCTCTACTTCGGGCTGGTGACCGGCGCGGTCTGGCTGGTCGGCCTCAACGTGCGCACCCGGCGGCTCTACGTGGTCAGCCTGGAGGAGCGCGCGGCGACCCTGGAGCGCGAGCGGGAGGCCGAGGCGCGGGCCGCCGTGGCGGGGGAGCGGGCCCGCATCGCCCGCGAGTTGCACGACGTGGTGGCGCACAGCATGGCCGTGATGATCGTCCAGGCCGACGGTGCCCGCTTCATGATCGACCGTGATCCGGCGACCGCCCGGGAGGCCGTGCGGGTGGTCGCCGACACCGGCCGCCAGGCCCTCGAGGAGATGCGGCGGCTGGTCGGCGTACTCCGGGAGCCGAGCCCGCCCGAGACGGCGGCGGCCGGCCCCGACGGCGCCCGGGTCGTCGAGCCGGAGCACCGCCGCCCGGCCCTCACGGAACTACCCGCGCTGCTCGACCGGTTCTCCGACGCCGGCCTGCGGGTGCGCCGGACCGTCACCGGCGAGCCGCCGCCCCTGCCGCCCGGCCTGGAACTGACCGTCTACCGGGTCGTGCAGGAGGGGCTCACCAACGCGCTCAAGCACGCCGGGGTCGGCGCCACCGTCGAGGTCACCCTGGACCACACCGCCGACGCCGTCGCCGTGCGGGTGGTCGACGACGGGCGGGGCCGGCCGCCGGTGCGGCCCGCGCCGTCCGGCGGCCACGGCCTCGTCGGCATGCGGGAGCGGGTCGGCGTGTACGACGGCCGGCTCACCGCCGGGCCCCGCCTCGCCGGCGGCTGGCAGGTCGAGGTGCGGCTGCCGCTGCCGTCGACCCCGACCGCCGAGGCGGTGGCGGCGTGACCGTCCGGGTGGTGATCGTCGACGACCAGGCCCTGGTCCGGGCCGGATTCCGCATGGTGCTGGATTCCCAGCCCGACCTCGAGGTGGTCGGCGAGGCCATCGACGGCGCCGACGCGCTGCGCGTCCTGGCCCGCGTCGAGGCCGACGTCGTGGTGATGGACCTGCGGATGCCCACCATGGACGGGGTGGAGGCCACCCGCCGGCTCTGTGCCGGCCGGCCCGCCGGCCCCCCACGGGTGCTGGTGCTGACCACCTTCGACACCGAGGCGGACGCGTTCGCCGCGCTCCGGGCCGGGGCCAGCGGATTCCTGCTCAAGAACGTCCCGCCCGAGGACCTGCTCGCCGCGATCCGGGTGGTCGCGCAGGGCGACTCGGTCGTGGCGCCGTCGATCACCCGCCGCCTGCTCGACCGGTTCGCCGGCCAACTCGGGCCCGGCCCCGCCGAGGACCCGCGCCTCGCACAGCTCACCGACCGGGAACGGGAAGTGCTGCTGCTGGTCGCGCAGGGCCTGTCCAACGCCGAGATCGCCGACCGCGTGCACGTGGCCGAGGCGACGGTGAAGACCCACGTCGGCCGGATCCTGGCCAAGCTCCAGCTCCGCGACCGGGTGCAGGCGGTGGTGCTCGCGTACGAGAGCGGCCTCGTCACGCCCGGCGGCTGACCCGGCGTACGCCTCAGGTCGTACCCGCCGGTCCCGCCGTACCGCCCGAGGGCGCAGCGGGATCGAGAGCGCGGGTGGACGCCACCCCCGCGCGGCGTCCATAGCGTCGGAAGCGTTCACACTTCCGACCCACGGGGAGCAGACATGCCCGTCGCACCTCCCGCACACGCCACCGCCGGTGTCGCGGTCACCGCCCGCGGCCTGACCCGCCGCTACGGCACCGGCCCGGCCGCCGTCGTCGCCCTCGACTCGGTCGACGTCGACTTCGCCGCGGGCGCGTTCACCGCCATCATGGGCCCGTCGGGCTCCGGCAAGTCCACCCTGCTGCACTGTCTCGCCGGCCTGGACCGCGCCGACGCCGGCACGGTCCACGTGGGCACGGCCGACCTCGGGCGGCTCGACGACCGGGGACTGACGCTGCTGCGCCGGGACCGGATCGGCTTCGTGTTCCAGTCGTTCAACCTGCTGCCGGCGCTCACCGCCGAGGAGAACGTGGTCCTGCCCCTGGCGCTCGCCGGCCGGCGCCCCGATCCGGCCTGGCTGCGCCAGGTGGTGACCGCAGTCGGCCTCGGTGACCGGCTGCGGCACCGGCCGGCCGAACTCTCCGGCGGCCAGCAGCAGCGGGTCGCGGTGGCGCGGGCCCTCGTCACGAAGCCCTGGGTGGTGTTCGCCGACGAACCCACCGGAAACCTCGACTCCCGGTCCGGTGCCGAGGTGCTCCGGCTGCTCCGGGAGGCCGTCGACGCGCTCGGCCAGACGGTGGTCATGGTGACCCACGACCCGGTCGCCGCGAGCCACGCCGACCGGGTGGTGTTCCTCGCCGACGGCCGGCTCGTGACGGAGCTGACCGAGCCCACCGCCGAGCGCGTGCTCGACGCCCTCGCCCGCCTCGATCCGGCCCGCCGTCCCGAGGCGGTGGCCCGGTGATCCGGCTGACCCTGCGCTCGTTGCGGGCCGAGGCGCCGCGCCTGCTGCTGTCCGCCCTCGCCGTCGTGCTCGGCGTCGCGTTCGTCGCCGGCACGCTGATGTTCGTCGACGGCATGCGGGCCGGCGCGTACGACCGGGCGGGCGCCTTCGACCGCCACACCGACCTCGGCGTGTACCCGGCCGGCTCGGAACCGCTGTCTCCCGCGCTCGTCGAGCGGGTACGCGGTGTCGACGGGGTGGCCGCCGCCGAGGGGGAACTGCTCGGCTCCGGCGGGATCGTCGGCGCCGACGACCGGCCCGTGCTTGGCTACGTGGTCCTCGCCGCCATCCCCACCGACCCCGCGCTGCGCTCGTACGACGTGGTCGCCGGCCGGCTGCCGGACCGTCCCGGCGAGGTGGTCGTGGACGCGCCGACCGTGGCCGAGGAGGGCTTCGCCGTCGGCGCGCCGGTCCGCGTCGGCGGCGCGGCCGGCGCCGCCCGCCCGTACACCCTGGTCGGCACCGTCGACGTGGCCGGCACCGCCCGGGACGTCGGTGGCCCGTTCGTCGGCCTGGTCGGGGCGGACGCGCTCGCGGTGACCGGGCAGCGCGGCTACGACCGGATCCTCGTCGCCGCCGCGTCCGCGGGCGACGGCACGGGTCTCGCGGACGCGGTGGCGGTGGCGGTGGGCACCGGTGCCACGGTGAAGACGCGGGCCCGGATCCTCGACGAGGCGGTCGAGGACGCCGTACGCAACCTGGAGCAGTTCAACCTGGTGCTGCTCACCTTCGCCGCCGTGGCGGTGGTGGTCGCCGCGTTCGTCATCGCGAACACGTTCGCGATCGTCCTCGCCCAGCGGACCCGCCGCACCGCGCTGCTGCGGCTGGTCGGGGCCACCCGCGGGCAGCTGTTCCGGGCCGCGGTGCTGGAGGCCGCCGTGGTCGGGCTGGCCGCGTCGGCGCTCGGCGTGCTGTTCGGGGTGGGCCTGGCGGGTGGTCTGAACCAGCTCATGTCGCGGCTCGACGCGCCGGTTCCCGGCGGGCTGACCATCACCGCGCCGACGGTCCTGGCGGGCCTGGCCCTGGGCACGGCGGTCACCGTGGGCGCCGCCCTCGCGCCGGCCTGGCGGGGGACCCGGGTGGCGCCGGTGGCCGCGCTGACCGACGCGGCGGTACAACCGACGCGACGGGCCGGGTGGCTCCGGCTGACCGCGGGCGCGCTGGTCCTCGCCGCCGGGATCGCCGCCCTGCTCACCGCGGGACCGGCGGTGCAGGTGCCGCTGGTCGCCGCGGGCGGGGTGCTCTCCTTCTTCGGGATCGTCCTGTTCGGACCGGTGCTGGTTCCCGCCCTGGTCCGGGTGTTCGGTCTGCCGGCGCGCCGGCTGTTCGGGGCGACCGCCGGTCTCGCGGTGGCGAACGCCGTCCGCAACCCGCGCCGGATCGCGGCGACCGCGACCGCACTGGTGATCGGCATCGGGCTGGTCTCCGCCTTCGTGGTCGGCGCGCACAGCACCAAGGCGGGGATCGAACGCGGCGTGGACGCCGAGATCGGCGTGGACTGGCTGGTCACCGGCATCGGCGGCCCGCTGCCCGCCGCGGTCGTGGGCGAGCTGCGGGCACGGCCGGAGCTCGCGGTCGTCCACGAGCAGCGCAGTGGCCTGTGGTCGGACGTGGAGGTGCGGGCCGCCCATCCCGCGCTGGTCGGCCGGACGCTGACCGGTGTGCTCGCCGGGGACCCGGACCGGCTCGGGCCCGGCACGGCGCTCGTCGGCCGGGAACTCGCCGAGGCGCGGGGGTGGACGGCCGGCAGCGCCATCACCGTGCGGGGCCGGCCGCTGCGGGTGGTCGCCGTGGTCACCGACGGCGGGCCGGCGTTCGCGGGCAGCCCGGTGCCGGCGGGCCACGTGGTCCACGTCGTGGACGCCGACTTCACCGTCCTCTTCCCGGACGAGCGGGGAATCCTCGCCGAGATCGACCCGGCCGGTGGGATCACGCCGGACCGGGCGCGGGCGGCGATCGAGGCGGTCGTCGTGCGTTACCCGACGGTCAACCTGATGGACCAGGGCGCGTACAAGAAGATGCTCACCGGCACGGTCGACATGCTGCTCGCGATCGTCACCGGTCTGCTCGGCCTCGCCGTGGTGATCGCGCTGGTCGGCGTCGCGAACACACTGTCCCTGTCGGTGGTCGAACGGACCCGGGAGAACGCCGTGCTGCGCGCGGTCGGGCTGACCCGCGGACGGATGCGGGGCATGCTCGCCGTCGAGGCGGTGCTGACCGCGCTGGTCGGGGCCGTGCTCGGGGTGGGCCTGGGCGCCGCCGTGAGCGCGGCGGCGATGGCCCTGCTGAGCCGGCTCAGCGACGGGTTCTCGGTGGTGCTGCCGCTCGGCCAGCTCGGGCTGATCCTCGGCGTGGCGGTGGTCGCCGCGCTGGCCGCCTCGGTGCTGCCGGCCCGCCGGGCGTTGTCCCGGCCGGTGGTGGAGGCGCTCGGCGCCCAGTGACGCGCCGGAAACCTGGTCGGCGGTGCCGTCGAGTGGCGGCACCGCCGGGTCAGGTGGTCGGGTTCGCCGGCTCCGTGGTGGTCGGGTTCGGCAGCGGCGGCGTGGTCGGGGGCGTCCCCGGGTCGCTCGTGGTCGGCTCGGGATCGGGCGTCGTCGGATCCGACGTCGGGGGCGGGGTGGTCGGCTGTTCGGCCGTGGGGCTCGGCTCGCCCGTCGGCGACGGGCTCACCGACGGCGACGGGCGGCTGGTGGACCCGGCCGGCCGGTAGGGGCGCTGCGGAGCGGACGAGGTGGTCTCCGCCGGCAGCACCGGCACCGCCGCGTCACCGGTCCCGTCGTCGACCGGTGTCGTCGCCTCCGGCACCTTGACCCCCGCCGGAGCATCCGCCGCCCCGCTGATGCCCAGCGCCGCCGCCAGACCGGCGACCCCCACCAGTACGGCGGTGGCCGCTCCCACCAGGGGGCCGCGCCCGCGTCGGCGTGCCGGCGCCGCGGCGACGGGTACGTCGGCGCGGGTGTGCGGCCCGGCGTCGCGCAGCGCCGCCGCGCCCGCCGCGGGCACGACCGTCGTCGCCGCCGACGGGTCCGACACGGCGGCCCGGGCCGCCGCCGCCATGGCCGCCCCGTTGCTGAACCGGTCCGCCGGGTCCTTCGCCAGTGCCCGGGCGACCAGCGCCCGCACGGCCTCGGGGATGTCGTGGGGCAGCTCCGGCGGCTCGTCGTCGAGGTGCCGGACGGCGACCTGGAGCGGGTTGTCGCCGGTGAACGGCGGGCTGCCGCTGAGGCAGCAGTACGCCACCGCGCCCAGTGCGTAGATGTCGGTGGCTCCGGAGACCGGCCGACCGGCGGCCTGCTCGGGCGCCATGTAGAGCGCGGTGCCGGGGACCGCGTTGGTGCTGGTGATGCTGGTCACGTTGGTCGAGCGGGCCACCCCGAAGTCGACCAGGACGACGTTGCCGTCCTCCTGCACCAGCAGGTTGCTCGGCTTGACGTCGCGGTGCACGATGCCGTTCTTGTGCGCGGCGTGCAGCGACTGCGCCACCTGCGCCACGATCGACATGGTCTCGGCCACGTCGAGCCGGCCGGCGGCCTCGATCCGTCGCGACAGCGGCTCGCCGGTGACGAACTCCATGACCAGGTAGTCGGCACGGCTGCCGTCGTCGAGCTGGTCCTCGCCGTAGTCGAAGACCTGGACGATGCCCGGGTGCCGCAGCGCGGCCATGATCCGCGCCTCCGCCCGGAACCGGGCGATGAAGTCGGGATCGGAGACGAGCGCGGGCAGCAGCACCTTGACCGCCACCTGCCGGCCCAGGACCAGGTCGGTGCCCCGCCAGACGTCACCCATGCCGCCCGTGGCGACACGTTCGTCCAGGCGGTACCGACCGCTGAGCACGACCTCCGATGACAACACAGCACTACCGTACCCAGAGGGTGCATGGTCGGCGCGTCGTGGCCGGCCGGCGCGGGCGGGCCCACCAGCCCTCGCGCGGCGTCGGGTGAGCGTCCGGCTCCGGTGCGCTGTCACCGGGCGACTACGTGCGGTGACGGGAGCGACTTCACCCGTGCTTTACCCTGGGCAAACGTCGCGTTCGCCCGTTGCGCCGCGTGCGGAGCGCCCGGAGGAGTCGTAACGTTACGGCGACGCGCCGGCTGATCGTGTTGATTATTCTCACTCTTTTCCTGACCTCGGGCGACTTGTCCGATCGGCCCACGACTCCTAGCGTTGGCCCGGCTCGGGCCCACACGACGTTGTCGGCGGCGGTACGCCGACGGCGGGGCCGTCCTGGTGGAGCCCAGGCGAACGGTCGGGCCGAGCGGCCCTGGCGTGATCAGGTCAGCGGGGGGCTGAGGGTGCGGGATCAGGTCCGGCTGCCGGACCGGGTTGAGGTCGCGCCCACGGGCGTGTGCCGGCCCGGTGGGGCCGAACGGAAGCGGGCGGCGTGACCGGTGAGCTGAACGAGGCCGTCGTCGCGGCGCAGGCCGGGGACGAACAGGCCTTCCGTTTCCTCTACCGCAGCCTCCAGCCCGGTCTCCTGCGCTACCTGACCGCCCTGGTCGGGGCGGACGCCGAGGACGTCGCCTCCGAGACGTGGCTGCAGGTCTCCCGCGACCTGCCCAGCTTCACCGGCGGGGAGTTCCGCGCCTGGACGGTCACCATCGCCCGGAACCGGGCGATGGACCACCTGCGCCGGCAGCGCCGGCGTCCCTCGCTCCCCGTGCCCGTGCAGGCGTTGAGCGACCTGGCCAGCGACGCGGACACGGCCGAGCGGGCCGGCGAGACCATCGGGACCGAGGCGGCCCTCGCCCTGATCGGCACGCTGCCGCCCCGGGAGGCGGAGGCCGTCCTCCTCCGGGCCGTCCTCGGTCTGGACGCCGAGACCGCCGGGCGGGTGCTCGGCCGGCGCCCCGGCGCCGTCCGGACCGCGGCCCACCGGGGACTGCGCCGGCTCGCCGCACTGTTGGAACGCCGCGGCGAGGACGCCCCGGCCACCGCCGCCGAGGATGCGACCCCACCTCGTCCCCGAGACGCGCGCCGGCAGACGCCGCACGCCGAACCGGCGGACGGTTGACGTGAGGGGACTCAGGATGTTCTTCCGCCGTTCCGCGCGGGCCGACCGGGCCGCGCTCGACCGGCTCCTCGACGCCGCGCCCGACGCCGTCCCGGGTGCCGGCGCCGAACCGTTGTCCCGACTCCTGTCGGCCGCGGCCGCCCCGGGGCGGCCCGACGAACTCGCCGGTGAGGAGGCGGCCCTCGCCGCCTTCCGCGCCGCCCGCGCCACCCCGACCCCGGCGCCGGAGCCGCGGCGACGGCGTCGGCCGGTCACCGCGGGGGTGCTCGCCTGGGCCGCCGGAGCGGCCGCCACCGCGACCGCCGGTGTCGCGTTCGCGGCCGTCGCCATCGACCGTCCCGACGCCCCGCCACCCCGCCCGGCCCCGACCACCGGTGTGAGCGGCCCGGGCGAGACCGACGGTCCCGGCGGCACCCCGGGCGGTGGCGCCAGCACCGGCACGCCGGGCGGGACGCCGTCCGGGCCGCCGACGCCCACGGCCGGGGCGCCCTCGACCGGTCCCGGCTCACCGTCACCCCGCGAGCGGGCCGCCCAGTTGGACGGGCAGTGCCGCGCGTACCTGGCGAAGTCGCCGGCCCAGCGGGAGAAGGCCCTCGACACGCCCGGCTTCGCGGATCTCGTCGCCGCGGCCGGCGGTCGCGGGCAGGTGACCGACTACTGCCGGGAGCGGGTCGGCGAGCCGGAGCCCCCGAAGACGAAGAAGCCCAAGTCGGGGCCCACACCGACCGCGTCGACCACCCCCTGAATCCGGTTCGCGTTTACCCCGGACACGGGACGTTCGTCTGCTAGACAGAAGGAGGTCGGCCCGCCGGCGCCTGCCGATGTCGGTGGGTCGCGTTACGGTGGCTCGGACCGGACGTCGGGCGGCGAAAGGGGCCGAACCTGTGGTGACGTCTCCGGAGGTGGATCGGGCCACCGTCCTCTGCTCGTCCGCCGCGGCCGCGGGCCACATCGCCCGGATCTGCTTCAAGACCGGCCCACCCCGCCACGTCGGAGTCGAGCTGGAATGGACGGTGCACGACGCCGTCGACCCCGCCCGCCCGGTCGAGGCCGACCGACTGCGGGCCGCGCTGGGGCCGCACTGCCCCCGCACCCTGCACAGCACGAGCCCCGCCCAGCGGCTCCGGCACGGCAGCACGGTGACCGTCGAGCCGGGCGGGCAGGTGGAGATCTCCACCGCTCCACGCACCTCGATCGCCGCGCTCGTCGACGCGACGGACGCCGACATCGCCCAACTGTCGGCGCTTCTCGCGCCGGCCGGGCTGGTTCTCGGCCGCGACGGCATCGATCCCCACCGGCCGCCACGGGCGGTGCTGGAGACCCCCCGTTACCGCGCGATGCGCCGGGTGTTCGACCGGCGTGGCCCGGCCGGGCGCACGATGATGTACAGCACCGCCGGTCTCCAGGTCTGCCTCGACGCCGGGGAGGCGGAGCACCTCCCGGACCGGTGGGCCACCGCGCACGCGATCGGGCCGCCCCTGGTCGCGGCCTTCGCCACGGCCGGCCGTCACGCCGGGCGGCCCACCGGCTGGGCGTCGGCCCGGATGGCCGCCTGGCTCGCCATCGACCCGGAGCGCACCCACCCGGTGTGGACGCCGGAGCAGGGCGACACGGACCCGGTGGCGAGCTGGACGGCGTACGTGCTCGCCGCGCCGCTGCTCTGCCTGCGCGACGCCGGTCCCGACTGGACACCGCCGGCCGGCGTCACCTTCGCCGACTGGCTCGCCGGCGCGCTGCCCCGACCGCCGACCACCGACGACCTCGACTACCACGTGAGCACGCTGTTCCCGCCGGTACGCCCGCGCGGCTACCTGGAGCTGCGTTACCTCGACGCGCAGCCGGGGCGGGCGTGGACGGTGCCGGTGGCGGTGGTCGCCGCCCTGCTGGCCGACCCGGCCACCACCCACGCGGCGCAGGCCCTCGCCCGCCCGCAGGCCCACCGGTGGACCGCGGCGGCCCGCCACGGCCTGCACGACCGGGGCCTCGCGGCCGCCGCCGCCGACCTGTTCGACCTGGCGCTCGTCGCGCTGCCCCGGCTGGGGCTGCCGGCGGCGCTGCACGACGAAATCGACCGAGGCGTACGGCGGCGGCGTGCGGCCGCCGGGAGGAGGCAGCGGTGACGGAGACGACGACGGACCGGCGCGACGGGGAGGCGGTGCGGGCACGGATCGCGGCGGAACTGGCCCGCACCCGCGCCCGCACCGCCGCCCTGACCGACGCGGTCGACGACGAGGACCTGATGCGGCAGCACTCGCCCCTGATGTCCCCGCTCGTGTGGGATCTCGCCCACGTGGGCAACCAGGAGGAGCTCTGGCTGGTGCGCGACGTCGGCGGCCGCCCACCGGTCCGCCACGACATCGACGACCTCTACGACGCGTTCAAACAGCCCCGCCGGGACCGGCCGTCCCTGCCGCTGCTGCCACCGACCGAGGCCCGCGCCTACGTGGCGACGGTCCGGGACAAGGTCTTCGACCTGCTGGACCGGGTGCCCTTCACAGACCGCCCGCTGATCGCCGACGGCTTCGCCTTCGGCATGATCGTCCAGCACGAGCAGCAGCACGACGAGACCATGCTCGCCACCCACCAGCTGCGCTCCGGCGCGGCCGTCCTGGACGCCCCGCCCCCGCCCGAGCCGCGGGCACGGGTCGGCGGTGAGGTGCTGATCCCGGCCGGCGAGTTCACCATGGGCACCGACACCGACCCGTGGGCGCTGGACAACGAACGCCCCGCGCACCGGGTGCACCTCCCGGCGTACGCGATCGACGCGGCGCCCGTCACCAACGGCGCGTACGCGGGGTTCATCGCCGACGGCGGCTACGACGACGCCCGCTGGTGGAGCACCGCCGGATGGGCGCACCGGCAGCAGGCGGGGCTGTCCGCCCCGATGCACTGGCGTCGCGACGGCGACGGCTGGGCGTACCGCCGCTTCGGCCGCTGGGCGCCGGTCCGCGCCGACGAACCGGTGGTGCACGTCTGCTCTTACGAGGCGGAGGCGTACGCCGCCTGGGCCGGCAAGCGGCTGCCCACCGAGGCGGAGTGGGAGAAGGCGGCCCGCTGGGACCCGGCGACCGGCCGCTCCCGCCGCTACCCCTGGGGCGACGAGGACCCGACGGCCGACCACGCCAACCTGGGCCAGCGGCACCTCTGGCCGGCGCCGGTCGGCGCGTACCCGGCCGGGGCGTCACCGTTGGGCGTCCACCAGCTCATGGGCGACGTCTGGGAGTGGACCTCGACGAGCTTCCGTGGCCACCCGGGCTTCACCGCCTTCCCGTACCGGGAGTACTCGGAGGTCTTCTTCGGCGACGACTACCGGGTGCTGCGCGGCGGGTCGTTCGGCACCGACCGGGCGGCCTGCCGGGGCACGTTCCGCAACTGGGACTATCCGATCCGGCGGCAGATCTTCAGCGGGTTCCGTTGCGCCCGGAACGCGACGCCCGAGGAGGCCCACGCGTGAGGGTGGGCGCCTGATGTGCCGCCACCTGGCCTACCTCGGGCCCCCGGTCACCCTGCGGGAGCTGCTGTTCGATCCGCCGTACTCGCTGGTGCGCCAGTCCTGGGCGCCGCGCGACATGCGCGGCGGCGGAACGATCAACGCCGACGGCTTCGGCGTGGGCTGGTACCCGGGCGACGGCGAGCCGGTGCGCTACCGGCGGGCGCAGCCGATCTGGAGCGACCCGACGATCGAGCAGCTCGCCGGCGTCACGTCCGCGGGCGCGGTGCTCGCGGCGGTGCGCTCGGCGACGGTCGGCATGGCGGTGCTGGACTCGGCCGCCGCGCCGTTCGCCGAGGGACGCTGGCTGTTCAGCCACAACGGCGCGGTGCGGGGCTGGCCGGACAGCATGGTCCCGCTCGCCGCCGCGCTGCCCGTCCGGGACCTGCTCACCCTCGACGCGGCCACCGACTCGGCGCTGCTGTGGGCGCTGGTCCGGCACCGGCTGCGGTCCGGGATCAAGCCGGCCCGGGCCGTCGCCGAGACGGTCGTCGCGGTGGCCCGGACGGCACCCGGGTCGCGCCTCAACCTGCTGCTCACCGACGGGCACACGGTGGTGGCGAGCGTGGTCGGGCACGCGCTGTCGCTCCGCACGACGCCGGCCTCGGTGCTACTGGCGTCCGAGCCGCACGACGACGACCCCGGCTGGCAGGACGTGCCGGACGGGCATCTGGTGGAGGCCACCGCCACCGGGGCGCGGGTCCGCGCCCTGACGGAGGCGTGACCGCCCACCGAGACACCTCGACAGGAAGGGCAGAGATGGGCGCGGAGCCGTTGGAGATCCACCTCGAGGAGCAGGACCTGGGACGCAGCCTCCGGCAGGACGTGCGCACCGGGCTGACCGCCGAGGAGAAGTGGTTGCCCCCGAAGTGGTTCTACGACGCGCGGGGCAGTCAACTCTTCGAGGAGATCACCCGGTTGCCGGAGTACTACCCGACCCGGGCCGAGCGCGCGGTGCTCGCCGAACGCGCCGGCGACATCGCCGCCGTCACCGGAGCCAAGACGCTGATCGAGCTGGGCTCGGGCTCGTCGGAGAAGACCCGCCTGCTGCTGGACGCGTTCACCCGGCACGGCGACCTGGGCACCTTCGTCCCGCTGGACGTGTCGGTGAGCGCCCTGCGGCAGTCCACCGCCGAGATCGCCGCCGACTATCCGGGCCTCCGGGTCCGCGGCATCGTCGGCGACTTCACCCGCCACCTCGACCGGCTGCCCGCCGGTGGCCGGCGGCTCGTGGTGTTCCTCGGCGGCACGATCGGCAACCTGCTGCCGGCCGAGCGCGGGGAGTTCCTGACCCAGATGCGGTCCTCCCTGGAACCGGGGGACTGGCTGCTCGTCGGCACCGACCTGGTCAAGGACCCGGCGGTCATCGTGCCGGCGTACGACGACGCGGCCGGTGTCACCGCCGAGTTCAACCGCAACGTGCTGCGGGTGATCAACCGGGAGCTGGGTGCCGACTTCGACCCGGCGGCCTTCTGCCATGTGGCGTGCTGGGATCCGGAGCGGGAGTGGATCGAGATGCGGCTGCGGGCGCTGCGGCCGATGCGGGTACGGGTGCTCGACCTCGACGTGACGTTCGCCGTCGGGGAGGAGTTGCGGACCGAGGTCTCGGCGAAGTTCCGGCCGGAGGGGATCGCCGCGGAGCTGGCCGGGGCGGGCTTCACCGCCCACGACTTCTGGACCGATCCCGGCGGCCTCTTCGGGGTGACGCTGGCCCGCGCGGACTGACCGGTTGCGGCTGTTCACCCCCGGCACCCCGCCGCTCGGGTGATCGGCTAGGGTGAGCGCAGCGAAGGGGAGTAGCCCCCAACGTCGTGGTCGACACACTGGTGCGTTCCGCACCCGGCCACGCGGCCCCGCACCCACGGGGCGGGCGAGACCTTCGACCCAGGCTTGTGCAGCCGGGTCGAGGGCGCCCCGTACCTCCTCCCGGCCTGATCCGGAAGGATGTCATGGAGGGTTTCCTCGTCGCGCTGGTGGTCAGCTTCGGCGTCATCTTCGTCGCCGAGCTGGGGGACAAGTCCCAGCTGATGGCCCTGACCTTCGCCACCCGCTTCAAGCCGCTGCCGGTGCTGATCGGCATCACCGTCGCCACGGCCGTCGTGCACCTGGCGTCGGTGGCGATCGGCTACGGGCTGGGGGCCGCGCTGCCCACCGAGTGGATCTCCCTCCTCGCGGGCGTCGCGTTCCTCGGCTTCGGCGCGTGGACCCTGCGCGGCGACGTGCTCACCGAGGAGGAGCGGCGCAAGGCGCAGAAGAGCAGCAAGTCGGCGATCGTCGCGGTCGGGGTGGCGTTCTTCCTCGCCGAGCTGGGCGACAAGACCATGCTGGCCACCATCACCCTGGCCACCCAGTACGGCTGGTTCGGCACGTGGATCGGCTCGACCGTCGGCATGGTGGCCGCCGACGCCCTGGCGATCCTCGTGGGCCGGCTGCTCGGCCGGAAGCTGCCCGAGAAGACCGTGAGGTACGGCGCCGCGATCCTCTTCGCCGTCTGCGGGCTGTGGCTGATTCTGGAGGCCGTCGACCAGCTCACCTGACCTGCCGACTACCCGCCCGTCCGACGGGTAACGCCAGCGGGTGGGGGACGTCCTGCGGCACGGGTACGGGTTCCTGATCACCACGGTGGAGCTCGCCGGCGCGATCATCATCTTCGTCGGGGCGGTCTGGGCGGCGGCCCGGTTCGTCGTCGAAGGGCTGCGGCACCGCACCGCGAAGGTGTGCACCCCGATCCGGCTCGCTCTGGGGCGGGCCCTCACGCTCGGACTGGAGTTCCTGCTCGCGGCGGACATCCTGCGGACGGCCGCGTCGCCGACCTTCACCCAGATCGGCCAGCTGGCCGCCATCGCCGCCATCCGGACCGCGCTGAACTACTTCCTGGGCCGGGAGATCCGCGAGGAGCAGCGGCAGGTGCAGGGCCGGGACGAGGCGTGATCAGCACCCTGGTCACCGTCGTCACGGCGCTCGCCGCCGTGGCGGGGGTGGCCGTGCTGGTCGGCACCGGCTCCGGCCGCGCCGCCCTGCGCGTGCTGCTGGACCTGCTCACCGCCGCCGGCCTGCTCCGGCTCGTGGCCGGTCAGGGCTGGGTGGACCTGGCCACGGCCGCGGCGATCATCGCGCTGCGCCGGCTGCTCTGGGCGGTCCTGACCGCTTCCGGGCGACTATCCGCCCCCCGTCCGGGGAAAGACGATCACGGACCGCCGCTGACGGTGGGCGGTGAACGCGGACGTTCCGGGAGGTTGACCCCATGAGCAGACATGACGAGCCGAACGAGTACGGCTTCGCCGGTGGCGCCACGGCGCCCGAGCCGCCGCCCGGCGGGCGGGCCGACGAGCAGGACCGGGCGGAGGAGGTCGCGGTGCCCGGCGACGACCTCATGGAGCCGGTGAGCGACGCCCTGGCCGACGAGCAGGAGGAGCGTCGCCGCCGTACCGAGGGGCGGGCCTGACGAGCGGCGGCGGGCACCGGGCGGCCCCCGCCCGGCCCGCCGCGGTGCCCGGCCCCGACAGCGGTGTCCGTCCGGCGCCCGCCCCCGCGAGGTGCTCCGGTCAGGCGTCGCGGCGCTGGTAGACGTCGGGGATGCCGTCGCGGTCCGAGTCCACCTTTTCCGCCTCGGCGATCCGCCGGTAGGCGGCGTTGCGGCGGACCAGGACGGCGGTGGCGAGCAGGGCCGAGATCAGCGAGCCGCTGAGCACCGCGGCCTTCACGTTGCCGTCCGCCGCGGTTCCGGTGCCGAACGCCAGCTCGCCGATCAGCAGTGACACGGTGAAGCCGATGCCGGCGAGCAGGGCGACGCCGAGCAGATCCGACCAGGTGATGTCCTCGTCGAGTTGGGCGCGGGTGAACCGGGCCAGCAGGAACGTCGAGCCGAGGATGCCGATCGCCTTGCCGAGCACCAGCCCGGCCACGATGCCGACGACGATCGGGTCGGTGACCACCGCCCCCAGGTCGGCGTCGCGCAGCGACACCCCGGCGGCGAAGAACGCGAAGACGGGCACGGCGAAGCCCGCGGACACCGGCCGCCAGCGGTGCTCCAGGTGCTCGGCGAGCCCGTGCCGGTCACCCTCCTTGCCGCGTAGCACCGGGACGGTGAAGCCGAGCAGGACGCCGGCCACCGTGGCGTGCACGCCGGAGGCGTGCACCAGCGTCCAGGCCACCACGGCGAGCGGGATGAGGGCCCACCACCAGGTTCGGCGGCGCTGCACCAGCAGCCCGAACAGCGCGATCGGCGCCAGCGCGCCGAGCAGCGGCAGCAGGCTGAAGTCGTCGGTGTAGAAGATGGCGATGATCGTGATGGCGAAGAGGTCGTCGACCACGGCGAGGGTGAGCAGGAAGGCCCGCAGCCCCTGGGGCAGGTAGGAGCCGATCACGGCCAGCACCGCCAGGGCGAAGGCGATGTCGGTCGCGGTGGGGATCGCCCAGCCCCGCAGGCCCTCGCCGCCCGCGGCGAGGTTGACCCCCACGTAGATCAGCGCGGGCATCGCCATTCCGCCGAGCGCGGCGACCACCGGCAGGGCGGCGCGCCGCGGGTCGCGCAGTTCCCCGGCGACGAACTCGCGCTTGAGTTCCAGGCCGACCACGAAGAAGAAGATCGCCAGCAGGCCGTCGGCCGCCCACTTCGCGAGCGTCAGGTCCAGGTGCAGGGCCGAGCCGCCGGACCAGGGCACCCACTTGGTGACCGCGGTGTACGCGTCCCCCCACGGCGAATTCGCCCAGATCAACGCTACGACCGCGCCGAGCAGCAGCAGGCCGCCGCCAACCGTCTCGGTGCGCAGCACGTCGGCCAGGAAGCGCGCCTCCGGCCAGGAGGTACGCGAGAACAGCCGGAAGCGGCCGGGCTGCGGGGTGCGGTCGGTCATGCGTGATCCATCCGGTGGGTCGAGGGCAGGAGGCATCGATCGCCGACCAGGCTTCCCGGCACACCGCCCGTAACCCTATCCAGCCGGGCGAACGGCCGCGAACGGAGACGACGTGACCTCGCTCGCGCCGTTCCGTTTGTCCCTGGGGAAATGTGTGCCCGGCTGTTAGTCGAAAATGCATAACTCCGGACATAAGACGCACGAGCCGCTTTAATGGTTTCACGCGATTAAGACGACCTTGGGGGTTTTCGTGAAGTTCTTTGGCGTTACCGGCCTGGTACGGAGGCGCGCCTGATGGACCTGTACCGCCACCTCCGCCTCGTGCGCCGGCACTGGTGGATCGTCCTCGTCACGCTCCTGGTCGCGATGGGCGTCACCGCCCTGGTCACCGTCCGGGCCCAGCCCCGGTACGTCGCCTCGGTGACCTTCTTCGTCACCACGCCCAGCCAGGGGGTGACCGACGCCTACCAGGGCGGTCTGTTCCTCCAGCAGCGCGTGAAGTCGTACGCGGAACTGCTGACCAGCGACCGCCTCGCGCAGAGCGTGGTGGCCGACAACCCGGTCGGGCTCACCGCCGAGCAGGTCCAGCGACGGGTGAGCACCTCCACCGAGGCCGGTACGGTCCTGCTGCGCGCCTCGGTCACCGACACCGACCAGACCCGCGCGCTGCGGGTCACCGAGGCCCTGTCGGCGAAGTTCGTCGAACTGGTGCAGAAGGTCGAGACCACACCGGACGGCAAGGCCGGCCCGATCAAGATCGAGGTCGTCAGTGGGCCGCGGGTCAGCCCGACCCCGGTTTCCCCGCAGCCGGTCCGCAACTTCGCGATCGGAGCGCTGATCGGCCTGCTCGCCGGTGTCGGCCTGGCGATCCTCCGCGGGCTCGCCGACGTCCGGCTGCGCGACGCCGCCGGTCTCCAGCGCGTCACCGGCAGTCCGCTGCTCGGGGAGATCCCGTACGAGGGCACGGCGAAGGCCTCCCCGCTGATCGTCGGTGAGGCCGCCACCTCCGCCCGGGCCGAGGCGGTCCGGAAACTGCGGACGAACCTGCGCTTCGTCGACGTGCACGAGCCGGCCCGGGTCATCGCCGTCACCAGCGCGTTGCAGGGCGAGGGGAAGACGACCCTCTCCTGCAACCTCGCCATCGCGCTGGCCGAGGCCGGCTGGCGGGTGCTGCTGGTCGACGCGGACCTGCGTCGCCCGAAGGTCGGCGACTACCTCGGGCTGGACAACGGCGTCGGGCTCACCGACGTGTTGGTCGGCGACGTGCAGGTCGGGGACGTCGTCCAGCGCTGGGGCGACAAGTCACTGCTGGTGCTGCCCAGCGGTTCGGCTCCGCCCAACCCGAGCGAACTGCTCGGCTCGAAGGCGATGGCCGACCTGCTGCTGGCGCTGCGCGAATCGGCCGACATCGTCATCATCGACACCGCGCCGCTGCTCGCCGTCACCGACGGCGTCGTGGTCGCCGTCCAGGCCGACGGCGCCCTGCTGGTGACCCAGCAGGGCCGGACGTCCCGCTCGCAGGTGGCCACCGCCGCCCGGTCGCTGCACTCGGTCTCGGTGCGGCTGCTCGGCTGCGTCCTCAACATGGCCAAGGTGCCGAAGGCCGAGGCCTACCAGTACGAGGCCTACCGGGTGGTCGCGGCCGCGGAGCCGCCCGCCGTGCCGGCCGAGCGGGTCGCCGGTCCCCGGCACGCCGGGCAGCCGGGCGTGGTCAGCGACCACACGCAGGAACTCACCCGGCTGTCCCGATGAGCGCCGCGAGGGGTCGCAGCGACCGTTCGATCTCCTCGGCGCAGCGTCGGAAGTCGGCGGCCGTGCCGCCGATCGGGTCCCGCAGGTCATCCGCGTCGGGGGCGGCTGGTTGCAGTCGCCCCCGGGCGCGGGCGGCGGCCTCGACCGCGGCGCGCAGCGGGTCGTCGGCCGGCGTCGACGCCGGCTCCGCCGCGGCGGCGAGCCGCCCGAACTGGCGCAGGGTGAACGTCCGGTGCAGTACGGCCGGGGCGAGGGTGGCGCACACCGAACGTTGGCGCCGGGTCGCGGTCAGCACCAGCGTCGCGCCGGTCAGGTGCTCGCGGCGCAACCGGCGGGTGCGGAACCCGGTCGGGTCCGCGCCGGTCCCGGCCGCGACCTCGGCCGCGTACGGGTGCATGGACAGGTCGTCGACGGCGTCGGTGCCGGCGCTGGCCACCTCGACCGGGCGGTCGGCCAGCAGCCGTCGGGCCAGGTACTCGGCCATCGGTGACCGGCACAGGTTGGCGTGGCAGACGAACAGCACCCGGTCGATCATCAGGACCCCTCTTGCGGACGCGGAGACGGCGGGCGTCCGGCACGGGCGGCCGGACGCGGAGGGGTTGCCCGCATCGTACGTGGACACCCGCCGGGCGCGTCACCGTGCCGCGCCGAGCATCGGGGAGTCGCGATGAGGATCGGCATCCTGTCGTACCACTTTCCACCGGAACCGGCCTTCATCCCCGGCAGCCTCGCCGAGGAGCTGGCCCGCCGTGGCCACGAGGTGCGGGTGCTGACCGGCTTCCCGGACTATCCGGGCGGCCACATCTATCCGGGGTGGCGCCAGCGCTGGCACCACGAGACCCGCAGCGAGCGGCTGACCGTGCGCCGGGTGCCCCGCTACGCCGGGGGAGACGGGTCGGTCCGGAGCCGGATGGCCGGCTACCTGTCGTTCGCCGGCAGCGCGTCCCTGGTCGGCCGGCGGTTCCTCGCCGGCGTCGACGCCCTCTACGTGCACCAGCCGCCGGCGACCGCGTTCGCCGCCGCGGCCCTGCTGCGGCTGCTCGGCCGGGTGCCGACCGTCCTGCACGTGCAGGACGTGTGGGCCGAGGAGGAGCCCGCCGCCGGCGAGCAGGGCCGGTGGAAGGCCCGGGTGGCCGGGGCGATGGCGCGGACCTACCGGGCGGCCGACCGGGTCGCGGTCGCCGCACCGTCGATGCGCGAGCTGGTGGTGGCCGCCGGGGCCGACCCGGCCCGGGTCGACGTGGTCCTCAACTGGACCGACGAGCGGATCTTCCAGCCGGCCCGACCCAGCCCGGCCGCGCGACGGCTGGTCCGCCGGGACGACCGGTGCGTGGTCATGCACGCCGGCACCATCGGCGCGCGACAGGGCCTGGAGACGGCGGTACGGGCGGCCGTGGCGCTCGACCGCACGATGGATCTGGTCCTGGTGGGGTCGGGCGAGCAGGAGCGGCGGGTGCGGGGGCTCGCCGCCGAGTTGCGCGCCGACAACGTGCGGTTCGTCGAGCGGCGCTCGCCGCTGGACATGCCGGAGCTGTACGCCGCCGCCGACTACCAGCTGGTCATGCTGCGGGACCTGCCGGAGCTGCGCAGCACCCTGCCCGGGAAGCTCCAGGCGGCGCTCTCCTGCGCGGCGCCGGTCGTCGTGTCGGCCGGCGGGGACGCCGCCGAGCTGGTCGAGCGGGCCCGTGCCGGGTTGTCCTGCCCGCCGGAGGACTGGGCGACGCTCGCCGACCGTTTCTGGCTGGCCGCCACGATCCCGTCGGGCGCCCGGGCCGAGATGGGCCGCCGGGGCCGCGAGGCGTACCTGCGGCAGATGTCCATGCAGGCCGGTGTGGACCGCATCGAGCGGCTGCTGTACGAGGCCGCCGCTCGCTGAGCTGATCCCATACCGACCGCGACGCCGTGCCCGACCGGGCGCGGCGTCGCGCGCTGGAGTACGAGCTTCACTCTCGTAACGGTCAAGACCGTCAATTTCCCACTACGTCGGTCGTTACGTGTTAAGAACGACGGAGAAATCGTCCCTAGTGTCCGATTCCGGGGGAACGGAGTGTCTGTGAGGGAGAGCGAGGCACCGCGTCGACGGCGCGGTCGATCCCGCCGGCGTCGGCAGGCCCGCCTGCGGCGCGCGCTGCTCGCCGCTCTGGTGGCCGGTTCGGTGCTGCTGGTCTCGGCCGGCTGGGTCGGCTTCCGGGGCTGGCAGGCCCGCGCCCACCTGGTCAACGCCGCGGGGCTCGCCCGTGACCTCAGCGCCCAGGTGGTCACCGGGGACACCGAGCGGGCCCGGCGCACGCTCGCCGCGCTGCAGGAACAGGCTGCCGCCGCCCGCGCGGCCACCGGCGACCCCGGTTGGCGGCTCGGCCGGCAGGCCCCGTACGCCGGGGACAACCTGGTGGCCGTCCGGCAGATCGCCGTCGCCATCGACGACCTGGCCCGGGAGGCGTTCCCGGCGCTGCTGCGGACCGACCTGAGCACCCTGCTGCCGAAGGCGGGGCGGCTCGACGTCCAGCGGCTGCGCGCCCTCTCCACCGACCTCGCGGCGATCGACGCCACCGTGCGACGGAGCCGGGCGAGTCTCGCCGAGGTGCCCACCGCCGGCCTGGTCGACCAGGTCCGGGCGGCCCTCGCCGGCCTGCGGGGAGAGATCGACCGGCTCGCCGGCCTGACCGCCGCGGCCGGCCAGGCCACCCGGCTGTTACCGCCGCTGCTCGGTGTCGACGGCCCGCGCAGCTACCTGCTGGTCTCGCAGAACCCCGCCGAACTCCGGGCCACCGGCGGCCTCATCGGCGCGTACGCCCTGTTGCACGCCGAGGGCGGGCGGGTGCGGCTCGGCCGCCAGGGCACGAGCGCGCAGCTCGGCCGGTTCACCAAGGTACTGAAGGTCCCGGAGGAGGTCCGCGCCCTCTGGGGTGACCTGCCCGGGATCTATCCGGCCGACGTCAACCTCACCCCGCACTTCCCGACGGCGGCCGCTCTCTACCGGGAGATGTACCGCCGAAAGACCGGGACGGCCGTGGACGGTGTCCTCGCCGTCGACCCGGTCGTCCTGTCGTACCTGCTGAAGGCCACCGGCCCGGTCATGGTTCCCGGCGGGGTGCCGCTGGCGGCGGACACCGTGGTGCGGACGTTGCTCAGCGAGGCCTATCAACGCCTCGACCTGCGTGAGCAGGACGAGTACTTCGCGACCGCCGCGGCATCGGTGTTCCACACGCTGTTCACGAAGAATGTCGACCCGATGGGGCTATTGTCCGCATTTGACCGTAGTGTCACCGAACGCCGGATATTGTTCTGGAGTGCCCGACCTGAAGAGCAACGGACGCTCGGCGACAGCCGGATGGCCGGGGTGCTTCCGGAGAAGGACACCGTGCCGACGGTCGGCGTGTTCCTCAACGACGGCAGCGGCGCGAAGCTCGGCTACTACCTCCGGCCGGAGGCGACCCTGACGGTCGGCGACTGCCAGGACGACGGAAGCAGGGAACTGCGGTTGCGGGTCACCCTGCGCTCGACGGCGCCGAAGACGGGACTCAGCGAGTCCGTGCTCGGTCTCGGCCTGGCGGGCGATCCCTACACCGTCCGCACGCTCGTGTCGGTCTACAGCCCGGCCGGCGGCGGCGTGCAGGGCGCGCGGCTCGACGGCGCCGACCTCCCGGTGGGCACCGGCACCGAGCGGAAACGGCAGGTGGCCACGGCGAACATCGAAGTCCCACCGGGGGCCTCCCGGACCGTCGAGGTGACCGTGCACACCGCGAAGACCGGCAGTGGGACGGCCGAACTGTGGCTGACCCCCACCGCCACTCCATGGACCACCCAAGTAACTACCGCACCAAGCTGTGACCAGTAGGAGGGAACCAATCATGCGGCTATCCCGCATCATCATGGCGCTCACGGTCGGTCTGGCCGTCGCGGCCGCGCCGACCGCGGCGGGGGCGGCGCAGCCGCAGCCGACGCAACCACCGGTGTACCCACCGGGTGGGGTCGAGCTGTCCGTGGACGACCCCCAGATCATCCTCGGCGAGACCGTGACGCTGTTCGGACGGGGCTGGAACCCCGGCGAGCGCATCGTCATCCGGGTGTCCTCGAGCCCGCTGGCCAACGCCATGACGGCCGTACGCGGCAGCAGCGGCGACCGGGTCGCGATGACGCCGGTCGCCTACCGGCCCAGCCGCGACGAACCGGACCTGGCGGCGTTCGCCGCCCGGGCCGACGGCACCTTCGAGGTGACCTACACGCCGCGCCGCACCGGCTACTTCCTCTTCGAGGCGGTCGGCGAGACCGGCCGTACGGACACCGCCCAGGTGACCGTCCTGCGCAAGAAGAAGAGCGCGCTGCCGGTGACGGGTGCCAGCACCAGCACGCCGATGAAGGTCGGTGGCGGTCTGGTGGCCACCGGTGCCGTCCTGCTGCTGATGACGCTCGCGTGGCGGCAGCGGCACCGCTTCAACGCCCGGAGCGTCCGCTGACGTGACCGCGCGCCGGGCAGGGCCCGGACATGTCGTGGGCGGGCGCCCGCCGGGTCGATCTCCCGGCGGGCGCCCGCCCCGTGGTGCGCTCGTCAGCAGGCGGGGTAGAGGCGGCGGGTGCCGACGCCGGCGGCGTACGCGGCCCGGTCGCTGAACCGGCAGCCGTAGTCCGCCGCCGCCACCACCGCCGGGTCGGTGACGGTGTCGCCGGCCGGGCGCTTGCCGGTGCGTACCCAGGACGCCAGGTCGTCCCAGGCGGCGCCGGCCTCGGCCGGGGTGAACTCGCAGTGCTGCGCGGCCCGGACCGCCCGCTGGACCAGCAGCCGGCTCCGGCCGTGCTTCGCGACGTCGCGGGCGTACGCCTGCTCCATCGAGAACGGTACGAAGAGGTCGCCGAGGTTGTGCAGGCTGAGCACCGGCGCGGTGGGCCGGCCGGCGACGCGGGGCACCTCGGTCAGGGTCGGGGACAGCCGTTGCCGCAGGTTCTCCGGGGCGACGCGCCGCACGGCGGCGTTGACGTCCACCGGGCTGTTCGGCGCGTACCGGGTGAACAGGTTGGTGGCGAGCTGCCCGGGCCGCTCGGCGGGGGAGTCACCACCGTTGGGCACGCTGATCCCGAACAGGAAGTCCTTCCAGATCGCGAACGTGACATCCGCCCCGGGACGCGGCCCGCCCGACCGGTTGACGGTGATGTCCCGAAGCTGCCGCCCCCGCTCGTTGGTGATCCCCGGGCTCGTGGGCGTCACCCCGGTCAGGCCCAGCGCCACCTGGATCCGCGGCACCACGGCGGTCAAATAGTCGGCCGGCACCGGGTAGGCGTCGACCCCGGCGAGGGCCTGCGCGACCAGGTTGTAGTCGAGGAAGAAGTCCAGCAGCGTCTGGTCGCCGAGCACCCCGCACAGCGGCAGCGCGCCGGCGTAGAAGCCGGGATACTGCTCCAGCGAGCGGGCGATCACGTAGCCGCCCATCGACGCGCCCGCCAGGTACGTCCGGTGCGGGCGCCGCACCTCCCGACGGAAGTGGTCGGCCAGGTCCCGGGTGCTCAACACGCCGGCCCTGATGTCGAAGCCGTTGCGGTAGTACGAGGAGGACGCCCACGCGTACCCCTGCTCCAGCAGGCGCTGCCGCAACCCGAACCCGGGCGGTTCCGGCGACAGGACCGTGCTCTGCCCGCGATAGCCGTGCGCCCACATCACCAGGTCGCCGTTCCACTTCGCCGGGACCTCGACGATGTAGGCGGAGTGGCGGTGGACGCCCTGCCGGACGGTGGTGGGCGCGCCGCCCACCACCAGCGGGTCGAGCGGCGGGTTGCTGATCGTGTAGCCGGGCAGCGGCTGCGTGCCGTCGCCGTGGCGGTCGGGGGCGGCGGTCGCGGGCACGGCGCCGGCGAGCCCGACCGTCAGGGTCAGGGCCACGCCGGCGCCGAGAAGACGTCGGACGGTACGGGCGGTCGAGGACAGCATCGGCGCTCCCGCTGGGACGGTGGCCGCCCGGTGGTGAGCGGGCGGGACGGTGGCCTACCGACCGGTAGGGACCTGAACGTAGGCGCGCCGTTCCACCGGTGTCAATGGAACCGACTGACCGACCGGTCAGTCACACCACCCCGTGCGCCAGCATCGCCTCCGCCACCCGGCGGAACCCGTTGATGTTCGCCCCGGCCACGTAGTCACCGGGCAGCCCGTACTCCTCGGCGGTCGCCCAGCAGCGGGCGTGGATGTCCCGCATCGTCTCCCGCAGCCGCTGCTCCGACTGCGCGAAGGTCCACGAGTCGCGGCTGGCGTTCTGCTGCATCTCCAGCGCGCTCACCGCCACCCCGCCCGCGTTCGCCGCCTTGCCCGGGGCGAACCGCACCCCCGCCCGCCCGAGGATCCGCACCGCCTCCGGGGTGGTCGGCATGTTGGCCCCCTCGACCACCGCGACGCAGCCGCCGGCGACGAGCTCCGCGGCCTCCGCGCCGCCGATCTCGTTCTGCGTCGCGCACGGCAGGGCCACGTCGCAGGGCACCTCCCAGACGGTACGGCCGGCGACCGCGACCGCGTGCGGCACATGGCGTACGTAGTCCTCCAGCCGGGTCCGGCGCTCCTCCTTCAACTCCCGCAGCAGCTCCAGGTCGATGCCCTTCTCGTCGAGCACGTACCCGTTCGAGTCGGAACAGGCCACCACCGTCCCGCCGAGCTGGTGCACCTTCTCGACCGCGTAGATCGCCACGTTGCCCGAGCCGGAGACCACCACCCGCTTGCCGTCCATGCCGTCCCCGGTCTGCTTCAACATCTCCTCGGCGAAGAACACCGCCCCGTACCCGGTCGCCTCGCGGCGCGCCTGCGCACCCCCGTACGCCAGGCCCTTACCGGTGAGCACCCCCGACTCGTAGCGGTTGGTGATCCGCTTGTACTGCCCGAACAGGTAGCCGATCTCCCGGCTGCCCACGCCGATGTCCCCGGCCGGCACGTCGGTCTGCGCACCGATGTGCCGGTAGAGCTCCGTCATGAAACTCTGGCAGAAGCGCATCACCTCCCGGTCCGAGCGGCCCTTCGGGTCGAAGTCCGCCCCACCCTTGCCGCCGCCGATCGGCAGCCCGGTCAGCGCGTTCTTGAAGATCTGCTCGAAGCCCAGGAACTTGACGATCCCCAGGTACACCGACGGGTGGAAACGCAGCCCACCCTTGAACGGGCCGAGCGCGCTGTTGAACTCGACCCGGAAGCCCCGGTTCACCCGCACCCGGCCGTGGTCGTCCTCCCACGGCACCCGGAAGATCACCTGCCGTTCCGGCTCGCAGATGCGCTCGATGATCCGCGCCTCGGCGTACTCCGGGTGTCGCGCCAGGGCCGGCCCGATGCTCTCCAACACCTCCCGAACCGCCTGGTGGAACTCCGGCTCACCCGGGTTCCGGGTGACCACCCGGGCGAACACCGTCTCGACGGTCTCCGGCATCCCGACACGTCCCTTCGATCGCTCCCGGCGGCCCCGTTGCCGCCCGCGTCGGCGACTTCGCCGAACCGTCCCCGAGTACGGACCGTCACCCCTGTCCGGTTCACCGACGCGTGCCGTCGGTCATGTGCTCGCCGTTGACCTGGTCGGGGTTGGAGCCCTGTGCCGGGGCGAGATCTTGGAAGGGTTTGGCCCCTGGAGGGGCCGAATTCCTCCGTGATCTCGATGCGTCGCGTGCGCTGGCTGGGTGGTGTGTCCGGTTGGTCTGTGCCGTGTCACGCCCGGGTGTCGGGTTTTGGGGGTGTGGTCGGCGGCATCGTGGGGGTGGAATGGTGGCGGGGGCGGGGTCGTTACATCACCTGGACGATCGAGTAGGGCCGCCCACCCGAGCGGGTGGGGCATGGTCCTCGGGCCCGGCCGGAATGATGGCGGGCCGGTGGTCGTTACATCTGGACCCGGCACCACGAGGGCCGCCGGCCCCGGTTCGCCGGTCTTTCGATCACCACCTGCCCGCCCCCTTGGGCCTGGTGGTCATCCCCTGAATGTCTGTGAGCGCCGGACGGTGCTTGCGTCACCACACCCCTTGTCCCCCCTTTGCGGGTGGGTGGCGTCTTCCCCCGAATGGAGCTTGTCATGAACTCGAAGCTGCTGCGTAAGAGCGTTCTCGGTATCGCTGGTCTGGCCTTCGCCGGTGGCATGGTCGCCGGCCCCGCCACCGCCGCCCCGTCGGTGGAGTCGAAGCCGGTCGCCGCCACGGTGCTGGCCGACAAGCCCGACACCGGCAAGCTGATTCCGCACGGTGTGCAGGGCAAGCAGTCCCGCATCGACCTGGACGACGAGCAGACCGCGAATGTGAAGGCGATCATCGCGGCGACGAAGAAGGCCGACATGGACGAGCGGGCCGCCGTGGTGGCCATCGCCACCGCGTTGCAGGAGTCGAAGCTGGTCAACCTGGGTCACCTGGGTGAGCGCAACGACCACGACTCGCAGGGCCTGTTCCAGCAGCGCCCGTCCAGCGGGTGGGGCACGGTCGAGCAGATCACCGACCCCGAATACTCCACGCTGGCGTTCCTGAAGGGTCTCAAGCAGGTCGACGGCTGGCAGGACATGCCGCTGACCAAGGCCGCCCAGACGGTGCAGGTGTCGGCCTACCCGTTCCACTACGCCCAGTGGGAGACCCAGGCCGCCGACCTCGTCGCCGAGCACTGGAACAACTGACCCACAGTCTTTCCTCACAAGGGGGGAACCACGCCGCTGGCCGGCACCCGAACCCGGGTGCCGGCCAGCGGCGTCTGTGCCGTAGGCGTCACCAACGGAGCCCAGCACGCGAGCCAACCCCAGCCCGATCCACCGACCGGGCAGCGCCCGCCCGTGGCTGCGGCCGTCGGAGCACGGCCGCCGTGGTCGTACGCCGGACGGCTGCTGGTGGCGGCGGGTTGCCCGTTCCGGAGCCGGGCCGGTCCGCGGGCGCCACCGCGGTGACGGTCACCTGGGGTTGAGCGCAGGTCGGTGGGCGTACAGTCGGGCCGTGGAGCGTACCGAGAAGATGCCGGCGGAGACCCGCCCACCTGGTGTGGCGACGGTGGATCCCGGCAGCGTGCTGCTGCCCGGCCACGACGTGCCGCTGGGGCGGTACACGACGGTGCGGCGGCTGCTTCCGCAGCGGCAGCGGCGACTCGTCGGGGCGTGGTGCTTCGTCGACCACTTCGGCCCGGACGACGTCGCCGAGCGGCCCGGCATGGAGGTGCCGCCGCACCCGCACACCGGCCTGCAGACGGTGACCTGGCTGCTGGACGGGGAGATCCTGCACCGCGACAGCCTCGGCAACGTGCAGCCGATCCGCCCGGGCCAGCTCAACGTGATGACCTCGGGGCACGGCATCGCCCACTCCGAACGGTCGCCGGCGCAGCATCCGCCCCTCATGCACGGCGTGCAGCTGTGGGTGGCGCTGCCGGACCCGGCGCGGGCCGGCGCGGCGGACTTCGCCCACCACGCGGAGCTGCCGCGCTGGCGCGACGACGACCTCGACGTGACCCTGCTGGTGGGCGAGCTGGCCGGCGAGCGCTCCCCGGCGGTGGTGCACACGCCGCTGCTGGGCGCGCAGCTCGAGCCGCGCGGCCCGGCGCCGGCCACGCTGCGGCTGCGCCCCGACTTCGAGTACGGGCTGCTGGCCATGTCCGGCGCCGCCGACGTGGACGGGGTGGGTCTGACCCCGGGGGCGCTGCTCTACCTGGGCACGGGGCGGGAGCGGCTGACCCTGCGCGGTGAGCCGGGAAGCAGGTTGCTGCTGCTCGGCGGCACGCCGTTCGACGAGCCGCTGGTGATGTGGTGGAACTTCGTCGGGCGTTCACACGAGGAGGTCGCCGCCGCCCGGGAGGACTGGATGGCCGGGCGCCGCTTCGGCGTGGTCGCCGACGACCCGGCGCCGCCGCTGCCCGCACCCGCGCTGCCCACCACCCGGCTGAAGGCCCGCGACCGCAGCGGCGGCGTGCACGGCTGAGCGGTCGTCGCCGGGCAGGCGTGGGCCGGCGCGGGACGGGTAGTCGCGGCCCATGCCGAGCATCTCCACCATCGAGGACAAGAAGCGCCTGGTCCGCCGGCTGGCCGGCGGCGGGCGAGGCTTCGCCGAGCAGTACGGCTTCCGGGTCACCAACAACCCGTCGAGCCTGTTCCAGATTCTGTGTCTCGCCGTGCTGCTGGCCCGGCGGGGCGATTTCCGGCGCGCCCTGGACAGCGCGCACGCCCTGCCCGCGAACGGGTGGGACAGCGCCGCGCGGCTGGCCCGTTCCCTGCACGCCGACCGGATGCGGGTGCTGCGGGAGAGCGGCCAGCGGGGGGACGTCGACGCCCTCGCCACGACCCTCGGCGATCTGGCGCGTACCGTCGTCGAGCGGTACCGCGGCGACCTGCGCCGGTTGCGGTCTCTCGCCCACCACGATCCGGCCCGGGAGCGGGCGCTGCTCACCGAGCTGCCCGGTGTGGACGGCACGGTGGCCGACCTCTTCCTTCGTGAGGCGCAGGCGCTGTGGCGGGAGGTGGCGCCGGTGGCCGACCGGCGCGCGCTGGTCGCGGCGCGGCGGCTCGGGCTGGGGCGCTCCGCCGACGACCTCGCCGGCCTCGCCGGCAGCGGCGAGTCGGAGCGGCTGGCCTGGCTGGTGGGCGCACTGGCCAGGGTGGATCTGGAGCAGCGGTACGCGGAACTGATGCGCTGACGCGACGTGCGCCAGCCCACAGTCATCCGGAATTTCCACCCGTTCGGGGGATGTCATGTCGTATGCTGAGCGCGGCAGAGATGCCCGCCCGGTTCGGGCGTAGGGCAACTGCCTGGTGAGCGCGATCCGGTTCGGGCGCGCAGACCACCGGGACAGGTCCATGTATGGCGCCCCAGGTCGCGGTTCGCGGCCCGGGGCGCCGGCCTGTCCGGGCCGGCTCACCTCGGCAAACTGACCAGCAGGTTCACGATCGCCGCGACGACGAACGCCCCGAACAGGTACGACACCATCGAGTGCCGCAGCACGGTCCGGCGCATCTCGATGCTGGTAATCGTCGTGTCCGACACCTGGAAGGTCGCACCGACGGTGAACGCGAGGTACGCGAAGTCCGTGTAGCAGGGCGGGCCGGTCTGGCTGAACTCGATTCCGCCGGCGTCGTCCATGTAGTAGAGCCGGGCGTACCGCGCGGCGAAGACGGTGTGCACCACGAACCACGACAGCAGCACGCTCAGCACACCCACACCGCCGAAGGCGTCCCGGACCGCCCGGGTGGGCGCGCTGTGCGCGGTGGTCACCACGAACCCGATCGCCAGCAGGCTGGCCACGCACGCCACCAGCAACAGCACGTCCCGTACGGCCCGGTTCGGGTCCTCGCGCAGCGAGAGCCGCGCGGTGTCCTCGGCGTCCAGCGGCCACAGCTTGTGCCACACCAGCACCAGCCACGTCAACGCGGCGGCGTCCCACCCGATCAGGGGGGCGAGGGTCTCCATGCCGAGCGCCACGCTGACGGCACCAGTCACCACGCCGACCACGCCCATGACGGTGAGCTGGACCGCGGCCGGCGGGTGCCCGTCCGGCATCCGCACCTTACGTACGCGTCAGATGCTGCGCAGGTGCTGCGACACCCGTTGGTGCCGCTCCCTCGCCTGCGCGGCGCGCTGGGAGGGGCCGACCTCCGGGGCGGCCTCGATGCCCGCGGAGCGGGCCACCTCGTTGCCGTTGGCGTAGTCGACCTGGGGCGGCAGGGCACGCAGGGCGCGCAGCACGTCCGGCGGGGCGCCCTCCCGTTCGGCCTCGCGTACCACGTCGTCCTTCTCCGCCGGGTAGTCCAGGCTCGACAGGTACTGCAGCACGTCGGCGTACGTCGCCATGATGGTGAGCTCCTCCGGCATCGATCCGGTCACGACCGGCGGCGGTTACCCGTCCGGGCCGGACTCACGCCCCCGACCGGCGGGTAACCGGGCCGTTTTCCGGGCCGGGTTGCGGGTACCCGCGGGGCCGGATTCCGAGGGAGTACGCATGAACTACGACACCTTCATCGACCAGGTCGCGCAGCGCACCCGTACCCCGTCCGAGCAGGCGGTGGAGCTGACCCGGGCGACGCTGGAGACCCTGGCGGAGCGGCTGACCGGCGGGGAGGTGCTGGACCTGGCCGTGCAGCTGCCCCGCCCGTTGCAGCTGGTGCTGAAGCCGGGCCCGGACAACGAGTCGGCGCAGCGCGTCGGGGCGGCGGAGTTCGTGACCCGGGTGGCGGCGCGGGCGCACGTGGACGAGTCGACCGCCCGGGACGCGGTGCGGGCGGTGTTCACCACGTTGCGGGAGGCGATCAGCGGCGGCGAGTTCGACGACGTGGTGGTGCAACTGCCCCGCGACTACCGGGACATGGTGGAGCCGGCACTCGCCCCGGGCGCGACGCTGCGCCGGCCCTGACGGCTGTTAACAAGGACCCCTTCCACTACCGCAGGCGTTAACAGGGGGCCCTTCCTTACACCTCAGGCGATTGCGCCGCTGGTGCGGAGGGCGGCGATCCGGTCGGCGTCGAAGCCGGCTCCGGCCAGCAGTTCGTCGGTGTGCTCGCCCGGCTGCGGCGGTGGGCGACGCAGCGCCGTCGGGGTGCCGGAGAAGCGCGGAGCGGGCGCCGGCTGCGTCGCACCGTCCCGCTCGACGAACGTGCCGCGCGCGGCCAGGTGCGGGTGTGCCGGGGCCTCGGCCCAGTCCAGCACGGGGGCCACGCAGGCGTCCGAGTCGGCGAGCAGCGCCGCCCACTCGTCGCGGGTCCGGGTCCGGAACAGCCGCGCCCACGCCTGCCGCAGCGCCGGCCAGTTCGCCGGGTCGGTGCGGTCCAGTGCCTCGTCGCCGGGCAGCGGGAAGCCGGTCCGCCGCACCAACTCGTCGTAGAAGCGCTGCTCCAGCGCGCCCACCGCGACGTGCCTGCCGTCGGCGCACTCGTACGTGTCGTAGAACGGCGCGCCGCCGTCGAGCAGGTTCACGCCGCGCGGGTCCTGCCACATGCCCAGCCGCCGCAACGCGTGGATCTGGGTGCTGAGCACCGACACGCCGTCCACGATGGCCGCGTCCACCACCTGGCCCGGGGCGCCGCCGCGCGCCGCGTACAGGGCGCTGACCAGGCCCAGGGCCAGCATCATCCCGCCGCCGCCGAAGTCGCCGAGCAGGTTCATCGGCGGCACCGGCCGCTCGCCGGCCCGCCCCATGCCGTGCAGCGCCCCGGTCAGCGCGACGTAGCCGATGTCGTGCCCCGCGTACGGGGCGGCCGGGCCGTCCTGTCCCCAGCCGGTCATCCGCCCGTACACCAGGCGCGGGTTGACCGCGTGGCAGTCCGCCGGCCCGAGGCCCAGCCGCTCGGTCACGCCCGGCCGGAAGCCCTCGATCAGCGCGTCCGCCCCGGCCGCCAGCGCGAGCACCACGTCCCGGCCGTCCGGTGACTTCAGGTCGACCGCGATCGAGCGGCGGCCGCGGTTGAGCAGGTCCGGGTGCGGGCTGCCGAACGCGGACGGGTCCACGTCGGTCACCCGGTCCACGCGGACCACGTCCGCGCCCAGGTCGGCCAGCATCATCGCGGTGAACGGTCCCGGCCCGATCCCGGCCAGCTCGATCACCCGTACGCCGGCGAGGGGGCCGGCTGGGACGTCCTCGGTCACCGGGCCACGATAGGCGGTCCGGTGTTTGCGCGGTCAAGGGGCCGGGAACGCGACCGGGTGGACGGGAAGGTGGCCGACGACCGGATCGGGGTGGCCCTGCCGCACGGTGATCCGCCGGGCTCGGGGCGTACCGCGCTTGGCGGTCGGAAACCGGCTGACCTAACCTTGTGCCACGAGGGGAGTACTTCCCACGAACCATGCCGGTCAGTACGGCGTGCCCGGAGCACGCCTCGGGTGGTTGCCCACGAAAGCGGGTGAAGGAGACCTCGAGCATGACACCGTGTTCGAGGAGGCTCCATGACTGAGTTGCACCTTGCCGCCGATCTCCAGTCGGTCGGCACTCCTACGCTGTGGGCCGTCACCATCGCCGGCGTGCTCGCGCTCCTGGTGCTCGACTTCCTGGTGACCCGGCGACCGCACGAGGTGTCGCTGCGGGAGGCGCTCGGCTGGTCGGCGTTCTACATCGCCCTGCCGCTGGCCTTCGGCGCGTGGATCTGGTCCCGGTACGGGTCGAAACAGGGCATCGACTACCTCACCGGTTACCTGGTCGAAAAGTCGCTGTCGGTCGACAACCTGTTCGTCTTCATGCTGCTGCTGGCCGCCTTCGCGGTGCCCGCCGTGCTCGCCCAGCGGGTTCTGCTCTACGGCATCGCCGGCGCGCTCGTGCTCCGGGCGATCTTCATCGCCCTCGGCGCCGCCGCCCTGCAGACGCTCGACTTCGCCTTCCTGCTCTTCGCCGCCATCCTGCTGGTCACCGCCGTGAAGCTGCTGCGGGACGCGCTCTCCGGCCACCAGCAGGAGGTCGACATCAACAAGATGCGCTCGGTGCGTCTGCTGCGGAGGTTCATGCCGGTCACCGAGGACTACCACGGCACGAGGATGACCGTCCGCATCGACGGCCGGCGGACGCTCACGCCGCTGGCCCTCGTGGTGGTGGCGGTGCTCGCCACGGACGTGGTGTTCGCCGTCGACTCGGTGCCCGCCGTCTACGGCATCACCGAGGACCCGTACCTGGTCTTCGCCACCAACGCGTTCGCCCTGCTGGGCCTGCGGGCGCTCTACTTCGTCCTGCACGCCGCGCTGAGCCGGCTGGTCCACCTCACCTACGGCCTGTCGATCATCCTCGGCTTCATCGGTGTCAAGCTGGCCCTGCACTGGGCGCACGGCATCTGGGCTGGCGTGCCGGAGATCCCCACGCCGATCTCCCTCGCCGTGATCGTCGTGGTGCTCGTGGTGGTCACCCTCACCAGCCTGCGCGCCACCCGCGAGCGCACACCGGGCGAGCGGGAGATCGTCGTCGAGCGCCGGTGACGGTCACCCGCCGCGGGTCCCTTCCCCCGAGCGGGCACGGACCCCCCGCCCGGGGTGGTAGGACTGACGGGTGGGAATCGTGTCACCGGGCTTCCAGGGCCGGCCCCGCTCGGCGGAGCCGGCCCTGCCGCCGGGCCAGTACCTGACCGAGGACTTCCCGGTGCTGTCGGCCGGCCCGACCCCGAAGGTGCCCCTGGACACCTGGGAGTTCGTCATCACCGCCGAGACCGGCGTCGAGTACCGGTGGACGTGGGACGAGATGATGGCCCTGCCGCAGGAGACGGTGACCGTCGACATCCACTGCGTGACCCGCTGGTCCAAGCGCGACACCGACTGGCGGGGCGTCTCCCTGGACACGCTGCTCGGCGGCGTCGACACCGCCGCCCACTACGCGCTGGCCCACTCGTACGGCGGCTACACGACCAACCTGCCCCTGGCCGACCTGCGCGGCGCGCGGGCCTGGGTGGCGCACACGTACGACGGGGGGCCGCTGCACGCCGAGCACGGGGGGCCGGCCCGGCTGCTGGTGCCGCACCTGTACTTCTGGAAGTCCGCGAAGTGGGTGCGCGGCATCCGGCTGGGCACCACCGACCAGCCCGGGTTCTGGGAGACCGCCGGCTACCACGACTACGGCGACCCGTGGCGTGAGCAGCGGTACCAGGGCGACTGATGGCGGCACCGACGGCGGGCGCCCGGGTCGCCCCGCTGACCTGGCGGGTGGGCCGCCTCGTCGAGCGCCGGACGGAGACGCCGACCGCGCAGACCCTCGTCCTGGAGGTCCCCGGCTGGCCGGGGCACCTCGCCGGGCAGCACCTCGACGTGCGGCTCACCGCCGAGGACGGCTACCAGGCGGCCCGGTCGTACTCGCTGGCCGGGCCCGCCGACGGGGACCGGATCGAGCTGACCGTGCAGCGGGTGCCCGACGGCGAGGTGTCGCCGTACCTCATCGACACGTACGCCGTGGGTGACCCGGTGGAGGTGCGCGGCCCGGTCGGCGGCTGGTTCGTGTGGCGGCCGGCGGAGACCGCGCCGGTGCTGCTGGTGGGGGGCGGGTCGGGGGTCGTGCCGTTGATGGCGATGGTCCGGGCCCGGCGCGCCGCCGGCAGCCGCGCGCCGTTCCGGCTGCTCTACTCCGTCCGCACGCCGGTGGACGTCTTCTACGCCGACGAGCTGCGCCGCCGGGTCCGCGACGACTTCGGCCTCGACGTGGCGTACGTGTACACCCGGGAGGCCCCGGAGGGCTGGCGGGGGGAGCCGCACCGCATCGGCCTCGCCGACGTCAACAGCCACGGCTGGCCACCCGACCTGCAACCGCTGTGCTACGTCTGCGGCCCGACCGGCTTCGTGGAGACGGTCGCCGACCTGCTGGTCGGCCTGGGACACGAGACCCGCCGGGTGCGGACCGAACGGTTCGGGCCGACCGGCTGACCCGCCGAGAGGGAAACCATGACCGAGATGTCCTACCTGGACGGCAACATGCTGGACGGGCCGCTGCGGGAACTGTTCGCGGTCGACCTGAGCTCCGCCACCGGCCGCTGCGAGAACTGCGGGATGGTCGGCCCGTTGGCCACGCTCCAGGTGTGGTCGCACGCCCCCGGCCTGGTGGCGCGCTGCCCGAACTGCACCGCGGTGATGCTGCGCCTGGTGCGCGCCCCCGATCGCGCCTGGCTGGACCTGCGGGGCAGCACCTTCCTCCAGGTGCCGATGCCGCTCGACCAGCCGCACCCGCGTCCGCTCTGACCGACGCCGGGTGGACACCGGCGCGACGAGCGGCCAGAGTGGGGCGCCGTGAGGTACCTGTGCAGCGACGGGCGGGTGGGCATCCGCCGTCCCCGTCCCACCGACGAGGCCGAGTTCGTCGCCGCCGCCCGCCGCAGCCGCGAACTGCACCACCCCTGGCTGTCCGCGCCCGACGACGCGTCGGCGTACGCCGCGTACCTCGCGAAGCTGCGCCGCCAGGACCACTCCGGCTACCTGATCTGCGACCGCGCGAGCGGCGCCATCGCCGGGTACGCGAACATCAGCGGCATCATCCTGGGCGCGTTGCGCGGCGGCTTCCTCGGCTACGCGGCCTTCCTGCCGTACAGCGGCACCGGGCACGCCTCGGCCGGGATCGGCCTGGTGGTGCGGCACGCGTTCACCGCGCTCGGACTGCACCGGCTGGAGGCCAACATCCAGCCGGGCAACGAGGCGTCCCGCCGGGTGGCCCGCAAGCTCGGCTTCCGGCTGGAGGGCTACTCGCCCGACTACCTCTACGTCGACGGGGCGTGGCGGGACCACGAGCGCTGGGCGATCACCGCGCCCTGACCTCGCTGGTCCGGCCTCCGGGAAGGCCGGACCGGGTCACCGACCGGGACCGCGGGCTTCGCGGCGCTGCCCTCCCAGGCTCTCGATGTGGCCCTCCTTGTGCTTCACCCGCCGGCGCTGGCGCGGGGTGAGCTGCGTACGGCCGCTCTGCCGCAGGTACGTCGGCACCCGCCGGTCGTTCGGTGTCGGCTCGCTCATGCGGCGCTCCCTTCCCGTCTCGTGGTGGAACAAGGGTGCGCCCCCCTCGGGTGAGTCGTCCTCACCCGGGACGGGTGAGGACGAGCGCCCGACCGGCACGTTTGTCCCGGGTGTCGGTGGGAACGGCAGCGGGCATGACGAAGCCTCGTGTGGTGATCGTGGGGGCCGGGTTCGCCGGGTACCACGCGGCGAAGACGCTCAGCCGCCTGGCGAAGGACCGGGCCGAGATCGTCCTGCTGAACGCGACCGACTACTTCCTCTACCTGCCGTTGCTGCCCGAGGTCGCCGCCGGCGTGGTGGAGCCGCGACGGCTCTCCGTGCCGCTGACCGGCACCCTCGACGGGGTCCGCGTCGTCATCGGCGAGGCCGACCACGTCGACCTCCAGAACCGCTGGGTCGGCTTCACCCAGCCGGAGGGGGAGCGCAACCGGATCGCGTACGACCGTCTCGTGCTCGCCGTCGGCAGCGTCAACAAGCTGCTGCCCATCCCCGGGGTGACCGAGTACGCCACCGGCTTCCGCAGCCTGCCCGAGGCCGTCTACCTGCACGACCACGTCGTGCGGCAGATCGAGCTGGCCGAGCAGGCCACCGATCCGGCCGAGCAGCGTGCGCGGGCCACCTTCGTGGTGGTGGGCGCCGGCTACACCGGCACCGAGGTGGCCGCCCACGGGCAACTCTTCACCGACCGGCTGTCCGCGCAACGGCCCCGCCTCAAGATCCGGCCCCGGTGGATGCTGCTCGACGTGGCGTCCCGGGCGCTGCCCGAGCTGGACAGGAAGATGTCGGACACCGCCCACCGGGTCCTCGACCGGCGCGGGGTCGACGTGCGCATGGGCACGTCGGTGGGCGTCGCCACCGCCGACGGGGTGAAGCTCACCGACGGCGACTACATCCCCACCTGCACGCTAGTCTGGTGCGTGGGCGTCCGCCCGGACCCGTTCGTCGCCCAGCTCGGCCTGCGCACCGAGAAGGGCCGCCTGGTGACCGACGAGTACCTCACCGTCCCCGGCTTCCCCGAGGTGTACGCGTGCGGCGACGCCGCCGCGGTGCCCGACGTGACCCGGCCCGGGGAGGTCTGCACGATGACCGCGCAGCACGCGCAGCGGCAGGGCAAACTCGTCGCCCACAACATCGCGGCGTCGTACGGGCAGGGCAAGCGCAAGCCGTACAAGCACCACGACCTGGGCTGGGTGGTCGACCTCGGCGGACGGGACGCCGCCGCCAACCCGCTGCACGTGCCCCTGTCCGGGCTGCCCGCCAAGGCGGTCACCCGCGGCTACCACCTGCTCGCGATGCCGGGCAACCGCGCCCGGGTGGCCTCCGACTGGGTGCTTGACGCGACGCTGGCCCGCCCCGCGGTGCAGCTGGGCCTGGTGCCCGCCAACGCCGTGCCGCTGGAGAGCAGCTCACCGGAACTCCCCGCCCGCGTGTAAGGAAGGGCCCCCTCTTAACGCCTCGCGTTGTAAAGGGGTCCCTTCCTAACCGTCGGCCGGGTCGGTGCGGGGGTGGGCGCCCGCGACGAAGGCGTTGAGTGCCGGGCCGTGCAGCACCCCGCCCGGCACCGGGTCGCGCAGCGCGCGTGCCACCAGGCGCGGCACCGGCAGCCGGCCGGGACGCCGCCCGGCGGCGAGCACGAGATTGCCGTACCGCCGACCGCGCAGCATCCGCCGGTCGGCGACGAGGCACACGCCGGCGAACACCGCCCGCAGTGTCGCGGCCTGCACGCGGGCGTGGACCAGCGGGGGAAGGTCGGTGACGTTGACCAGGTGGATGCCGTCCGGGCGCAGCACGCGGGCCACCTCGGCGGCGAACCCCACCGTGGTGACGTGCGGCGGCATCCGGGCCGCCCGGTAGATGTCGGCCAGCACCAGGTCGTACGCGCCGTCGGGGGCGGCGCTGACCGCCTCGCGGGCGTCGGCCACGTGGATCTCGACCGGCGGGGGCGGGAGTTCCCGCGTCACCAGCTCGACGACCGCCCGGTCCCGCTCGACGACCACCTGTGTCGACCCGGGCCGGGTCGCCGCGAGGTAGCGCGGCAGCGTCAGCGCGCCGCCGCCGAGGTGCAGCGCCCGCACCGGCCGGCCGGCGGGTGCGGCCAGGTCGATCACGGCGGCCATCCGGCGGACGTACTCGAAGTGCAGGTACCGCGGATCGGCGACGTCCACGTACGACTGCTCGACGCCGGCGGCGAGGAGGGTGCGCCCGGTGGGCCGGGCCGGGTCGACGACCAGTTCGAGCCGGTCGTCGGGGGCGTCCATGAGAGGCCAGGCTAGCCCATGCCGAGCGGCGTGCCGCGCAGCGCCGGCGCCGGCCGGCGAGGCGGGAGCCCGCCGGCCGGCGAACGCGGTCAGCCGCTGTTCATCCCGGCGCCCACCTCGTCGATCGCGTCGTCGACGGCGTGCGCCAGGTCGACGTCGGGGGCGGTCACCGAGCGGTCCTGCCGGGACCGGACGGTCGCCACGGTCACGAGGGCGGTGTTGCCGTCCGGCCGGGCGATCCGCGGTCCGCGACCGGTCTGCTGCTTGAGCAGGTCGAGGCGGTCGAGTACGCGGTCGAGATTGTCCGCCGGCAACACCACCGTCCGCGACAGCCCGTTCACGTCACCGGACCAGTACGGCAGATCGGCCAGCGCCTCGCGCACCTCCGCCTCGCCGAGCGGAGGTGTCGAGGTGGTGGCGCCCACCAGACCGCCCCCGGGCTCAGGTGGGGCGAGCAGGTCCCGCAATCCGTCCGGGACGTGCAGTGACTCGACCAGGTCACCGTCCCGGTCGGCCAGCGCGGCGAGGGTCGCCTCGGCCTGGTAGCGGGCCTGTTCCGGGGTACGGCCGCTGAGCCGGCCCACCTCGGCCAGGAAACCGGGCAGGTCGGCGTGGCTCTCGACACCGTCGACCGGCGTGACGTCGTGCAGGGACATCGGCACCGCGTCCAGCAGCCGACGGCGCTCCGCCTCACCGAGCGCCCAGGCCAGAACCAGCACGGTCGCCTCCGCTCCCACCTTCGCGGTCCGGAAATCCACCCCGGCCCGGCGGCCCACGTCGTCGACGAGTTCGCGGTAGCCGATGGTGGTCACTCCCGGGGAGGCCGTACCGGGGTCCGCCATCGGCCGGGGGTGCTCCGGGATGCCGGTCGGGGGCGGTGCGGGACCACCGCGCGTAGCGTCCGGTTTGCGACGACCCGCCGGGGGCGGCCCGTTCCGTCGTCCCTGGTCGAGGCTGGTCAACTGCTTCGACGCGCTCAGGCTGGCACCGGTCTCGCTGGGCCGCATGCCGCGTTCCCGGGCCTGGCGGGCCAGGGCGCGGCGGCGCTGGCTGTCGCCCTCCATCTGCTTGCGCATGGTGACACCTCGCTTCCGCTGGTGTTCCCTCGCTTTCCAGCCGGTCGCCTTCCCGCCGCCGCCGACCACGAAACGGACGCCGCCGGCCACGAAAGGGACACGCCGCCGGCCGCGAAAGGGACAAGCGGCCGGCCCGGCCCGACCGGGTACGAGCTTCATCCGGCGTGGGTGAGGGACGGTCACCCGCCCGGGCCGGACGATCGCAGCGGACCGGGAACCTCCGAGGCACACCCGGAAGGGAAGGTCGTGATGAAGAGGATCGTCGAGATCGTCCCCGCCCGACCCGGCTGGTACGCGCGCTGGCAGCTCGCCCCCGGCGACACGCGCTGCTACCCGGTCAGCCTGTGGGCGCTGCTGGAGGAGGCCGACGGCACCGGCCGCGAGGTGATCGGCGTGGACTGTGTCGGGCAGTGGCCCGGGGCGGACGACAACGAGGCGGGTGGGGAGTTCGTCCGCTACCTCTTCCAGACCCCCGATTCCGGCGCGCCCGACGACGTCGAGCCGCCACCGGACGTGCCCGAGCGGGCGACCGGACCCCGCCGGCAGGCGGTGCCCGCACCCTGAGCATCACTCCGGCCCCCGGCCCCTGGTCCCAGGGTCGGGGGCCATCCCCCGGGCGGCGCGACCCGGCCGCTTGCGCAGGCCGCGGTCAGCCGGCCTCGCGCAGGTCGTCGTCCCCGGTCCGCTCGACGGCCAGCAGCTCGACCAGGCCGGTGCGGTCCAGCAGGTTCTGAAGTTGCGGGCTCACGCCGGCCAGGCGGACCGGGCCGGTGCCGGCGCGGTGCACCACCACCAGGGCGCTCAGGCCGGACGAGTCGCAGAGGCCGACCCCGCCCAGGTCGATCAGAAGCTCGTGGTGGCCGTCCCGGCGCGCCTCGGCGGCCGCCTCGACGAGCTCCGGCGCGGTCTCGAAATCCAGGTCGCCGGTCAACCGGAGCCGGGCGCATCCGGCGTCGAGCCGGGTCACCTCGATCGTCAACAGCCGCGGCCCCATGCCTCCATGTTCCCAGTCGCGCACCGATTGGCAACTGTCGGGGCGGCGTCGGCGATTCACGCCGGGGCGGTCGGTTGTTCCGCGGGGTCGTCCGTGGCGGGGCCGCTGTCGGTGATCGGACGCGCGAGCAGGCCCGTGACGCCGGTCAGGTCGAGGATCGTCGCCAGGAACCGGGGCACCGTGCGCAGTTCGAGGACCGTGCCGCCGGCCTGCCCCTCCCGCCACGCGTGCACGATGACGCCCAGGCCGGTGCTGTCGATGAAGCACAGGTCGGCGAAGTCGAGGACGAGGGTGGCCGGGACTTCGGCGAGGACTCGGTCGACCTCGGTCCGCAGCGGGGCGGCGGTCGTGTACGCGAGGTCGCCGGCGACCCGGATGAGCGGGGCGTCCGGATCCGACCGATCGACGGTCATGCTCATCGGCGCGGGCTCCGGGTTCCTCCCATGGCCTAGCACGATCACGCCTTTCCGCAGGCTGCCGGTCGGCAAGCGTCCCCGGGATGGTAGCAACACCCGCTCGACGCCGCCGGGAGCCGAGTCGCCCGCCCGGCGAGGGCGTGGGGTGGCGGTACCGGCGTACCGGCGTAGGGTGGGACGCAGAGATTTGACCACAAGCGTCGGTTCCCGGCGCGGTGCGGGTGTCGACGAGGAGTGGGGCTCAGCTGGTGACTGCTGCCGACGTCAGGGGTCAGGACCCGGGCGACGGGCGGATCTCCACGCCGAATGCCGCACGGGCTCCGGCGTGGCCCGCCGACACCCGGGCTCGTCCCATCCGCGCCCGTCCGGCACTCGCGCCCGACCCCGCCCCCGTCGCACCCGAGTGGTCCGAGGTCGTCGAGCACGTCCGGGAGGGCCTCGTCGTCTGCGACGCCGACGGCGTCGTGCGGCACGTCAGCCCGGTCGCGCAGCGGCTGCTCCCCGAGGTGATGGCTGGTGCGTCCCTCGCCGTTCCCGGGCTCCTCTCCGGCGACTTCACCCACCACGGCCGCCGCCTGCGGTCCCGGCGGGTGGCGCTGTCGTCCGGCCGCTCCTGCTGGTACGTCGAGGATGTGACCGAAACCCTCGCCCGCGCCGACGCCCTGCTCGCGGAGCGGGCCCGGTCGGCGTTCCTCGCGGTGGTCGGCGAGAAGCTCGGCAACCCCCTGCACCCCGACCGCGCCGCCGCGGCGGTCGTCCGGCTCGCCGTGCCCACCCTCGGGGAGGTGGCGGTCCTGGTGCTGGCCCCCCGTGCCGGACGGGTCCGCTGGTGGCGCGCCTCGCGGGCCGACGACGAGACACCCACGGTCGACAGCGGTGCCCTCCCCGCGACCCACCTGCCGCCGGCCGTCGTTCAGGGGCTCGAGGGCACCGAGCCGCACGCGGTGGACTGGCTCGTCGAGCAGGCCGTCGACGCGGGTTGGCTGCCCGGCCCCGCCTCGACCGGCATGTGTGCCCGGGTGGTGCCGTTGCCCGGCCGGGACGCGCCGGCCGGGGTGCTGCTGGTCGTCCGGTGGGCGGCCCGGTGGTACGAGGACGCCGACGTGGACCTGGTCCGGGCGTTCGCCGCGCGGGCCGGGGCGGCGTTGACGACCGCGCTGCTCTACCGCGACCAGGCCGAGGTCGCCGACACCCTCCAGGCCAGCCTGCTGCCGGTGGAGCCGGCCGCGGCCACCGGCGTCCAGTGGGGCACCGCGTACCGCCCGGCGCAGGCCGGGCTGCGCATCGGTGGCGACTTCTACGGCTCGCACCGGCTGCCCGACGGCGGGTCGGTCTTCTTCCTCGGCGACGTGTCCGGCAAGGGCGTCGAGGCGGCCGTGTTCACCGGCCAGCTACGCCAGTGCCTCCACGCGCTGCACCGGGTCGAGACGCACCCGGGGCGGCTGCTCAAGCTGCTCAACGACGCCCTGTTGGAGACCACCCAGGCGCACGACCGGGGGCGGTTCGCGACCATGGTGCTCGGGGTGCTCCGCCCGTGCCGGGACGGCGGCCTGACGCTGACGCTGGCCGGCGGCGGTCACCTGCCGCCGCTGGTCCTGCGCAACTCCGGCGAGGTCGAGCAGGTGCCGCTGCGCGGGATGCTGGTCGGCGTCGTCCCGGACCCGCGCATCGGCGAGCAGACGGTCCACCTCGACGCGGGCGAGACCTGCCTGCTCTACAGCGACGGCGTGACCGAGGCCCGGGGCGGGCGCCACGGGCACGAGCAGTTCGGCACCGACCGGCTCGTCACCGCCGTCACGGGGTGCCAGCGCATGCCGGCGCCGGCCCTGGCCGAACGGGTCGAACAGGTCACCTGTGACTGGCTGGCCGACGGGGACCACGACGACATCGCCGTGCTCGCGCTCCGCGCGACCGGCCCGGCCGGGCGTACGCCCCGGCACCTGCACGCCGTGCCCGACCAGGCGGCGACGGACGAGGAGAGGGAGGCGCGCGGGTGACCGCCTCGACCACCGCGGCCGGCCCGGCCGCCGCCTGGTCCCGCTATCTGCACTGCCTCGCCGAGGCCGACGAGTACGCCGCCGTCGAGGTGGCGACCCGCCTGCTCGACGACGGGCTGTCCGCCGAGCGGGTGCTGCTCGATCTGGTCGCCCCCGCCCAGGCCGAGGTGGGGGACCGCTGGGCCCGCAACGAGTGGAGCGTGGCGCAGGAGCACGCCGCCACCCACATCAGCGAGCGGGTGGTGGCGGCCGTCGCCGCGTACGCCGGTTCGCGCCCGACCCGCGGTCGGATCGTCGTCGCGTGCATGGACGGCGAGTGGCACGCGTTGCCGCCCCGGCTGGTCGCGGAGGTGCTGCGCCTGCGCGGCTGGCAGGTCACCTTCCTCGGCGCGAGCGTGCCGGCGGCGCACCTGGTGTCGTACCTGCACCGGCACGACGCGCACGCCGTCGCGCTGGCCTGTGCGCTGCCGATGCGGCTGCCGCAGGCGCACCGCATGATCGAGGCGTGCCGCCGCTCCGACGTTCCCGTGGTCGTCGGCGGGCGGGGCTTCGGCGCCGACGGGCGGTGGGCGCGCCGGCTCGGGGTCGCCTGGGCGCCGGACGCGCCGTCGGCGGCGGACCTGGTCGCCGACGAGCGGGCGCTGCGGCGGACCCCGCCGGCGGAGCTGTCCCACCTTGCCGACGACGAGTACGCGAGCCTCGTCAAGCGGCGCGGGGAGCTGGTCGACTCGGCGCTGGCGGACCTGCGGGAGCGGACGCCGGCGACCCGGGACTACACGCCCGCCCAGGTGGACTCGACGGTCAGCGACCTCGGGTACGTGGTCGATTTCCTGGCCGCCGCGCTCTACGTCGACGACGGCACGCTCTTCACCGAGTTCGTGGACTGGCTGGTCGACATCCTCGCCAGCCGGGGCGTGCCGGCGCCTGCGGTGGGGCTGACGCTGACGCACTACGCAGAGTCGCTGCGGGATTTCCCGCGGGCGGCACGCTTCCTCGACGCGGGTCGCAAGGTCGTCGCCGCGCGGTAGATCACGCCGGCTGCTGCGCGGGCACCTGTGCGTATACTTGCCCCGCTGCAAATGTCCACGGTCGACCGAGGGAGACCACCGTGACGTTCTCCGTCACGTACGCCGAACGCGACGGGGACACGACCCGCGTGTGGCTCTCCGGCGAGCTCGACCTGAGCACCGCCGGCGAGCTCAACGCGGTGCTGGACCGGCTGTCCGAGGCGGGCGTGCACCGGTTCCTGGTCGACCTCAGCGACCTGGCCTTCTGCGACTCCACCGGGATCGCCGCCTTCGTCCGCGCCGACAACCGCGCGGCCGCCCGTGGCGGCTGGCTGCGGCTCACCGGCGCCACCGGGCGGGTGCACCGGGTGCTGCAGGTCACCGGTCTGGCCGAGGTGCTGCGACACGACTCGGACACCGGCAACCCGGGTGTGACGGTTGATCCCTCGATCGGCTAGATTTCCCCGCCAGCACGGTGACCGCCAGGTCCCCGCTCCACCGACACGAAGCAGGTAACGATGGGTCCAGAGAGCCCGAATCCGGTGCGTATCCTGGTGGTGGACGACGACCCTGGTGACGTGCTCATGATCGAGGAGGCGCTCGCCGACTCGGACGTCGAGAAGGTCATCGACGTGGTCGGCGACGGCCAGGAGGCGATGGAGTTCCTGCGGCGCACCGGCCGGCACACCGAGGCCCGGCGGCCGGACGTGATCCTGCTCGATCTGAACATGCCGCGAATGGACGGGCGGCAGGTGCTGGGCCAGGTCAAGGGTGACGCGGACCTGCGGACCATCCCGATCGTCGTGCTCACCACCTCCAACGCCGACACGGACATTCTCGGCAGCTACACCCTCCAGGCCAACGCGTACGTGACGAAGCCGATCGACCTGGACGACTTCAACGACGTGGTGCGTCGCATCGACGAGTTCTTCGGCCGGGTGGTCGTGCTGCCCAAGCGGCCCTGACGCTCCTCGGGTGGCTCGGCGCATTGTCCACGCCGGGCCGCCGGCCGGCACCCCACGACGCGCCGAGGCGCACCGGCAGCTCGCATGCTGAACATTTTTCCCGAACCCCCTCGGCGGCCGTCCGCAGCGCCGAGGATCAAGGGCGGGGGAAGACGTACCAGCTGCCTGGGGGGCGACAGTATGAGGTTCTCCGTCGTTGAGCTCGGCTACGACCAGCGGCAGGTGGATTACTGCCTGGATGAGCTCGGTATCCGGTTGATGCGGCTCGCGGTGCGGGCCGAGGGCGCCGGGGGGACCGGACGGGAGTGGGACGAGATCCGCGAGGAGGCGGCGGGTCTGTGCGGCCTGCTCCAGCGACTCGACATCGGCGACGGGACCCGCCGGTTCGGCAACGCGGTCGAGCGGGAGGCCGCCGAACTGCTCGCCCGGGCGCGGTACGAGCTCGACGCCGCCCGGGAGGAGGCCCGGCAGGTGCGCGAGCGGGTGTACGAGGAGGCGGTGCAGGCGCGCCGCGAGTTCGAGGCGGCGCTGCACGCCCGCCGCCGGCGCGAGGCCCGGGTGGACGAGATCCTCGGTGGGGTGGCCGCGGAGCCGGTCCCGGCGGACACGCCGACCGCCGCCGCGGCGACCCCGGGCAACCGGGGCCGGCTCTTCGGCCGCGCGGCCCGCTGAGACGCGCCACCGCCACGGGGCGGCGGCCCGGCGGACGGCCCGCCGGTGCCTGACCGCCCCGATCCCGCCCGGCGAGCGCGGCGAGGTGCCGCCCCGCGCCGGGCGCCGACGGTCAGGTGAGCGCGTCGACGATGGTGGTGGCGCGCATCTCGTGCTGGGCGTACGCGTCCGGGAAGGCGGAGACCTGCACGGCCTGGGCGGCACCGGCGACGCTCATCGCCTGCCAGCCGGGGATCTCCAGCAGCGCCTCGTAGAAGGCCCGCGCGGCGTACGACGGGCGCATGAGCTGCGCGACGGTGCCCCAGCCGCTGCTGGGCCGCTGCTGGAACAGCCCGACGGAGTCGTGGTCCCAGCCGGTGGCCTGGTAGGGGTGGTTGAACGAGTCGGGCACCCCGCCGTTGGCGTAGTTGAGCAGGGTGCTCTCCTGCATCGCGGTGGCGATGGCGACGACCAGGGCCCGGCGGGGCATCTTCATGTCGACGCCCACGTCGACAATGATCTTGGCGTTGTCCATCTGCATCTGGGTCAGGCCCGCCACCGGGCGCGGCCGGGCCGGCTTGGTGGGCTTCGGCTTTTTCGGCGCCTTCTTCTTGGTGGCCGAGGGGGAGGGCTTGGGCTTGGGCGTCGGGCTCGCGCTGGTCGGTACGGGGGAGGCGGCCCGGTCCAGCGAGCGGGAGGCGCGCTCGTCGGCGGCGGCCCGGTCGGCCACCGCCTCGGCGACCGGGGTCCGGTCGGTCTCGGCGAGGCCCCGCGTGCCGGTGACGGCGACCACGCCGAGGCAGCAGGTCACACCGGTGGCGAGGGCGATGCGTACGGGGGTCGACGCGAGCAGCGCCCGTCGGCCGCGGCTGGGCGCCTCGGTGGCGCGATGCCGGCCGATCGTCCGTTCGGCTGAGGCGGCATCGGCGGACCGGTCATCCGGTCGCGTCTCGGTCGTCTTCTGGTCGAAGGTGTCGTCGGGGTGCACCCGCCGAGGCTAGAAAGCGGATCGTGGGTTGCCACCGGCACCCTTTGGTGGCATGCGTCACAATTCGCGGCAATGGCCTGGGCGAAGAGTGTGAGGCGACCAGCAATGCCACTTTCCGGCCCTGTCTGCCATGTCGGATATGAGGCCGACAACGGCTAGGAAGGGCACGAAAGATGGATCTTGGGCACCGTGGGAGGGGTGCGGCACACCCATCGGCCGAACGGTGGACCATCCATCAGGCGTACGGGCTACGGATCGCCGGTCGGACGTGCCGGCGAGCCGGAGTCAGTGCCGGCCGTTCTCCGCCGGAGTCACCGTCAGCCGGTGCCGGCTACCGTCCCCGGACGAGAACGGCCAGAGCCGATCCGCGTGCTCGACCAGCTCGTCCAGCTGCTTGCGGGTGAGCCCGGCGGACGAGATGGAGGCGTGCACGTCGGCCAGGTACCGTCCCTCGCCGTCGCGACCGAGCTTCGCCTCCGCCCGTACCTGCACGGTGTGCGCCTCGTCGGTGATGTCCCCGGCCGCCTCGACCGCCGCGTGGTGCAGGCAGGAGGCGAAGGCGGCGGCGAGCAGCTGCGAGGGTGTCAGCCCCGTACAGTGCTGTGCCAGTGGAGACGCCAGGGCGGTGGATAGACTGCCGTCCTCGGTGCGGACATGGCCGCCCTCCGCGGTCGCGGCGGCCGTCTCGTCGAGCCAGGAACTGTGGTGCGACATCGCGTTCCTCCCGTCACTCACCGGCCCGGCTACCCGGCGCCCGGCCGGTGAAACCGCACCGGACCGTGACGGCGCAGGTCAGCCCCGGTGCCACTCGGGAACGGGCGCCGCCTCGGTCGCCTCGGCCGCCGCCTGCTCCGTCCAGCGGGACACCGGCGCCGTCCGCTGTCGGGGCGGCACCGGCTGCCGCATCGGCACGTAGACGCGGGCGTCGACGGCCTCGGCGAGCAGCAGCGCGGCCATCAGGCTGGTCGGCCGGCGCTCCGGATCGTCGGACAGGCAGCGGGCGCACAGGTCCGCGACCTCCGGCGGCAGGCCCGCGATCTCCGGCAGGGGCGCGGGCGGCTGCCGTCGCCGTACCCCGAACAGCTCGGTGGCCGTCCCGGCGGGGTACGGCAGGTGCCCGGCCAGGCAGTAGTAGAGGAGGACGCCGACGGCGTACATGTCGGCGGCCGGCGTGGCGGGCTCCCGGTCGAGCTGCTCCGGGGCCAGGTACGCCGGCGTACCCAGCACGATGCCGTCCGGCACCTCGTCGGGGACGCCGGAGGGCGTGGCGATGCCGAAGTCCAGCACCTTGACCCCGGACGGGGTGAGCATCACGTTCGCCGGCTTGATGTCGCGGTGCACGATGCCGTGCGCGTGCGCCGCGGCGAGGGCCGCGCTCACCTCCGCGCAGACCCGTACCGCGATCCGCCAGTCGAGCGGCCCCGCCCGCAGGTGGACGGCGAGCGTCTCGCCCTCCGCCAGCTCCATCACGATGTACGGCACCTGCCGCTGCGACGAGGACGAGGCGGTGCCGAAGTCGTGGACGCTGGCCACGTTGGGGTGGACCAGGCGGGCGGCGGAGCGTGCCTCCGCGCGGATGCGCTCCACCGACGCGTCCTCCCGGCCCTCGCGGGCCGGCGCGATCAGCTTGACGGCGACCGGACGGTCGAGCACCTCGTCGTGGGCCGACCAGACCTCCGACATCCCGCCGACGCCGATGCGCTGTTCGAGCCGGTACCGCCCGTCCAGCGTCCTCATCGACCGCTCCTCTGCTCCTGTCCGACCTGCTTCGGGGTGCCGGTACCCGGGCTCCGATCAGGGCAAACCGCCGCGGGATCGGCCGGCGTCGGTCCCGGGTGCGGTAGCTTGCGAGCCGAGAGGCGTGTACCGATGGAGGCGGGATGAGCGACGTGACCGTACGCTTCGTCGGCGGGCCGGCCCACGACGTGATCCGCGCGCTGCCGGCCGACCCGGACGGCGCCCCGCCGGCCCGCTGGGTCCTGCGCCACCCCGACGGCGGTGGCCCGACGGTCACCGGAGCCCCGGACCACCTCTACGAGCGGGACCGGCCGGACGGGTCCGGGACCTGGACGATGCGGTTCGTCCACACCTACCCGGTGGGGATGTCCGAGTAGGCGCGCACAGCGCGGACACAGGAAACGCACACACGCGGCACAGCGGACCCGCCCACGATGGGGGTCATGGTGACCAACGAGCAGGTCGGCCCGGTCCGGGTGGAGCTGCGCCGTCCCGACGGGCAGCCCGTCCGCGTCCTGGTGGTCGACGACGAGGCGACCCTGACCGACCTGCTGTCGATGGCGCTGCGCTACGAGGGCTGGCAGGTGCGTACCGCGGGCGACGGCATGGCGGCGTTGAGCGCCGCCCGCCAGTTCCAGCCGGACGCGGTGATCCTCGACGTGATGCTGCCCGACCTGGACGGCTTCGCGGTGCTGCGCCGGCTGCGGGAGGTGTACCCGACCGTGCCGGTGCTCTTCCTGACCGCGCGGGACGCCGTCGAGGAGCGGATCGCCGGGCTGACCGTCGGCGGCGACGACTACGTGACCAAGCCGTTCAGCCTGGAGGAGGTCATCGCCCGCCTGCGGGCGCTGCTGCGCCGCTCCGGCTTCGCGGTCGCCGCCCGCGCGGAGGCGGTGCTCACCGTCGGGGACCTCACCCTCGACGAGGACAGCCACGAGGTGCGCCGGGACGGCCAGTTGATCACCCTGACAGCGACCGAGTTCGAACTGCTGCGGTACCTGATGCGCAACCCGCGCCGGGTGCTCAGCAAGGCGCAGATCCTCGACCGGGTGTGGAACTACGACTTCGGCGGCCAGGCCAACGTCGTCGAGCTGTACATCTCGTACCTGCGAAAGAAGATCGACGCCGGTCGCAAGCCGATGATCCACACCCTGCGCGGCGCGGGCTATGTCCTCAAGCCCGCCGAGTGAGCGCGCGGGCCGGCTGCGCCGGTGGCTGGCCGGCTGGTCGCTGCGCACCCGGCTGGTGGTCATCCTGCTCGCCCTGCTCGCCGTGGTCAGCGTCGCCATCGGCGGCATCACGACGGTGGCGCTGCGGCACTTCCTGATCGAGCAGGTGGACGACCAGCTCACTCTCGACGATCGCCGTCCGGGCGGGCCGCCGGCCTGGTTCGGTACCGACCGGTGGCGGCAGCCCGGGCAGCAACCCGGCACCGGGCCGGAGCCGCCACCCACCTTCCGGCCGGGCTCGGTGGCGGCGCGCGTCGTCGGTGACGACCTCACCGCCGCGCGGATCCGAACCGAGGCCGGCACCGTCGAGACCGTTCCGGTCGCCGAGGTCTCCGCGTTGGCGCGGGTGCCCGCCGACGGGCGGCCGCACACCGTCGACCTGGGCGACCGGGGGGAGTACCGGGCGGTGGCCCGCGAGATCACCGACGTGACCGTGCTCGTCTTCGCGATCCCCCTCGCCGAGGTGCGGGAGACAGTCATGTGGATGGTCGCCGCGCAGGCCGCCGTCGCCGGGGCCGGACTGCTCGTCGCGGGCGCCGCCGGCGCGCTCATCGTCCGGCGTACCCTGCGCCCGCTGCGGCGGGTCGCCGCCACCGCCGGCCGGGTCAGTGAGCTGCCCCTCGACCGGGGGGAGGTGGCCCTGTCGGTCCGGGTGCCGGACGCCGACACCGACCCGCGCACCGAGGTCGGGCAGGTCGGCGCCGCACTCAACCGCATGCTCGGGCACGTCGCCGCCGCGCTCGCCGCCCGGCAGGCCAGCGAGACCCGGGTACGCCAGTTCGTCGCCGACGCGAGCCACGAGCTGCGTACCCCGCTCGCCGCCATCCGGGGGTACGCCGAGGTGGCCCGACGTGGCCGGGACCGGGTACCGCCGGACGTGGCGCACGCCCTGCGCCGGGTGGAGTCGGAGAGCACCCGGATGACCAGCCTCGTCGACGACCTGCTCCTGCTCGCCCGGCTCGACTCGGGCCGGCCCCTCGCGGTCGAGCCGGTGGACCTCTCCGCCCTCGTGGTGGACGCGGTCAGCGACGCGCACGTCGCCGGGCCGGAGCACCGGTGGCAGCTCGACCTGCCGGACCAGGCGGTCCGGGTGCCGGGCGACCCGGCCCGGCTGCACCAGGTGCTGGCCAACCTGCTGGCCAACGCCCGGGTGCACACCCCGGCGGGCACCACCGTCACCACCGCCCTGGCCGTCGAGCCGGACGCCGCGGTGCTCCGGGTCACCGACGACGGTCCCGGCATCCCCGCCGACCTGCGCTCCGACGTCTTCGAACGGTTCGCGCGCGGCGACAGCTCCCGGTCCCGGGCGCACGGCAGCACCGGCCTCGGCCTGGCCATCGTCGCCGCGGTGGTCGCGGCGCACCACGGCACCGTGTCGGTGCAGAGCCGGCCGGGCCGGACGGTGTTCACCGTGCGGCTGCCCCATCCCACCGCTGGCGGATAGCCGGCACCCGGGGCCGGGACGTCGGCACGGTCGCGTCCCGGCCCGACCGGCGGCGGGTCAGGCGGTTGTCGTCGGGCGGGCCCTGCGCAGCCCGAACAGGGCGACCAGGGCGAGGAGGATGATGGCGACGGAGTACTCGTTCGCGGTCTGCGGCAGCCCGCCGGCGTGGACCACCAGGTAGCCGGCGACGACGGTGGGCAGGCCGAACCCGACGTAGCAGACGATGTAGAGCAGGGAGAGCACGCTGCCGCGGTCGTGCGCCTCCACCAGCGGCATGACCGTCTTGAGGCTGCCCTGGAAGCCGGCGCCGAAGCCCACACCGCCGAACGCGAGACCGACGAAGAAGCCGGGGACGGACTCCATCATGACCGACACCAGCGTGATGACCATGCCCAGGATGAGAGCGCCGATTCCGGTGAGCATCACGGTCTGCGGGGCGGCGTTGCGCAGCAGCAGGACGGTGATCGACCCGACGAGGCCGAAGACGAAGAGGAGCAGGCCGGCAACCACGATCGAGGTGTTCATCAGGGCGCGTACGAGCGCCGGGCCGAGCGCCCCGAAGAAGCCGGCCAGCGCCCAGACGGCGAAGACCACCGGCAGGACGCCCAGTACCCGTCCGCGTACGGCGCGGGGCAGCCTGATCTCCGGCCGCAGACTCCGCAGCGCTCCCGCCATCGGCGTGACCGTCTCCCGCATCAGCAGGATGCCGACGCCCTGGATCAGCAGGACCACGAGCAGGACGACGTACACGAGTCGCGTCGGCGCGGGCAGGTACCGGATGAGCAGCGCCGAGAGCAGGGCGCCGGTGCCGGTGCCGATGCCGGGGGCGATCGCGTTCGCGAGCGTGCCGCGGGAGCGGTCGATGTCGAGCATGGCGGCGCCGACGGCGCCGGTGGCGGCCCCGGCCGCGAGCCCCTGCACGACGCGGGCGGCCAGCAGCGCGGCTACGCCGCCGGCGAGGATGAAGATGACCAGCGCGACCATCTGGACCGCGATCGCGACGAGCAGGACCGGCCGCCGCCCGACATGGTCGGACAGCTTGCCGAACGTGAGCAGGGTCGCCAGCACCGCGACGGCGTAGACGGCGAACACCACCGTCGTCGTGATCGGCGAGAAGTGCCAGCGCTCCTGGTAGGTCCCGTAGAGGGGGGTCGGGGCGGCCGACGCGGCGAGGAAGGACACGAGCACCGAGGCGAGCAGGAACAGGGAGACGTTCGGCGACAGGCGCCCCGATCCGGGGATCCCCATCCGGCTGACCTCCTGAGCGGCGAGCGGCGGCCGTGCCTAGTCGGCCAACACCTCGGCGAGGACCTCGACGACCCGCTCCGCGTGGCGGCCGTCGGGGTCCTCGTCGGCGTTGAAGTCCGCGAGGCTCATCCCGAGCAGGCGACCCGACCGCACCATCGGCCTGATCAGGGCGGCGACGTCCGGCCAGTCCAGCCCACCCGGCTCCGGGTAGGTGACGGCCGGCAGCACCAGCGGGTCGAGCACGTCCAGGTCGAGGTGCAGCCAGGCCGGCCCGGCGCCGTCGGCGGCCAGGTCCCGGCCCGCGGCCGCGGCGGCCTCCCCGCGCAGCCGGTCCGCCGTCACGACGTGGATCGCCGGGTCGAGCCGGGCCGCCTCCCGCACCCCGGCGGGCTCGTGGGACGGCCGGTAGCCGAGCACGTGCACCTGGTCCGGGTCGACCAGCGGCCCCTCCCGGTCGAGCACGCCGGCCGGGCCGTGGTCGGTGACCAGCGACAGGTCCATGTCCGCCGCCTCCCCGGTGAGGGAGGTGATGCCGTCGTAGAAGTCGAGGTGCCCGTCGAGGAACCACAGCGTGAACCCCGACGGCAGCCCCTGGAGGACGCCCGGCAGGATCGCGCAGTCACCCCCGACGACCAGCGGCACGTGGCCGGCGTCGGTCAGCTCGGTCACCCGGGCCGCGATCGCCCGCCCCGCCCGGCGTACCTGGTCGGCGCCCACCATCCCGGTCTCCGGGTCGCGGACCGGGTCGGTGATCACCGTGTCGATCGCGCCCACGTCCCGCGCGTCCAGCCGGTCGACCAGACCGGCCGCGCGTAGGGCGACCGGTGCCCGCCGTTCGCCCCGCCCCCGGCCGGAGGAGTCGAGCGGCGCGTCCACCACCGACCATCGCACAGCTTCCGAGGCTAGTCGGGCGTGGCAGGCTGGGGGCGTGTACCGGGAACGTCCCGCCGGAATCGCCGGCGCCGTGCTCTGGACCAGCACCGTACCGGCCGGGGCGGCGCCCACCCGGGTGCTGCCCGACGGTTGCGTCGACCTCCTCTGGTCCAGCCGGGCCGGGTTGCTGGTGGCCGGCCCGGACCGCACCGCCTTCGTCAGCGTGAGCCCGCCGGGGGAGCGGTGGGTGGGGCTGCGGCTGCCACCGGGCGCCGGGCCGGCCGTCCTCGGCGTACCGGCGGTGGAGTTGCGGGACCGGCGCGTTCCCGTCGCCGCGCTCTGGGGCGACCGGGCCGCCGCGCGGCTCGCGGCCCGGGCCGGCGAGTCCCCGGCTCGGGCACTGGTCGAGGCGGCCGCCGCCCGGCTGCGCGAGGCGGGTGGCCCCGACCCGCTCGCCGCGCGGGTGACCGCCGCGCTGGGCGCCGGCGCCACGGTCGGCGCGTTCGCCGCCGCGGCCGGGCTCGACCCGCGCGCCCTGCACCGCCGGTCCCGGCGCCTCTTCGGGTACGGCCCGAAGACCCTGGCCCGGATCCTGCGGTTGCAGCGGGCGCTGGCCCTGGCGCGTGCCGGCACGCCGCTGGCCGAGGTGGCGGCCCGAACGGGGTACGCCGACCAGGCCCACTTCAACCGGGACGTCCGGGACCTGGCCGGGGTGCCGCCGACCGCGCTGCTCTGACGGGCTGGGCCGGCGCGGCCCGGCATGTTCGCGTGGAACGGGTTCCGGGCCCCCAGGACAGGCTCTTCCTGTATCGACCTTGCCAGCTCCTGGCGTGACCCCTGAGCCCCTCGGGTCGCGCAATGGCCGCAGTCGGGCGGGCGACGACCTCGCCCGACAGCCGCTGTCCGGGCGGGAAGGCGGCTGTCGGGCGCGCGTCGGTGGATCAGCGCTGCGGGCTGGGTGACGGGATGGGTGCGGTGGGCCACGAGGTGGGCCTGCCGGGCGGCGGGAACGCGGGGCTCGTGGACGGAACGGCGGCGGTTGGCGTCGGCGGTGGCACGCTGGCCGCCGGGGTGGGCGGGGCGGTTGGCGCCGGCGGGCGCGGGGCGGCCGGCCGCGGCGCGTCCCCGCCGGTCGCGGCGACGGCGAGCGGCGCGGCGATGAGCACGGCGGCGAGGGTCCCCGCCACGCCGAGCGCCGCGGTGGCGCGTCGGCGGTTCCGGGCCCGGCGTTCCGCCGGGATCAACTGGTCCTGCACTGTGGGTGCCTCCTCGGCCAGGTCGGAGAGGGTGGCGCGGATGAGATCCTCGATCGGCGTGGTCACGGCCGTACCTCCAGGAGTTCGACGTCCGGCAGGAGCTGCCGCAGCCGGCTCACCGCCCGGTGGGTACGGCTGCGTACCGTGCCGACGGTGCAGCCCAGCGCCTCGGCCACCTGGGTCTCGGTGAGGTCCTCGTAGTAGCGCAGGACCACCACCGTGCGCTGGGCCGGCGGCAGGTGACGCAGTGCCGCCCGCATCGCCAGGCGTACGTCGGTGCCGCCGCTCGGGTCTTGCTGGACCGCCTCGTCGGCCCCGGTGAGCGCGATCTCCCGCCGTCGGCGCAGCCGCCGCCACCAGCTCACCTGCTCCCGGTACATGACCGTGCGCAGGTACCCCTCCGGGTCGGCGTGCCGCAGCGTCCGCCACTTCGGAATGGTCCTGGCCAGCGCCGACTGGAACAGGTCCTCGGCGGCGTGCCGGTCGCCGGTGAGCAGGTACGCGACCCGCATCAGCGCCGGCGTACGGCTGGCCACGAACTCCGCCAGCCGGGCCCGGTCGTCCTCGTCCACGCACCCTCCCGCACTTCTCTGTCACCGATACAGACGCCCCAGCTCAGGCCAGCTATCCATAGCCCGGCAACGGATTTCGCCGCTCCAGTAACAGACATGGCGAGACTCGTCTCACCCTCCCGTCCCGACACCACTCATGGGCTAACCGGGCAGGGGTGCGAACAGGTCCACGCCGTTGCCGTCCGGGTCGTGCAGCACCGCGTACCGCTGTCCCCAGAAGGCGTCCCACGGCTTGCGGTGGCCGTGGTACCCGGCTTCGGTGAGCTCGGCGTACCAGCGGTCGACCTCCGTGGGGTCGGCGCAGCGGAAGGCGAGGTTCATCCGGGGGCTGCCGGTGGGCGGTGTCCAGTCCGGGTCGAACGAGCGGATGGTGTCGACGGTGTCCCAGGCGAGTCGGACACCGCCGGGCAGGGTCACCTCCACGTGCGGCTCGGACTCCGCGCCGGGCGGGATGTCGAGGCCGAGCCGGCGGTAGAAGTCCAGGGTGCGGGCCATGTCGGTGACGGCCGTGCCGATCAGGTCGAAGCGAGGTGTCATGCCGGCCACGGTAGGGCCCGCGGCGCCGCCCGGTCTTGGACGGATCGGACACCGGGTGCCCGGTCTCGCCCTCGCCGGGGCGTCTTTCCGCGTACTGTGACCGACAAGTCAGGCGTACCGGGTCAAATCCCTCAGGAGGATGCTCCGGTGCGCCGAGGGTCGATACGGAAGGAGCGGTCGGTGAACCATCTGGCGTACCTGGACGCGGGTTCCGGCAGCCTGATCGTGCAGGCGGTGGTCGGCGGCGTGGCCGGCGTCGCGGTGGCGGCCAAGCTCTACTGGCGGCGCCTGGTGGACCGGTTCCGCAAGCAGCCCACCGACCAGCACTGACCGGCATGGCGTACCCCGACACCGGCCTGCGGGCCGAGCCGGCGTCCTTCCGCGACCCGGCGAACCGCGTCTACCACCACGGCGACGAGGTGCTGCGGGTGCTGGACGAGCGGGCCGCCGCCGAGTGGCGGGCGCTCGCCGCCAGCGACTTCTTCCCCGCCCTGCTCGCCGAGGGCAGGGTGTGCGGCACCGAGCCCGTCGAGACCGTACCCGTGCCGCAGGGCTGGGCGGCCGTGCTGCGCCACGAGCGCATCCCGTTCGTCTCCCACCCGTACGAGTGGTCGCACGCCATGCTGCGCGACGCGGCCCTGCTGCACCTGGAGATCCTGCGTGCGGCGCTGCCGGCCGGCTTCACCACCAAGGACGGGTCCGCCTACAACCTCCAGTGGCGCGGCGCGCAGCCGGTCTTCATCGACGTCGGCTCGTTCACGCCGGCCCGAGACGGCGAACCGTGGGCCGGCTACCGCCAGTTCTGCCAGACGCTGCTCTACCCGCTGATGCTCGGCGCCCACCTCGGGCTGGACTTCCAGCCGTGGCTGCGGTCCCGGGTCGACGGCATCGAGCCGGACGAGATGCGCCGCCTCTTCGCCGGCCGACACCGGCTGCGGCCCGGCGTGTTCGCCCACGTGCACCTGCACGACGCGATGCGGCGCCGCAACGCCCGGGCCAGCACGGCCGACGTCCGCACCCAGTTGCGCGCCGCCGGCTACTCGCGGGAGCTGGCCCTGGCCACCGTACGCGGACTCGAACGCCTGGTCGGCCGCCTGGACCGGCAGCCGCCCGCCAGCCACTGGATCGACTACCAGCGCACCTGCGGCTACAGCGCCGCCGACCGGGCGGCCAAGGAGAGCTTCGTCGCCGGGTCGCTGGCCGCCGGGCCCCGCGCCCGCCTCGCGCTCGACCTCGGCGCCAACGACGGGCGCTACGCCCGCCTCGCCGCCGACCACGCCGACTACGTCGTCGCCGCCGAACAGGACCCGGCGGTGGTGGACCGGCTGTACCGGGCGCTGCGGGCCGAGGGGGAGCGGCGCATCCTGCCGCTGGTGATGGACCTTGCCGACCCGTCCCCGGGCGGGGGCTGGCGGGGCGTCGAGCGGGCCGCCTTCGCCGACCGGGCACGGGCCGACGCGGTGCTCGCCCTGGCCGTGGTCCACCACCTGGCGATCGGGCGCAACGTGCCCCTGCCCGAGGTGGTGGACTGGCTCGCCGGCTTCGGCGTGCCCGGCGCCCGGCTCGTCGTGGAGTTCGTACACCCGGAGGACCCGATGGCCGGCCGCCTGCTGGCGAACAAGCCGGACGGGCTGTTCCCCGACTACCGGCGGGACGAGTTCGAGCGGCTGCTCGGGGCCCGTTGCCGCATCGAGAACCGCCTCGACCTGCCCTCGGGCACCCGGACGCTCTACCGGGCGGTCGTGGGTGGCTGACCCGGCCACCCCGCCCGATCCACCGGGCCGGCGGGCCGTACGGCTCCGGGCCGGCTGGCGGGCGGAGCGCGGCCGGCTGCTGGAGATCACCGCCCTGGTCGGGCTCGCGGTCACCCAGCCGCTGCTGGACGTCCTGGGCCGCAGCCCGGACTTCTTCCTGTTCCACCGCGCCGACCGGGGTGAGATCCTGCTGCTGGTGGCGCTGGTCGCACTGGTACCCACGCTCGCGGTGGGGCTGCTCGGCGCGGTGTCCCGGCTCGCCGGAGCACGCGTCCGGGCGGCGACGCACACCACCCTCGTCGGCCTGCTGGTCGCGGCGCTGGCGGTGCAGGTCGGCCGGTCCGTCACCACGCTGCGGGGCACGTCGCTGCTGCTCGTCGCCGTCGCGGCCGGTGCCGGCGGCGCGGTGGCCCACCGGCGCTGGCGGGGACCCGGGCGGGTGCTACGCGTGGCGGCGGTGGGTCCGCCGATCTTCGTCGGGCTGTTCCTGCTCGCCTCGCCGACGTCGGCGGTGGTCCTGCCACGTGGCGAGGGCGGGGCCGCCGGGGTCGCCAACGGGGGCCTCCACCCGCCGGTGGTGATGCTGATCCTCGACGAGCTGCCCCTGGTCTCCCTGCTCGGCCCCGACGGGCGGGTGGACGCCGCCCGGTTCCCGCACTTCGCGGAGCTGGCCGCCGGGTCGACCTTCTACCGCAACGCGACCGGCGTGAGCGGCTGGACGCCGTACGCGATGCCGGCGATGCTGTCCGGGCGCTACCCGACGACCGGGGCCGCGCCGCACTACTCTCAGCACCCGGACAACCTGTTCACCGCCTTCGGCGGCCTGTACGACATCCGCGCCGAGGAGAGCATCACCCGGCTCTGCCCACCCAGCCGCTGCGAGCGCCGCGTGACACCGGAGCAGGGGATCGGTGTGCTCGTCCGGGAGAGCGCGGAGCTGCTGGCCCGCCTCGCCGCGCCCGTCGACAGCCGGGTCGACCCCCAGGACTCCTACCGCGAGCGCACCGCCGCCGAGGCGGGCGTCGACGCGGCCGAGCCGGTGCCCACCGACCCGAAGTTCCGGTGGGACCGGCTGAACGCCAACCAGCCGGCCCGGTTCACCAGCTTCCTCGCCGGCCTGAAGCCGTCGGCCACGCCGACGCTGCACTTCCTGCACCTGCTGATGCCGCACTCGCCGTGGGCGTACCTGCCCTCCGGGATGCGCTACGAGGCGCCCGAGGACTTCCCGAACGTGGGGGAGGGCTGGATCGAGCTGGCCCGGCAGCGCCACCTGGCCCAGCTCGGCTACACCGACCGGCTGATCGGCGAGACGCTGCGCACGCTGCGGGCCACCGGCCTGTACGACCAGGCGCTGCTGGTGGTGACCGCCGACCACGGGGTCAGCTTCACGAGGGGCGCGCAGGGGCGGGGCATGGACGCGATCCGGGCCGCCGTCGACGAGGTCGCCTGGGTGCCGCTGTTCGTCAAGTCGCCGGGGCAGCGCGCCGGTCGCGTCGACGACCGGAACTGGCAGCACGTCGACCTGCTGCCCACCGTCGCCGACGAGGCCGGGATCCGGGTGCCGTGGCCGGTCGACGGCCGCTCCGCCCGGCAGGCGCCGCGGGACGACCCGGGCAAGCTCTTCTACGACCGGCCCGCCCAGGGCACCCCCATCTCCGGCGGGGTGCCGGCCGCGCCGCCGCCACCCTCCCCGCACCCGCTGATCGGTACCCCGGTGGGGAACCCGCCGACGGCCGGCTCGGCCCGCGTCGGCGACCTCGCCGCGTTCCGGGACGTGGACCCGGACGCCGGGCGGCTGCCCGCGCTGGTCTGGGGCGACCTGCCCGACTCCGTGCCCGACGGCACGCCGCTGGCCGTCGCGGTCAACGGCCGGGTCGCCGCGGTCGTGCCGGTGGTTCCCCGGGACGCCGGCGGTCGCCGGTTCGCGGCCCTGGTCGCCGACGACCGGCTGTTCCAGGTCGGGGCGAACCGCCTCGACCTCCTCCTCGTCGCCGCCGACGGTACGCTGGCCCGCCTCGCGCTCTCCTGACCCGCG